>JAGRHQ010000370.1 GCA_020444905.1 Candidatus Competibacteraceae bacterium
CTTCTTGAAGTTCCTGCCATTCTCGGTCGCGCTCCTGAAGCTGACGCTGTATCCGGGCGCGCAATTTATCGAGGAGGCCATCAAATTCATTCTGTAATTCAGCAGCTAACGTGCGAGATTCGGGGCGTTCCAAGGAGTCCCATTGCTTGCGTAAGGGGGTGATGTCGGTTTCCTGGACTTCACTGGGTTGCTTCAACAGTTTTTCCATCTGTTGCAAGACTTCGCGCAGGCGATTAGCGTGAACCTGGTTGTGCTGCAAGATGCGTTCCTGCTCGTGAATAGCGGCGACCAGTTCCTGAAAGCGTTGTTCCAGCCGCCGACCCTCACTATCCTGGACGGGGCCAAAATACGCCCAGGCGGCGGGCGCTTCGCGAGTTCCGTACTGGATAGCGGCCATAAGTTCGGCGCTGGATTCGCCTTGTTGGCGCAACCGCTCCAGCAAGTTTTCCAGTGAGGCAATCAGTTCCAGGCGTTGGGTCCGGCGATTGGCGCTGGTCTGTCGTTCAGCTAGAAAGCGTTCCCGTGCTTGGTTATAGCGCTCCCGCTGTTCCGGGGAAGTCCCGGTCTCATGGCTTCGCCATTCCTGATCCAGCTTCGGGAACCGACCCGCATTAAGCCCGCTTTCACCATCCCAGCGCAGGTTTTCCATTTCATTGCATAGCCGTTCGAGGCACGCCGCTTGGGCCTGAGCTGTTTGATGGGCGTCCAGCCGCTCTTTGGCCTGGCGATAGACGCGCTTGTCGCGGTTGCGGCTTTGGCGAACTACCTGCTCGAGTAGTTCGAGATCCTGTACCCGCTCCAGTGCGGCCAGACGCATATCCAGATGCGCGTTTTGCGCAGCGATCTCGGCCAGAGCCGTTTCTGACGTAACCTGTTCCAGCGCGGCCAGACGCAGCTCTGGTTCAACCGCGTGGCGCAACAGGAACTCAATCAGCATCGGATCAGCGCTCTGGCGCAAGCGTTCCAACCGCTCGGCCAGCGGTGGCCCTTCGACGACCTTGCCGGCCAGCAGGCGGTGATACTGGTCTTGGGCGGCAGCGCGCACTTCCAGGTTCGCCTCTTCACGAGCAAGCATCTGGAGCAGGCCGAGATCATCGAGACGCTCCAGCGCAGCGCAACGAATTGCAGGATCAGCATCGCGCCGCGCTAGTTCAGTCAATGTCGGGTCAGTCGACTCCAGCCCCTGCAAAGCCTGTTTGCGGGTCTCGGGATCAGTGTGTTGCCACTTGGGCTTGAGAAAACGGCTCAGGATCATGGGGTGATCAGCATGATTGCAGAGTAGTGGGGAGATGTTGCCGGCCAGGATGAGGTCGGATCAACTGATGATTAATGCACTACTTTATCATATCCAGTGATAAGCCGTGGCCTTGGCATTAGGATGTTTGCACTAGTTTTGCCTGTTAAATTGATTTCAGATTAAACCGATGGAGCAAAATTCGGATGATAGTCCGAAGAGGAGTGAACGATGAACGGGCAAACGATTAAGAATCTTCCCGAAGCCCTGGATCACCTGGAACAGATTTTTGAGGAGCGCGTCTTGCGGGCGTTAAGGCGTCTGGGCGTGCCGACCCGCGATGATTTACAGGGCATTGCCCGACGGCTGCAAGAGATCAATGAGCAGATCAGGGAACTGGCAGGCGACCGGCAGACGATCATGACCGCACAGGTAGCGGAATTCGATG
>JAGRHQ010000371.1 GCA_020444905.1 Candidatus Competibacteraceae bacterium
TGGAGAGCGCTGAGCCGGTTGGCCGTTTCCAGCGACTCCTGGCGCCGGGTCTCCAGGGTGGCGCCGAGATCGGCGAATTGCTGTTGCGTGGCGTCCCGCAACTTGTCAAGATCGCCGGTCTGGGCCAGCAGATCCTGGCGCAGAGGGCCGAGCGCGGTTTCCAGGTCGATGCCAGCACCGGGTTCAGGCGCTTGGCGGAGGATATCCAGGGTGGTTTCGGTAGCGTCGAGCCGGTGTTGTAAAGCCTGAATCTGTTGAATCTGTGCTTGTCCCGCCTGTCGCAACTCCTCCAGGGTAACCGTTTGCAGTTGGCCTACTTGCCCGGCAATCTCCCGTGATTCCTGTTGCCGGATTTCCAGGGCGTCGTTGAGCGCGACGAATTGTTGCTGCGTCACATCCCGCAGCGCATTGAGTGCGTCAGCGTGCGTGGACAATTCCTGGCGTAGGGGGGCAAGCGCGGCTTCCAGGTCCGGGCCAGCCGGGGTTTCGGCGGGAGCCTGGCCAAGCTGGTCGAGGGTAGCCTCGGCCTCGCTAAGCCGCTCCTGAAGGTTCTGAATTTGCGACCAGGCCAGTTCCTGGGTCTCATTAAGCGTTTCGGCCTGCGCCGCCAGATCCTGGCGGAGGCTGTTAAGCGCGGCTTCGGTCTCCGCATCGCCAGTGGGTTCAGCGGCAGACGCGGCGTGGAGACTGTCCAGAGTGGCTTCGGCCTCGCTAAGCCGCTCTTGAAGGTTCTGAATTTGCGACCAAGCCAGTTCCTGAGTCTCATTAAGCGTCTCGCCTTGCGTGGCCAGGGTTTGACGCAGCTCATCCAAATGGGTCCGCAATCCTTCGTATTGTTCGCGCGTTCCCGCCAGCGCCTGTTCCAGGGCCTCGAAGCGCGCTGGCTCCATCATGGCGGGCGCCAACGCCTTCCCAGTGGATTCAAGCGGCAACGCCTCAGCCGGCGCCATTGGACTGGAGACAGCGCCTTCCAATTGGTTCAACCGATCATGATAAGAGGACAGACTCTCCCGCCAGTTTTGATCCAGTTCACGCAGCGTATCGTTTTGCGTCGTAAGGTCGGTTTGCAGGACGTTGAGAATCTGCCGGGTGGAGTTGGTGTCCGCCGATACCTTACCGACCAGGGTCTCCAGATGCTTCACCCGTTCCTGCTGCTTCTGCAATTCCTGGCGGATGCGTGCGGCGTCCGCCAATCCCTGACGCTGTTCTTCAAAGCAGGTCTTGAGAAAGGCGATCTCTTTGCGGGCCGCAGACGAGGATTCGGTCAGTTGATCCAGTCGGCTTTGCTGGTCCTGCAATTGTCGCGTGGCGGTCTCTCTGGCTTCGGTGATCTGGTCGAGACTGGCGAGCGCCTGGTCGTGCCGTTTCAGATCGGTTTTCAGCGCATTCAATAACTGCATCGTCGATTGTGCGCCCTGGTCGAGATTTTCCAGCATAATTTCCAGCTGGAGCAGACGCTTGTGTTGCGCTTCAACGATGGAGGAAAACTCTTTCAAATGTTGCTGATGATTACGATCCGCTTTTTCCAGTGCTCCAAACTGTTCCTGATGCTGCTCGATGCGGGAGTCCAGAGCGGTCATCCGGGATTGCAGGGCGCCCGCGCTCTTTTCCAGCGTCTGTAGCGCTCCTAACAAACTGAGTTGCTCGCGCGTTTGACTGGCCACCCGCGTTTCCA
>JAGRHQ010000372.1 GCA_020444905.1 Candidatus Competibacteraceae bacterium
CGATCATCTGCGGCATAGCAGTCATCGGCACTTTTTTAGCGCCCCACCAGGCAATCGCGCCGCCAATAGCGATGGCGATCAGCGTCAATACATAATTGAACGCGTTAATGTGCGCCGTGATTTGGGGATGGACGAAGCTGACCAGCGTGGCTAGCACCATGCCATAGCCCGCCCAAACAATGCCTTTGCGGGCGGTCGTCGGATGCGACATCTGCTTGAGGCCGATGATGAAGATCGCGGCCGTCAGGAAATACACCGTTTCAATCAGATAACCCATGACTTACTTCTCCTGACCCTTGCTGCTCTTGAACATTTCGAGCATCCGTTCCGTGACGAAGTAGCCGCCGACCGCATTACCGGCGCCCAGCAATACCGCCAGGAACCCAATCGCCTGCTCCAGGGGAGTCACGGCCTGGCCCAGTGCCACCATCGCGCCGACCAGCACGATGCCATGCACGAAGTTAGTGCCGGACATCAACGGCGTGTGCAGGATGACCGGCACCCGGCCGATAATTTCATAGCCGAGAAATCCGGCCAACATCAGGATGTAAATCGGGGAGAAAAACGCGACAACGTCTTTCATGACTTCCATAACGCTTCTCCGGTGAGGTTAGACCAGCTTGCTGGTGGGTTCGTGGACAATCTGCCCATCGCGGGTCAGAGCGCTTTTGGCGATCACTTCGTCATCCCAGTCCAAATTCAACGCGCCATCCTTGATCATCGGCGACAGGAAGTTGAACAGATTTTTGGCGTACATTTCGCTGGCGGGAACCGGGAAATTACTGGGGATGTTGAGCGGGCCGTCGATGATCACGCCGTTAGACTCGTAGGTCTCGCCGGGGCGGGTCAACTCGCAATTGCCGCCGGATTCCGCCGCGAGATCAACGATCACCGCGCCACGCTTCATGTTCTCCACCATGGCGGTGGTGACAATCTTCGGCGCAGGCCGGCCAGGAATAGCAGCAGTGGTGATGACGGCATTGCAAGCCGCGATGTGCTTAGCCAACACGTCGGCCTGTTTCTGCTTTTCTTCCGCTGTCAATTCACGGGCGTAACCGCCTTCGGCGGCAGCGTTGACGCCGGTGTCGATCATCTTGGCGCCCAACGATTCGATTTCCTGGCGAGCTGCCGGACGGATATCGTAGGCTTCCACCATTGCGCCTAGCCGTTTGGCGGTGGCGATGGCTTGCAAGCCCGCGACGCCTGCGCCGACGATGACGACCTTGGAGGGGCGGATGGTGCCGGCGGCGGTGGTCAGCATCGGGAAGAACCCGCTGGCCAAGCTGGCGGCGCGCAAGGCGACGTAATAGCCGGCCACGGCGGCCTGGGAGGACAGCACGTCCATCGACTGGGCGCGAGAGATGCGCGGAATCAACTCCATGGCGAAGCTGGTGATCTTCTTGTCGCGCAACCGCTTGACGACATCCAGGTTGCGGTGCGGCATCAGCACGGCGAGCAGCGTCGAGCCGTCCTTGAGCAATTCCACTTCCTCCAGGGTCGGCCCTTGCACCTTGAAGACCACATCGGCTTCGGCGTACAACGCTTGCGCGCTATCTATCAAACGGCTGCTTTTGCCATACGCTTCGTCAGTGAAGAAGGCGCTGAGACCGGCACCTTTTTCCACCAGGATTTCTGCGCCGAGCTTGCTAAAACGCTCGGCCATAGTCGGGTCTA
>JAGRHQ010000373.1 GCA_020444905.1 Candidatus Competibacteraceae bacterium
AGTAGAACCTCATAGGCGGCAAATAATCCAGGCTGCGGATCGCAGCGTGGCAATAAGCGCACCAGTAACTCGTTAACATACAGTCCAGCCAGCGCCCGATTGTGCAACAAGGGGATGGGTAGCCCGATTTCCTCACCGCCGCTCAGCGTGACCAAATCGCCGTCGCCGGTCCAGGAGAGCAGCAAGGGAGTGAACGCTTGCAATAACCCTTTCAGACGCGATCGGGACGATCCTGCGCCACGCGCCACCAATCCCAACCGTCCGTGTTCACGAGTCAATACCTCCAGCAACAGGCTACTGTCCCGATATGGGCGGCGATGCAGAACGAAGGCCGATTGCAACAGGGCGCGCATTAACCACTTAAAACTGACTGTCTGGATCGCCGTAACCCAGACTGCGCAGGGCGCGTTCATCATCCGACCAGCCTTCGCGGACCTTGACCCAGGTTTCTAAAAACACTTTGCGATCCAGTAACCGCTCCAGATCCTCGCGGGCCTGGCGACCGACCTCACGCAACGTGACGCCTTTCTCGCCGATGACAATGCCTTTCTGGCTGTTGCGCTCAACCCAGATAACCGCATGGATGCGCACGAGTCGACCTTCCTCGACGAACTGCTCAATCTCTACGGTCAGGGCGTAGGGCAATTCTTCACGCAGCAACCGGGTCAGTTTCTCGCGAATCAACTCGGCGGCCATGAAGCGTTCGCTGATCGTGGTGATCTGGTCTTCAGGAAAGATACGTCCTCCGATCGGTAATAATCGGGTAATGACTTGTTCCAGCGCAGCCACGTTGTCACCGTTGATCGCGGCCAATGGCACGACCTCAGTAAACAGACGCTTAGCAGCCATCTCTTGCAGGAACGGCAATAACCGCCGTTTATCGGTAAGCCGATCGACCTTGTTGACCGCCAACACCACCGGTTTGCCGAACTCGGTCAGGCGTTGCAGCACATCCTGATCCTCTTCAATCCAACGCAAGGCTTCAATCAGGAACACTACGACATCGACATAACCCAGTACGCCAGCCGCCGCCCGGTTCAGGTAACGATTCATCGCTCGCTGACCTCGACGGTGTAAGCCCGGCGTGTCCACGTAAATGATCTGCGCATCCGGCAAGGTCTGAATACCCAGAATGACATGCCGGGTGGTTTGCGGCTTAGGCGCGGTAATACTGATTTTCTGGCCGATGAGTCGGTTCAGAAGCGTGGATTTGCCCACATTAGGACGACCTAGCAAAGCGACGTAGCCGGCGCGCAGCTCGCTTTCCCCAGCAGTTGGGCGGGAAAAGGACGATGGTGGAGGCGCCATCAAGCCAGTTGCTCCAACATCAGACGGGCTGATTCCTGTTCGGCTTTGCGGCGACTACTGCCCACGGCTATCGTCCGCAGCTGGGCAACCTCGCATTCCACAGTAAAACTCTGCGCATGTGGTTCGCCACGGATTTCCAGCACGTTGTAGATCGGCAAAGGACGTTGGTCCGCTTGAAGATACTCCTGCAAACGGGTCTTCGGATCTTTCAAGTCACTGGCGCTGGATAACCGCATCAGCCAGTCCCGATAGAGATGCAATACCCAGTCCCGGCAGGCGCTAAAATTACTGTCCAGATAAACTGCGCCGATAATCGCCTCCA
>JAGRHQ010000374.1 GCA_020444905.1 Candidatus Competibacteraceae bacterium
AGCAATAACTCGGCCATGCCCAGAATACCGTTCATCGGGGTGCGGATTTCGTGGCTCATATTGGCCAGGAACTGTGACTTGGCCTGACTGGCGGCTTCCGCGAACTCCTTGGCCTCGCTCAGTTCCTGCACCAATGTTTGCAACTCCTGATTGGCATCTGACAACTCTTGAGTGCGGGCTGCTACCTGTGCTTCCAGCCGTGCGTTGTAATGGGCCAGATCAGCATCGCGCTGCTGGATTTGCGCCAGCATGTCATTGAAGCCGTCCACTAGCGCGCCCAGTTCGTCATTGCTGTCACGCTGCGCGCGCGTGTGGTAATTGCGCGAATTGGAGACTTGTTCCATGACCGCCCGCAGCCGCAGGATCGGTACGGAAATCACTCGCTGGAAGCCTGAAGCCAATACGGCCGCTAGTGATAACGACGCTGCGAATAAGCCGGCAATAATCCAATAATAACGATACAGGTTATCGGTAAGATCTCGCATGTCGGAGTACATTTCCAGGTACCCCAACAACTGGTTGTCCTGTCTGATCGGCCATTTGACCATCATTATCTGACCGTCCACGCCGCTGAACATGATGACTGCCGACGACGGGTTCACTTCATCGCTACTTTGCTGCTCAAGCTGGCGATTCAGAATGTCATCGCCCTGGCGTAATTTTTGACGTTCCTTTTCCGTCAGATCCGGTAGATGATAATCTGCCAGAATGCGCTCATCAGGGCTATCAATGGTTGCGTACCGGATATCCGGTTTGGCGCGCAGCACCGTCAGATTCTCCCCAGCAGCCTTAAGATCGTTGAACAGCAGCGCGGACGCGGTATTGGCGCTGATGACATCGGCCAGCGTCAGCAACTGATTCCGGGTCGCCTGGCGCAGGGTGTAAGTTTCATTAATCACCAGCGCCACCGCGACCGCCGCCAGCGCCAGGGCGTTGATCAGCAACATCATCGCCATCAGTTTGTATTTAACCGACAGATTGCCAAACGCTTTCATACGTCATGACCCTTAATTGCCTTCATCTACGATGGTCGCCAATTTGAGCAGTTGGGAGCTGAGCTTGAGGTCGGCGCGGCGCATGGCGGCCAGATTGACGGTGAAGTGAATCCGCTGCTCCACTTCCACCAGACCAATGATGCCGCCCGCCTGAGCAAAATCTTCGATGTCGCTAACCGTCAACACCGGACGCTTACCGAACGTCGCGAGCAGATTTTTTAAGCGTGGTTGCTGGGAACGGCTGATAAAGACAATATGGCAACCTGACCCATCTGAATGGGACGGTAATGCTTGCACGCTGACCGCATGATTCCCTACCGTCTTGCCGCGCAGGCTAGCCAACGCATCGCCAAAGGAATTGTCGTTGATGATACAGATATGCAGTGGCGCATCATCTCCTATGAAGGCGCTCGGCGGCCATTCCACGAATTTGGCGAAGTTATACAGGTAGGCCGCCTTGATGGCATATTCGTCCGCCGCCAGGGCGGACGCCGCCAACGGCAGCCAGGCGATGGCCAGTAGCAGAGTTTGCAGCGCTGCCAGAATGCTAATTCGCCCTGCTAAAATGACCATTTGATTTGGCCATAAACGCTGCGCTCGACCTCGACCGGGTAGGAAAATACTTCCTGGAC
>JAGRHQ010000375.1 GCA_020444905.1 Candidatus Competibacteraceae bacterium
ATATTTCGGGTGTACTGCTCATGGCCCGGAGTGTCGGCGATGATGAATTTGCGTCTTTCGGTGGAGAAGTAGCGATAAGCCACGTCGATGGTGATGCCCTGCTCACGCTCGGCCTGCAGCCCATCCACCAGGAGCGCCAAGTCCAGCTCCTCGCCGGTCGTTCCATACTTCGTAGTATCGCGGCGCACTGCGGCCAGTTGATCCTCATAAATCAATTGCGTGTCATACAACAGTCGGCCGATCAGGGTGCTTTTCCCGTCATCAACACTGCCGCAGGTAATGAAGCGCAACAAATCCTTACGCTCGTGAGTTTCCAGGTAAGCCTGAATATCGGATTCGATCAGGGGGGAGGCGTGAGACATGTTAGAAATACCCCTGCCGCTTCTTTTCTTCCATCGAGCTGGCGGCGTCATGGTCAATTAATCGTCCCTGGCGTTCCGAATGACGGGTGAGTAACATTTCCTGGATGATCTCCGGCAGGGTCGTTGCGTGGGAGCGGATGGCGCCGGTCAGCGGATAGCAACCGAGCGTGCGAAAGCGAACCCATTCCAGTTGAGGCGCTTCCCCCGACTCTAACGGCATCCGCTCATCATCGACCATGATCAGGGTTCCATCCCGCTCGACGACCGGACGCTCGGCGGCAAAATACAAGGGGACGATAGGAATATCTTCCAAATGAATGTATTGCCAAATATCCAGTTCGGTCCAGTTGGACAGGGGGAAAACCCGAATGCTTTCGCCCTTGCGCACTCGACCGTTATAAAGATTCCACAATTCCGGGCGCTGGTTCTTGGGGTCCCAGCGGTGGTTGCGATCACGGAACGAGTAGACCCGCTCCTTGGCCCGCGAGCGTTCTTCATCGCGCCGCGCGCCGCCAAACGCAGCGTCAAAGCCATGACGTTCCAGCGCTTGCTTGAGCGACTGGGTTTTCATGATATCCGTGTGGACTTGCGAGCCGTGGCTGAAAGGGTTGATGCCCTGGTTTAATCCGTCCTGATTAATGTGAACGATCAGTTCCAGCCCCAGGCGCTTGGCCTGTTCGTCGCGAAAGCGAATCATTTCTTTGAACTTCCAGGTCGTGTCGACATGCAGCAATGGAAACGGCGGCTTGCCTGGATGGAAGGCTTTCAAGGCCAGGCGCAACATCACCGAAGAATCCTTGCCAATCGAGTAGAGCATCACCGGTTTTTCAAATTCCGCAGCGACTTCACGGATAATGTGGATGCTCTCGGCTTCGAGTTGCTTGAGATGAGTCAGTTTATAGGGGTCCATGGGTTCCGTAGGGCTGGGATGCGAAAGCGGTTAGCGCGCCGCCTGGCTTTACCGGAAACCGGCGGAGCAAACAGGAAAGCGATTGTCGGGGTTTGACTGACTGGCGTCAATATAGCCCAAAATCAATCATCCAACATGGTAACTGACGATTATGGAATTAGCCGCTATCATTGCAATTATTCATGAGTGTAAATTGTGAACTTGGAGTGTGGATTGATGGCGTTGGGACCGGTGATGCTGGGACTGGAAGGCTTGGCGCTGACCGCCGAGGAACGTGAGTTATTAAAACACCCTTTGGTTGGCGGGG
>JAGRHQ010000376.1 GCA_020444905.1 Candidatus Competibacteraceae bacterium
ATGAAATGGAAGAAATTTCTTTACAAGCAACTGTGCATCCAGGAAGGGGTCTATCTCTGCCGCGCGCCCTCCTGCGCAGTGTGCTGCGACTATGCGCGGTGCTTCGGCCCCGAAGAATAATGTTGTGTTATCCTTGGCAAAGTTTGACTGATCCTTTCCCCGTTTGCCTGGTCTTGCGGAGCGCTCGCCATGGATTACACGATCCGAACCATTCTCTACGCCACCGACCTCGGTCCTCACGGATCAGATGTCTTCAATCACGCCTTTTCCATCGCCAAACAGTACGGCGCCAAAATCCATGTGGTTCATGCACTGGAGCCAATGAGCGATTACGCACAGTCGCTGGTTGAAACCCTAGTGCCGCCCGATACCCTGAAAACCTTGCATCAAACCGGCTCTGCGCAAGTTAACCAGGAAATGCACCGGCGTCTGGAGAAGTTCTGCGAAGAGCATCTGCACCCTGAAGCAGAGAGTGTTGTGGCTGACATGCGGGTCGTTGAAGGACATCCAGTCCAGGTGATTCTGGATGAAGCCAAGCGAATCAACGCCGATTTGATTGTTCTCGGTTCTCATGGCCAAACCGCCCTGGGAGAAATGTTCATGGGTTCGGTCGCGCACAAGGTGTTGATCAAGGCCCGACATCCCGGCATCCCGGTTTTCCTGGTTCCTATCGACCGCGCTTAAACGCAAATTGATCGATCCTCGACTTTGGCTATTTTAACGTTTTGAGGCGATGGGGAGGTCGGCAGAGGCGCCGACTGAGAAACGGTATAAGATTGAAGTCTTTGTGGCCTAATAATTCCTGGAGCGCGCCGATACCGTAGCCTGATTAGTGAGGATCACCCCTCGGTTAATAAGCGCCTGCCGGAGCGCTTGATCGTCGTTGGGGTTCACAGAACGGGTAATATCCCATAAAAAATGCACCTGGAATCCAGCGTCAACTGCATCCTCGGCTGTCCAACGAACGCAAATATCGCGCGCCAGGCCACAAACATAGACTTCGCTAATGCCCCGTTCTCGAAGATACCCAGCCAGACCAGTCGGTGGTCGTTCGCCATTGATGTTCCAATTGTTGCGAAAGCCGCTGTAAGAATCGCATTGAGGGTCCATGCCTTTGCGGATAATGGCGGCTACCTTGTCCCAAGGCAGCCCTGGATGCAGCTGAGCGCCTGCCGAACCCTGGACGCAGTGATCCGGCCACAGGGTTTGCGGGTAGTCATAGAGTTCGGTGGTCTCGAAAGGTTTTCGAGCGGTGTGGCTGCTGGCGAAGGAGATATGTCCCGGTGGATGCCAATCCTGTGTGGCGACCAGCAATCCGAACAGGTTCGAATTCATTAAATGCCGTACTGGCTCTACAATTTCATCGCCTCCTTCCACCGCTAAAGCGCCGCCTGGCATAAAATCGGGTTGGATATCCACAAGCAACAAAGCTGAATGTTGATAATTCATCAATCCTCTCCTGTTTTGGAAATGGCGTTCAATTCTTATGTTCTATCAACTTGAATGGACCGACAATCGGCAGCATGTTTGCATCGTAGGCCGGACCATTATACATGTCGTCGAAACCGAAAATTTGGC
>JAGRHQ010000377.1 GCA_020444905.1 Candidatus Competibacteraceae bacterium
TAACAACTTATCGATTAAATCCTTTTTATCTTGTGGAATTTTATTCTCCGGGTTCTCGACAAATTGCCGACCACAATCCTTGCAAGCAAATTTAGGTTTATGATTATGAATACTGCCGTTTTTAACGACACTTAATGAGTGGCAACGTGGACAAATCATGGTTTTTTTATCGCTTCTCTTATCACCACTAAAATCATACCATAAATCAGTCACTACTTTCTACAGGGCTACCAACATGCCATAGGTTGTCCTCCAAATAGTCAAGCAGGGAGGTATTACCCACCCTGCCCATTTTCACCCTACTCTTACGCCGCCAGACGCTCGTTGAGTTCCACCAACACCTTCTGGGCGGCGACCGGGACGACGGTGCCGGGGCCGAAGATAGCGGCAGCGCCATTGGCCTTGAGGTACTCATAGTCCTGGGCGGGAATCACCCCACCTGCGACGACCATGATGTCCTCGCGGCCCAGTTTCTTGAGTTCCGCAATCAGTTGCGGTAACAGCGTCTTGTGCCCCGCCGCCAGCGAACTCATGCCGATGACATGCACGTCGTTCTCCACCGCCTGCCGGGCGACTTCCTCCGGGGTCTGGAACAGCGCGCCAATGTCCACGTCGAAACCAAGATCGGCAAACGCGGTGGCAATCACCTTCGCGCCCCGGTCATGGCCGTCCTGACCGAGCTTGGCGACCAGAATCCGGGGCCGGCGGCCTTCGCGTTGCTCGAAGTCATCGGCCATTTTGCGCACCGTGGCGATTTCTTCAGCGTCGCCGAACTCGCTGCTGTACACCCCGGAAATCGCGCGGATGATCGCCTTGTGCCGGCCAAACACCTTCTCCATGGCGTCGGAGATTTCGCCCAGTGACGCACGGGCGCGCGCCGCTTCCACCGCCTTCTCCAGCAGATTGCCGGAACCGGCGCTGGCGGCGTCAGTAATCGCAGTCAGGCACGCCTTGACCTTCGCTTCATCCCGATTCGCCCGCAGCTTCTGTAACCGCTGCACCTGCGATTCGCGCACCGCGGTATTGTCGATGCTGAGAATCTCCAGCGGGTCTTCCTTGGGCAAGCGATACTTGTTGACGCCGACGATGGTTTCCTTGCCCGAGTCGATGTGCGCCTGTTTCCGCGCCGCCGCCTCTTCAATGCGCATCTTGGGCAAGCCGGTTTCAATGGCTTTGGTCATGCCGCCCAGGCTTTCCACTTCCTGAATATGCCCCCAAGCGCGTTTGACCAGTTCGTTCGTCAGCGCCTCGACATAGTACGAGCCGCCCCACGGGTCGAGCACTTTGCAGATCGCCGTTTCATCCTGCAAATACAACTGGGTGTTGCGGGCGATGCGCGCCGAGAAGTCGGTCGGCAGGGCGATGGCTTCGTCCAGGGCGTTGGTGTGCAGCGACTGGGTGTGACCCAGCGCCGCCGCCAGCGCTTCCACACAGGTGCGGGCGACGTTGTT
>JAGRHQ010000378.1 GCA_020444905.1 Candidatus Competibacteraceae bacterium
GAACCGTTCCCATCGTCTCCTCGCCATTTCAGTTAAACTCGCCTTAGAGTCTAACTCAGAACTGATAGGTGGTGAGGTAGTTCACATTGGATCGTTGCGGCGTATAGTGTGGTAATAAGGAAAATAGAAGGTCAGAATAATTTGGATAGCATAATGTGCTCAGCTTTTAGCGTTGACGGACATGCCTGATCAAGCGTTCGTTGGCGTTGCCCCCTGGATACCAGATAGCCCCTCCTTAATCCGGACTGACGCCCAACTCCCGCAAGCGTTGCGCCAGACGCTCCGCACGCTGATGTTCCTGCTCCTTCTCGCGTTGAGCCTGTCCGCCCCGAATCCATTGATTGTCATCGTACCGCATTTTAAAGAGAATGTTATCATCACTATACTATGACCACTGCTGACCGCCCCATTGCCCTCATCCCGGCCCACAACGAGGCTGCCACCGTGGGCGAGATCGTGGCCCAGGTCCGGAAACAGTGGCAATGTCCTGTGGTCGTGATTGACGATTGCAGCGCCGACGCCACGGCCCAAGTCGCCCAAAACGCCGGCGCCATCGTGTTGCCGCTGACTATTCAACTCGGCGCATGGGGCGCGATTCAAACCGGATTGCGCTACGCTCTGCGTCAAGGCTACCGCACCGCCATCACCCTCGATGCGGACGGTCAACATGAACCGGCCAGCATTGGCGCCCTGCTCGAACCACTCGTCCGGGGGCAAGCCGACGTCAGCATCGGCGCATTTCCGGAGCGGGCCAGCCGCGCTCGACGCTTCGCCTGGAGTTACTTTCGCTGGCTGACCGGACTCAAACTGGAAGACATCACCTCCGGCTTTCGCGCGTACAATCAACCGGCCATGCGCGTACTTGCCTCCAGCGAAGCCAGCCTGCTGGATTATCAGGACGTTGGTGTGCTACTGATCCTGCGTCGCCAGGGACTGCGAACCGTAGAGGTGCCCGTTCCAATGCAGGCCCGTGCGAATGGCGCATCGCGCGTCTTTCGCTCCTGGTTGATCGTGGGAAAATACATGCTGCAAACCAGCCTGCTCTGCATCGCCCGGGTCGGCTCTAACCATTCGCCACCGGCTGACGACTAATCCTCCGCATTATGATTACTTATCAAATCACTTCGATGGCGATGGGAATCGCTATCGCCGCCGTCATTTTGTTTCTGGTGCGCCGTGACCATCTGCACGGCCCTTACGCCATTTGGTGGATCGGCGCTGCTGCCACGGTTGTTGCGCTGGGTTTCTTTCCCCGACTATTCGACTATCTGGCCGTGTACCTGGGCGTTCGCTACCCACCGATTTTGGCCATCGTTCTGGGGCTGGGTCTGCTGCTGGTCAAAATCCTGACCATGGATCTGGAGCGTTCGCGCCAGGAGCGGCTGATTCGCCGGTTAGCGCAACGCCTGGCCATGCTGGAAGCGCAAGAACCCGCTGTACCTCCCCAA
>JAGRHQ010000379.1 GCA_020444905.1 Candidatus Competibacteraceae bacterium
TACGGCGGCGGCGCTGGTTACCATCCCGACAGCGGCGCATTCCGCTTCTATTCCTACCGCGATCCCCGGCTGGCGGAAACCCTGATGGATTTCGACCGGGCGCTGGATTGGTTGCATACGCATCCACATTCCGCCCAAACTCTGGAAGAAGCGATTCTCGGCATCATCGCCGCGATTGACAAACCCGGTTCCCCAGCGGGCGAAGCCATTACTGCCTTCTTCGGCGGATTATTTGGCCGCACTCCTGAACAGCGCCGCGCGTATCGGCAACGGGTGCTGGCCGTCACCCTGGACGACCTGCAACAAGTGGCGACCGCTTATTTGCGACCGGAACAGGCGCGTTGCGCCGTGCTTAGCGATGAGCGAACGCTGATGCAACACCAGGATTTGGCCATTACGACCGTTTGAAGGTTTCAACCGGACATGCACAGGTCGCTGCTTCCCGCAGTTCCAAAGGTTCAACCGCATGCGTAAATCGTCTTCATCGCCACGCCTCGATGTGCTACCTACCCCCGAGTTGATCGCCCGTGGTCAGGACCTGCTGTCGGCGCATAACTATAAAGATGCTATCGACGTCTACAAGCTGCTGCTGAAACGCGAACCGCACCCCGAGGCTGGCTGGCGCGAATCATTGGCCACCGCCTATCTGGAGCGCGCCCGGCAACTGGCGCAAAAGGCCATGTGTCGGGAAGCGGCGGTCCTCTGGGAAAACATCCCGACGATCTGTGCCCAGGCTCCACATCCGGAGTGGTATGTGGAATGGCTGCTCCAGTCCAACCAGTATGCCAAGGCCATGCGCGCCTATGCCCAATATACCAGCGCTCTGGCCAGCGCAGGCGAGTTGGAAACGCAGCTGGCGGCGCTGGCGCTGGCGGGCCAAAAAGACATCCTGCAGTCGCTGCCCCAGGAAATCCCGTTACGGCGGCAACTCGCCACGGCGCAAGCGGCCTTGCGCGCCTACGGAAAAGGCGAGTCGGAAAGCGCGGTGCGCGAGCATTTGCAAAACATCCCGATCCGTTCGTCCTACCGGGATTTGCGCCAAGCGCTGTCCGCTCTACTGAAGCTGGACACCGATCCGGTCGAGGCCGCTAAGCTGGTCGAACGCATCGCCACGACCTCTCCCTACCACGGTCTTGCCGAGATCATCCGCGCTTGCGCGGCCCCGGAACCGGCTCCGGAATTAATGGCGCTGGACGCGGCGCAGCGTGAACTGGCCGCCCACCTGTTGGGTCTGGATGCGCGACAACTCAAACTGCTCAAGGATTGGGCGAAGCTCGGCACGCCTCCTGACGACAAGGCACTGTTCGGATTCATTATTTCTAACTTGACGGTTCTGGATCAGGAACAAGCCCGCCGCGCCTGTCTGGCCCTGCTGTCCGTCTATCCTCGTGGGCAACCGATTTATACGCAGCGCTTTGGGCCGTTGCCGGCCTTTGAAGCCC
>JAGRHQ010000037.1 GCA_020444905.1 Candidatus Competibacteraceae bacterium
TTGGCCATCCGCAGCGCGCAAGCGATATTCGGCCTCGTACAACGAATTTTCCGGCGTCAGCGCCGCCGCAATGCGCGCTTGCACCCCAGGCAAGTCATCGCGGTGGATCAGACCAAGCCAGGCAGCCAGACTGGACGGCGCTTGCCCGATGTCGTAGCCCAGCAAGGCGTACAGCCAGGGACTCCAAAACATGCGGTCGCTGACATGATCATACTCCCAGACGCCAATATCGACGGCCTCCAACACTTGGCTTAAGGAGGATTGCAATGCGTGGGAGTATGAAGCGTTTTGCACAGGGGCTAACCTGCTTACCCAGGATTTTCCAGCGGCAACACCGGCTTCATGCGCGCACTGAGGGTGGTGGAATCCTCTTGCAAGCCGAGCAGCCGCCGATAGACGATGGCGTATTCCATGACCCGCTGCACATAGGCCCGGGTTTCCCGATAAGGAATGGTTTCCGCCCAGACATCGGCGGGTACTGAATCATGCACTGGCAACCATTCGATGACCTTGTTGGGTCCGGCATTATAAGCGGCGGTGGCCAGGGCTGGATTACCCTGCAACCGCTCCAGCATGCGTCGCAGATAGCGAACTCCGTAGCGGATATTGGTTTCCGGCTGGCGCAGATCGATCTTATTGGCAGGGTCTTGTAAATCCTGGGCCACTTGGCGACCGGTAGCCGGCATAAGCTGCATCAGGCCCAGCGCCCCCACTGGGGAACGGGCGTCGGCGCGAAACGCGCTTTCCTGACGGATGACCGCATAAACCCAGGCGGGGTCCAAAGCATCGGCTGTGGCGTTTGCCACGATTCCATCCCGGTAGGCCAGTGGAAAGCGCACTTCCAGATCATCCCAATCTTCAGCCCGGGCAATGGTAATAATGGCCTGATGGCGCCACTCCCAACGATGCGCTAACCGCGCCGCCTGTTTCAACACTGCCGGATCGAACGCTCGGGTCGCTTGTCGCCATTCGGCGTCGGCTTCCCATTCCCGGCCCAGAATGTACAACTCCCTGGCCCGTTGTAGCCCAGGCGAAGCGGCCAGCAGCGCGTTCAATTCGGTGGGCGAAACCGCTAACGGCGTATTGGTGATCGTATAGGGGACACCCAGCCGGTCAGCGGCCAGGAAGCCGTAATAGTCGCGGTGGCCAGAGGCGTTTCGGTAGGCTTGTTGGGCCGGTTCGATACGATTCAGCGCTTCCAGCGCCCGGCCACGCCAGTATTGCCAGCGCGGGCTGTCGCGTTCTTCCGGAGGCAATTGATCAAGCCAGTGCAGGGCTGCAGGCCAGTCGCCCTGCTTCAGGCAAACGCGGATTCGCCATTCCCGCACGTCGGCATCGACGACGGTTTCCGGCAGGGCGGTCAGCCGCGCCAGCGCTGTCGGGTGGTAATCGCTGGCGATCCACAGGGCCAGCAACCGTTCCGCATCGGCCAGATGAGGCGCTAACGCTGGATTCCGCGCCTTGAGGATGTCCAAAGCAGCAATCGCCCCCAAGGCATCGCGCCGCCGCCAGCGATGCAAGCCATCAGCCAGAATCGGCGGGACGCGTGGGTCATCTACGTTAAAACGGTCAGCATCGAGAATCAGGGTCGGGTCATTGGCTACCGCCAGCCACGTATCCGCCAAAGCCTGATCGTTCGTTGGCATATCAGCGCGCAGATACCGGGCCAGTCCCGTCTCGCCCTCCTTCATGGCCAGTGCAAAGCGTTGCCAGCGCAATTCCGGCGAAAGCTGGCCCTGAGTCTGCCAGACGGCGATCACCGGATCACAGGCATTGGGAAGCGAATGACCGGTTAGCCAAACGGCGGCGAAATCCTGCAATGCGGCGTCGATCTGGTCCGTATTAAGCAACGCCTGCCGCCGCCAGCATTCGAAGGTCGGATCACGGTTGGGGACAGCGTCGCGCAGGTAATCCGCCCAACGCTGGGCGCCAGCCAGTTGACGCAACCAGGCGTTGCGCAGGCGGTCCGCCAAGGGCGTGTCGGCCCAGATTTGCAGGAAATCCCGCACTTCGGCAGCCGGGAATGCATTCAATCGACGGGACAGGTCTTTGTAAATCAGGTAGGGATAAAGTGGGTAGTCACGCAACGATGCAACATTCAGGGACGCGCCAGTTTGCAACGATCGCTCAGCGATTTGAAACGCTTGCCGTTGCGCGCGCAAGGACTCCGTGGCGTTGACATCGCCGCCAAGGCCGATGATCAGGGCGATAGCCCAAAGTAGATGCATAAAAATCCTTTGTATCTTTGATGGTTAGCGCCTGATCGTTTTGCAGGTTGCGATGAGAAGCACGCTGTCATTAAGCTTGTGTCAAAGCACGAGCCATTCTCAGGCAATCCTTATTCGTTGAGTTATCCTGGCTTTGAGATGAATTTTGTAGCGTAGCCCCGCCAATCACAAAGTTGACATGAAACAGGTTGCCTGTGGATAACTTTGTGGATAACTTTTGCTGCTTGCCGCTAAGTACGTATTGTCATTGCATTAATGACGTTTTGACGACTTTCCAGTTATTTATTTTTTTAATTTTATATCAATATGTTATGTTCAACGCTTGGAATCTGATCACAATTTTGGGTTGAAGAGAACCAGATCACTCGTCAGACAGAGGAATTGCATAAGCCTGTGGATAAGTCAAGCTCGATTCAGCATTTTCATTCAATCCGAAAATCGTGGAAATCCTGATAGGGCAAGGCTTCGCAATAGGTATCGCTGACGTGGGCGAATGGCGGACCTTGCCTTAGCCAGTGCTGAAGCGCAGTGACCGCCCGTTCATCGCCACAGATCAGCGCTTCCACCCGCCGATCCGGCAGGTTGCGGACATACCCGGTTACACCCAGCGAGAAGGCTTTGTCCGCGGTGGCGTAGCGAAATCCGACGCCCTGAACGCGGCCGCTGATATAACAACGCAAGCACAGTTTTTTCACAAGATTTGCCCTCTTTAATTATTGGCCTTTCGCTTTTATCCAGGTGATATTGCGGCTATCCACTAAGGCGTCTCCAACAATATGGAATTCCTCGGTGAAACCGCTTTGAACCCGGATCGAAACCTTCGCGCCGGATTTTTCCCAGGTTCCTGTAAACTGATCGGATGGCGTGTGAAACAGGAAGGTTCCGTCCGCGCTGAAACGAATCCAACGACGAGCGGAAGAAGTGGGTTCGATAAATTTACCAGGAAAAACAGGCTCTTGAGAGTTTTTTTGCAGTGGTTCAGTCAGAAAGGTATGACGACCGCTTTGCTGTTCCAAAATTTTTACACGCTGTTCCAATTCGTCAACGCGTTGCTCCAGGCGACTCTGCGCCAGCGCGCTGGCCGGGAATGCAATGATGAGCAATAAGATCAGAATTTTCATCTTGATTATGACTCTTGTTCCAGTTAACGATCTGACGAATCGGGTGCGTCCTGACCACCACCGACGATGACTGTGATGAGCCGGTCGGGCTGGATATGGCGTCGCCAGGCGCCCGTGACCTGATCCAAAGCGATATTGTTCATAAGGCTAACAAAGTTTTGCAGGTAATCCAGGGGCAGCCCATAAAAGGCGATCATTCCCAGATAGTTGGCGAGTTTACGGTTGCCAGCAAGATCCAATGCGAAGCCGCCGGTAATGTTCTGCCGCGCTTCTTTCAGCGCCTGTGCCTCGGGACCCTGGGTAGTGAACTGGCGGAGAGTGGTCTTGGCAACCTCCAGCGCGGTATCGACCTGATCGTTGCGGGTTTGCAGACCGATCAGAAAGGGACCGGTCTGGCGCATCGGCGAAAAGGCGCTGTAGACGCTATAAGCAAGGCCGCGTTTCTCGCGAATTTCCTGGGACAACTGTGAAACCAGCCCGTTGCCGCCCAGAACATGGTTGCCTAAATAGAGTGCGTAGTAATCGGGATCGGCGCGACTGACGCCTGTTTGGCCGATCAGAATATGGCTTTGCGCGGAGGGGTGGGCGATGCGCACCGTCTGACTGGCAGTTACTTCAGGGACAGGGGGCGGCGGCGGAATCGGTTCGCCTGGAGGCAAACCGCCGACCAGCGTGTTGGCTAACCGCTCGGCGGCGGGTCGATCCAGATCGCCGACCAGCGCAACCCTGGCATTGGCGGCGGTGTAATGGCGGCGATGGAAGTCCTGGACCGCGGCGCGGGTAAGCGCCTTCAGACTGGCGGCTGTGCCTTCTGGCGGCGAGCCATAGGGATGTTGGCCATACAGCGCGCGATAGAAAGCGTCCTGGGCAATAGCGCCGGGCGATTGGGCGCGTTCCTGCAATGCGGTCAGCATTTGTTGACGAACCCGTTCGATCGCCTCCGGGGCAAAGGCCGGTTCTTTGATCAGCCGAGCCACGGTTTCCACCGCCGGTTGCAGATAGCGGGGATCGGTCAGGCTGCGTAATGAGATTACTGCTGAGTCACGCTGCGAACTGGCGCTGAACTGTGCGCCAACGCGATCCAGTCGATCAGCAATGTCATCCGCCGACCAGTCGCCCGCGCCTTCTTCCAGCAGAGCATTGGTTAGTCGCGCCAGTCCCGGTTGGTCGCCGTCGCGGGCCGAACCGGCGTTGAACAGGATTTGCGCGTCGACCATGGGCAGTTCCCGGGCCGAAATGAAATAGACCGGCACATCATTGGCCGTGCGCCAGTGCTGGATTTCGGGAACGGCGACGGCTATTCCTGAGGCAAGCAGCAAGACGATGGCAAGGAAAGGGGTAAGCAATGAGGAACGGTTGCGCATGGTGGAAAAATCCTCAGTATTTTATATGAATTCTCATTATGTTAAGCGATATAGCCTATAGGAATGTGGCCAAAACAGATTCGCCATTGATCATTGATGCAAATAATATCAGCGCGTGGTCTGATTTCACTCATCGCAGCGCCTCCAGGCATTGAGCAGGCGTTAGGATGTCCTCCATCCGTCCTCCTGACCAAAAACGTCAACCTGCGCCCCTTGAAGTCAGTACGCTTCCGACAAAAAGTTTTCTTGTGGAATGAATGGAGAAGTCGTCTGGGGGGCATTTCAATTTTTTCTCTTTATTTTTTATTAGATTAAGAAAAAAATAATGGTCTTTTTTAATTCTGGCATACCGGCTGCAACAGACAAACGCGAAGGGATCGCAAGCGCATCCCCCCAACTTACCTAACCCAAAACCGGGTTTTTTCTGAAAGTAAATTGAGGAGTTATCCCATGAATAAGTTCCAACGCGGCTTTACCTTGATCGAACTGATGATCGTTGTGGCTATTATCGGTATTCTGGCTGCGATCGCGATTCCCGCCTATCAGGATTACACCATTCGTGCGCAGGTCACTGAAGCGGTTAATCTGGCTGACGGTCTGAAGACCCCAGTAACTGATGCTTACAACGATGCGGGAGCTTGGGCTAGCGCGGTTAGTGGCCAACGTGGTATCCCAGCTAATACTAGTGTCTTTGGTAAATATACGAATGATGTAGCTGTAGCAGCTGGGGTTATCACTGCCACATTCGGTAACGATGCTAACGCCAAGATCGCTGCTCAGACCCTTACGCTGACGCCATCAGATCAAGGTGGTTCAATCGGGTGGACTTGCGCCTCTGCTATTGACCCCAAATACTTGCCACAAGCTTGCCGATAAGCTACATCAATGCTTTTCTCAGGTTTTCTTATGAGTTTAGCGATCTGGTCCTAATGATAAAGCCCCTTTCAAGGGGCTTTATTTTAGGCGAAATCGAGGAGGGATTTATGTTAACCTTAGCTCATCCCATTCAAATCAGCAGAGGTTTCACCTTGATTGAATTGATGATTGTTGTGGCGATCATTGGTATTCTGGCTTCCATTGCGATTCCTGCCTATCAGGATTATGTAATTCGTGCCCAAGTAACCGAAGCTGTTATGCTAGCCGGTGGACTCAAAGATCAAGTTGCAGACGTTTATGCCGATGAAGGAACTTTGTCATCGATGAATAGTGGTACTAATGGTATCCCGGCTGCTACTAGTGTCTTTGGTAAATATACGGATAATGTAGCTGTAGCAGCTGGGGTTATCATTGCCACATTCGGTAACGATGCTAACGCTAAGATCGCTACTCAGACTCTTACGCTGACGCCATCAGATCAAGGTGGTTCAATCGGGTGGACTTGCGCCTCTGGTATTGACCCCAAATACTTGCCACAAGCTTGCCGGTAATCTGCGTTACGTTTATTATCTTTTTCATCATCGGTTTGACTGCGCTTTTAGGCTGGACTTAAATTAGATCATAGATGAAGGAGAGTCAATGAGTAGTAATAGTACCCCTCTTGCTACCATAAATAATAGGGTTGTCAGATGACAGCCCTTTTTTATTGGTTGAGGCATCAAAAACGCTCATTGTGTAATGTACTGCTGTTTTTATTAATAATTGGGCTAACCTTGATGACTTACTGGCCAGGTTTAAGTGGATCTTTTCTTCTCGATGATTTTGTTAATCTGGATAAACTAGGGAAGTTTGGTGGAGTCCACAACTGGGAGACTTTCAAACAATATCTAATAGGCGATAACCACGGCGGCCCCAGTGGACGTTTTTTATCTATGCTGAGCTTTCTGTTGAATGACAATGGTTGGCCATCTAGTCCACTATCATTCAAATATACCAACTTACTACTACATCTGTTGACTGGAATTTTGCTGACTTGGTTGATTTACCGACTTATGCTGGCATATGACCGAGAACGGCGAGACAATCGTGCTGCCTCCATCGCCCTTTTAACCACTGCTCTATGGTTACTGCATCCCTTTAATATCTCAACTACGCTTTATATTGTACAACGGATGGCGATTCTTTCAGCTCTATTTAGCATCATAGGTTTATTGGTATATGTTAGAGGGCGAGAGCTATTGAACTGCCAACCACGGCGTGCTTATTTATGGATGACTTTGAGCGTTATTGTTTGTACGCCACTCGCTGTTTTCAGCAAGGAAAATGGTGCGTTATTACCCTTACTAATTCTTGTGATTGAATACACAGTATTGCGCCATAACATTGCGCAACATAAGCCAGCATCACAATGGCTAATAATTTTTTTAGGATTACCAAACATCCTGCTGATAGGATATTTCGTTATACATTGGGATACCATACTGAATGGTTATCAAATTCGCTCATTTACTATGACTGAACGCATCCTTACAGAAAGTCGAGTAATTTTCCAATATTTGCATCATCTCTTAATCCCAAAACCTGATGCACAAGGGATTTTTAACGAAAATTTTATTCCCTCAAGTGGATTAATCAGTCCTCCAAGCACATTAATTGCTATTTTATTTATTGCGGTCTCCGTGATTGGGGGTTGGTGGGTGCGAGTTCGTTATCCACTTTTGAGTTTGGCAATTCTTTTTTTCTTTGCTGGACACTTGCTAGAATCTACTTTCATCTCATTGGAAATCTATTTTGAACACCGAAATTATTTGCCATCTATTTTTCTCTTTTTGCCTTTAACAAGTTGGCTCATTAGAAAATTTGAAAAGCCAATATGTATGACATCTATTATTTCTATTCCGTTTATTGGATTATTTGCTTTTTTAGTCTATCAGCAAACAACTTTATGGGGTAACCATTACAAATTAGCAACCTATTGGGCACAAAAAAATCCTTACTCAATCCGAGCACAACAAACGCTAGTTGCGGAATTTGAATTACGCGGACGACCTGACTTAGCTTTGCAGTACTTGGAAAGAACCATAAATCGTATTCCCGATAACTTTGAATTGCGGCTTCACCGAATGATATTGCTTTGCCAATATTTTAGTATTAGCTCTGATGAGTTTTTTGAATTTAAAAAATCAGCCCGACAAGATTTTTATAACTTCCAAACTTATTCTTTGCTTGAAGGATTTATCAATATGATTATTGATCATCATTGCTCTAACATAACACCAAAAAGTGTGCATAATTTTCTGGATGCTTTTTTAAAAAACAATACTGCACGAATTAACTATGAAAAAAACAAAAAACGCCAGATTTATCATCTTCATGGTTTAGTATATATTAAAGAAAACCAAGCTATCTTAGCGTTACGTAGTTTCAAAGAATCCCAGCAGTATATGCCTGATACAGAAGCAGGCTTATTGCAGGT
Organism: Candidatus Competibacteraceae bacterium; assembly: GCA_020444905.1. Taxonomy (GTDB): domain Bacteria; phylum Pseudomonadota; class Gammaproteobacteria; order Competibacterales; family Competibacteraceae; genus UBA2383. Next base: position 8,066 of record JAGRHQ010000037.1, read on the forward strand.
TTCGTTACTTGCAAACAGCAGAATGTTTTCTGAAGGATTAGAACTATTAAAAATAATCAAGGATAATTTGAAAAATAATCATGAGAAACTTTCCTATCAGAAGAAAATGAATTTTATAAATGAAATAGTACGAATAGAAAAGTTTCTCCTGGAAGACCTCGCTAAAGCCGGTCAGCCTGCGCCTATCGCACCGCAATCGCCATAACGGATCAATGCCATGCGCTCAAAAATTGCTCTACTCCTGCCCGGACTCGCACTTTGGCTATTGCTTGCTGCAAGCTATGCACTGTATCTGCCTGGCCAGCAGGGTATGTTCAACTTCGACGACTCCGTTAATTTGAAAGGGCTTACCGATGTAAAGGACGAATGGACCGCGCTGATCTTTATGGTCACTGGCGAAGCTAGCGCCCTGTCCCGGCCGGTGGCGCTGGCCAGTTTTCTGCTGAACCTCAACGACTGGCCCAAGAATCCGCAAGGGTTCTTGTACATCAACATCCTGATCCACCTGCTGAACGGTGCGCTGCTGGCCTGGCTGGTTTTGCGTCTGGTTCGTTTAGTACAGCAGAACCTGAAACACACTGAGTGGATTGCGGTCACCACCTCCGCCTTGTGGTTACTGTCCCCACTACTGACTTCAACCTCGCTGATCATCATTCAACGCATGACCAGCCTGTGCGGGACTTTCGTGCTGACGGGGCTGCTGGTTTACCTCGTCGGACGCTCTTGGGAGGTTTCCGGTCGAATCCAATCGGGACGCTGGCTACAAGCCAGCGGTATCGCTTTAGGAACGCTATTTGCGGTGTTGGCCAAGGAAAACGGCGCGCTCCTCTCGTTATACGCCCTGATTCTGGAAGTCACCGTACTTGCTGGCGTTGCCGAACTCAGCGCCTGGCGTCGTTGGCGAATTGGATTGTTAGTCACGCCGCCCCTGCTTCTACTGGGCTATATCGCTTTAAAATGGCCATCAATGATGGCGGTTTATGCGACCCGCGATTTCACCCTCGGCGAACGCATGATGACGGAAGCAGTGATTCTCTGGGACTACCTGCGTCTTGCTCTCTTGCCGCGCCCGGTCGCATTCTCGCCCTTCCACGACGACTATCCCATCGTTCGCAACCTGTTTGAACAACCGTGGGCGTTTATCGCCATGCTAAGTTGGTTGGCGATCCTGGCGCTGGCTATCCGGCAACGGCGCCGCTGGCCGTTATTCGCATTGGCTGTTTTATGGTATCTCGGCGGACATGTCCTGGAATCCACCGTGTTGCCGCTGGAACTCTATTTCGAGCATCGCAACTACCTGCCGCTTATCGGGCCATCGCTAGCTTTGAGTTGGTGGATTTGGACGCTCCAAACGGATGGCAAATTGCGCCGGATTGCCCTGACTGCTCTTGGCGGCTATGCCCTGTTGCTGGCGGCGATGCTCTGGCAATTGACCACGCTTTGGAGCCAGCCGCTGATTGCTGCTGAACTCTGGGCGCGGCGTCATCCCACTTCCCCGCGCGCCATGCATTTCCTGGCCACCGGCTATTTGGCGGTGGGCAATATCGATACCGCCCGTCAAGTACTGGAACAAGCCGCCTATGCCCGCCCCGCCACTATTGGCCTCGCACTCCAAGCCTTGTTACTCACTTGTAAGAAGGGCAACGCCGATGAAACCCAATCGCTTTATCGCATGGCCGAGGAACACGCCGCCACGGGTGAGTACAGTGGAGCGACGGTCCATTCATTGACGCGCCTTCAAGAAATGCTTCAGCAGAATGAATGTCCTGGTCTCGCCCGGACTGATTTACATCGGCTGGCGGATAGACTCATGACTAACCCATTGTACGCCAGTCCAGGTCGCCGGCTTGGCCATTTACATTATTTTATATCCCAACTTTATCGCGAAGAGCGCGATCTGGACGGGACGCTGCAACATTTGGAAGCCGCCTATCGCACTGATCCAGACATTGGCGCGATTGCGGTCATCGTGGATACAATGCTCAGCGCTGGCTTACGTGACGAGGCGCAGGCCTTTCTCGACCAGACACAAAAAGACTTGCCGCTGAATCCGATCCTGCGCGCCGAGTGGCTCAAGACCATTGATCAGCTTCGGGATGTCGTGGATCGATCCCGGCCGCGTTAGCTTCCAACGGTCTGTGCTATATGAACCTCGTATTTCAACAGACGGTTTGACTGAACTTTACTGTTAGCCTAATTTTTACGGACTGCGAAATACCCCAACTCACCATTAGCACAAACTCAGGGTATTTCGTAAAATCATTAAGGCCGCTTGCGCCCCAACCAAGGTTGCATAATGATCATCTCCAATCCTATTCCAGGCAGTGAGTTGTATTGGGACCCCTCTCTGGGGAGGCTGGAACGCAGGTATTGCTGGTTGTTCGGAGCGCCTATCGTGGGGCTGCGCATCCGCTGGCGCTGGTTGCAGCGTTTGCTGCCGTCCACGGCGACCCAGGTGCTTGACGCTGGTTGTGGCCGAGGCATTATCAGCAGGATGTTAGCCCGACGTTATCCAGACGCCAAAATTAACGCTATCGACCAGGATGAACAAGCTCAGCGAATCAACCAGGATATTGCTCAGGCTTGCCGTATTGCTAACTGCCATTTCCGGGTCGGTGATTTGACGACCTTAGACAGCGACGCTGAATATGACCTGATTGTTTCGGTAGATAATCTGGAACATATTGAAAATGATCTTGATGTCTTGCAACGGTTTTATCGGGCAATACAACCGGGTGGCGTCTTGGTGGTTCATGTTCCACATTATTATCGGCGCTGGCCAGTGTTCAAATGGCGCCGCAATTTCGATGTTCCCGGCCACGTCCGGCCTGGGTATCATCTGCCGGAACTGATCGAGCGCGTTCGCAAAGCCGGTTTTTCTGTGCAGCAATCCGGTTTTAGCTACGGGTTTCTGGAAAACCTGGCGAACAATATCAGCTACTTTATCAGTGCAGCAGAGCAAAAAAATCGGATACTCTATGCGCTGCTGTTTCCGGTCTTGAATTTCGTGGCTTGGCTGGGGCAGGGCGGTCGGCCTGGTATGGGTGCAGGGGTATGGTGTGTCGCGCAAAAATCATCATCAAAACCCCAGGCCTAAATTCGCAGCAGATTTTGATTAAAAGTTATGCCCGTTCTATCGATATTTTTCGGTATCATTGTTCGTATGTGGCACGATGATCATTTACCGCCGCATATTCATGTCGAGTACCAGGGGTTTGAAGCGTTAGTTGAGATACAAACCAGGCAAATATCCAAAGGAAAATTGCCAAGAAAGGTTGCCGCTATCGTGCAAGAATGGTGTCTTACCCATCAGCAGGAATTGCTGGACAACTGGGAGCGCGCCCAGCATTTTGAACCTCTGGAACATATTCAAGGTGCTGATCATGATTAAGATACTGGAAGCGCATTACATCGGTAATTATCGAATCGAGTTGGTTTTTTCGGATGGCCAGAGTGGCATATTCGATCTCAGTGCGTATCTATCAACTCGGCAAGGGCCTTTGCTGGAACCTTTGCGCCAAGAAATCTATCTTCAACGGTTCTTCATTGATACAGGAGCGTTGTGCTGGCCGAATGGGCTTGAGCTATCTCCAGATCGCCTCCATGAAATTAGCTATATGACAGCCGCTGCCTGAGCATCTGAATTATCTGAATGTAAGTGATTCGCACCTTAGCTGCTTGGTTGGGATAGAGCGGTCGTCTGGGCATGGGGGCCGGGGTGTGGTGCGTCGTGCAAAAATCAACATCTGTTGTCAAGCGTGAATTTTCCGAAAAGGATAGTAAGGCGTGACACTTTCAAACAAACCGCCATTTAGTCTCTTTCATCACTATCTGCAACGTCTCGCTAAAAATCCTCATCTGCTAATTCCAGGTATCTTCGCTTGGCTGAAGGGTTGGTGGTATCGAATCAAATTTCTTCTACTGGGCAAGCATTTCCAAGCTGGTCAGTGGTTCCGGGTTTATGGCCCTCTCATTATTACCGGCCCAGGTCGAGTCAGGTTTGGCAACAACTGTCTGATTATCTCTAACGCCATCAAGCCGGTATGTATCCGTACTCTCTCAAGTAATGCACTGGTTAGCTTGGGAAACCATGCCGGACTTAATGGAACTTCAATTCAATGCGTAAATCAAGTTGCTATCGGTCAATTGAGTAATATTGCCGATGCTTATATCACTGACACCCCTGCTCACAGCTTGGATAAGCATCGACGGTCTCAAACTGTAGAAGACCTACCTGCATCACCTGTGACAATTGGCGATAATGTCTGGATATCCGTTCAGGTCGTAATTTTAAATGGCGTCACTATTGGTGATAACTCAGTAATTGGCGCATGTTCTTTGGTTCGCAAAGATGTTCCTGCAAATGTTTTTGCTGCTGGTAATCCTTTGACTATTATCCGTGAAATTGAATCCTGAATACCTTAATCGTGAAAAAATTACGGGTGGCCTTCGGCATTGTCTTGTTAGCATGGCTAATTGGGTATTTGGATATAAGTTCTATTCTCAAACAATTAGCCAATCTTAACCCTGTATTTGTTGCCGCAGCGGTATTACTAATCCTGATGACTACCTGCCTGGGGGCAAGCAACACCTTTTTGTTAGTAAACTTGGAAGGACAGCTGAGTCTCACAGCTTTCTTGCCCGCCTACTGGGCTTCGTGGGCAGTAGGATTGATATTTCCGGGACAAGTGGGGGACATAGCTACCCTATCAGCAATACTTAAGAGGCGTGGCTTGATGCTTTCCCAGACACTAGGACGAAGCCTGGCTGATAAACTGATTTCCTTTGCGCTCATGCTGAGTTTTGCCTTTTTTGGTATATTCGCTCTGCCAGGCGTTAGTCTCACAGGTTACTGGCCATTAATAACGCTAACGCCTGTTGCATTTTCACTGATTTACTGGCGGCGCACTCCATTGCTCTATACTCTGAATCGGTGGCAACCTCGATTAATGGATTTCCTGTCTCAGACTTTCAGGGAAATTCTACACCTCGCTAGACATCATTCGGTACGCATCGTCATCAATATCAGTCTAACCGTACTGAAAATCAGTCTGGCTGGAGCCGCTTATTGGTGCATATTCCGAGCGCTTGGTTATATCGATGTCGCTCTTTGGCGGGTGATCCCTCTCGTTGCTGCTAGTTCTTTGGTCGCTTATCTGCCGATCAGTTTTAACGGTCTTGGCACTGTAGAAATTGCTGGAGTAGCTTTATTCTCAGCTATAGGCATTAATGAATCCTCAGTGCTATCAGCCTATCTTACATTACGTATTATCGTGCTTACACTGGCCTGGTTGCCAGTAGGATTATGGCTTACGTTAGGTCAGCAATCGCATCGCTAACCGTTCAGTGATACCCCATCGAGGCTTGAGACCGACAACAGGTGACGCCTCTTTCCACGCCAATCCAAAAATATCATTGCAAAGTAGTAATTTTGCTGGCGTCAGCGAGACGGCTTCCAGAATTCTGCCTGCTAACCCTGTCAAGAGCGGATAAACCTGATCCCGGTTATCGCCAAATCGGTCATTCAGTCGATTCCAGCGCGCCTGCGCCGCCATGTGCTGTTCCAACCACAGTCGATGTTGTAAGCCACATTTCTTCAATAACCGATGCAAATTCGGTAAATCCTGTTCATTGATATGAATCTCCCGGTCAATCGGGCCGCGGGGATCGGCAGGCATTCTCCGCCATACCTTGTGCAACAACGGAAACGTCACATCGTAAACCCAGCGGTTAGGCAAAGTATGGATGACCGCAAAACCGCCAGGCTTTAACAAGCGACCTACTTCATGGAACATGGCTTCCAACTGCGTTGGCGTCAAATGTTCCACAATATCCAGCATGGTAATGCAGTCAAAACTTTCGTTGGCAAAAGGAAGACGACAGGCATCGGCTCGCACTAATTCCATGCGGCCCTGTTTAAAGCGTTCCTGACGCGAGCTTTTCACTTTGGCCGCAAAATCCAGAGAAGCCGCAGAAAAATCGACACCCACAGCAAAAGCGCCTTTTTCCGCAGCCAAGGCTGGCACTTCTCCGCGACCACAGGCAATATCCAAAACAGTTTGGCCCGCCTCAATAGCGGCTAATTCCAACGCACGCTTAACACGTGGGCGCGGATGATCAATCTCCTGCTTCAGGAATGCTTCATTAGCGCGTTCTCCCCATGCTGAAGCAATCCATTTTTCATCATAGACCTCTGCGCCAACCGGTTTTCGATTCATGAACGTGGTCCTAGCAACAACAGACCGCGCCTTAAAGAATTCCCTAATGTTGGCAGGAATCCTCCTGCCGACAACCGCAGATTCTCCTCCGCATAACAGGATAAAAAGCATTTTGGGCAATTCCCCTGGAATGCATCTTCGCGCGCTTTACGATGGACTGCTGAATTCCAAATTTCCTCCATTTCCTGATGCGCCAAATTGCCCAATGGCTCAGTCATAAAAGAACAGAGATTCACATTACCGTAAATATCAATTTCAATGCGATTTGATCCTTGCAAGCAAGGCGTGGGAAAGTAATCGGTCGGATTACGATAAAACGCCGTCACCTGCCGCAAATACGTCTCGGAGTTCTTGACGATACCCGTTTTACGCTTTAGTTCAATAAGTTTCTCTATCTCTCGTTCAATCGCTAACAAAAAATCCGGATCAGCATAGTGTGAGTCATGAACATCTTGATCTGGGGTAAAATAGGCATCATGGTGCGCCGTATAACGAACGCCCGCTAATTCTTTTTCCAAAGCAAAACGCGCCAATTCCACCCACTCGTAAAGATTCTGCTCCATCAACACCGTCCCGACGCCAATATTATGAATGCCTTCACATTTGAGGTTATCGATATGCCGCGAAATCTTGGTAAAGCCATTCTTCAAACCGCGCGTCGCCAAATAAGCGGCGTCACCGACGCCATCCAGGCCGATTGTCACCGCTCGTGGCTTTAACGCCGCCAGTCGCTTCGCCTTGGGCGGCGTAAACAACGTGCCGTTGGAATTGACGCCAAACTCCATATCCAAAGCGCGCAAATATCCAAGAATCTCGAAAGCATCCGGACGGGTGAACATTTCGCCCGACGCATTAACCCCCACGAAATTGACCCCGAACGCCTTGAGCCGTGAAAACACCACGCCCCATTGCTCGCTGGTCAACTCCTTGGGATCATGATCATTCTTCCAGAAATCGCACATGGTGCAGCGTGAATTGCAAAACTGAGTAATGTAAATCGCCGCAATCGTCGGTCGGATATGCGCCGACGCCCTTCCACCGGTTAATGGCGAGAGCACCGCACGGGCAGACTCATTGCGCAATAATCGAATCGAAGCCATCATTTACCTCAGTGATTGATCGCAGCGACTTATGATAAATTTCCAATTATTTCAGCAATTACAGGCGGGTTGAAAGTCAATTTTAGGCAGAACCTTCAGGCAATGTCACTTTTCCATCCCCTCATCTCCGTTTTTTGGCTCAACCGGCATAAATTCAGTACGCATGGCCTCAATAAAGCGTTCTGCCTGTCCCACCATTTCACGAGCATCATTAAGCTCAACAGAATCGCCTGTATAGTCCGCAACCCAGCGAATTTCCTCCGCACGCTTCAATAGACGGCCCAATTCTCTGGAAATTGGGCCGTCTTTAACCAGATGCAGGCCAAACGCGGCGATCAAGCCGCCATGCGTCTTGATCATATTGGGCTGTACCAGTGCGCCTGATGCCAATAGCGCCGCGCGAGCGGCATCGAACATGGCGTAGTAGGCGCGGTTGCAAGCACCATCGACATCGCCCAAGTCAAGCAGAACCCGCGCCGATATGCAGGCGCGAACGGCTTTTGACATCAATCCCCCAGGCGTTAGCTCACCGCTCATAGCCGCACGCCTTCCCTGGCGATCGTTTTCAACAGCCGAGGATTCGAGAAGGTCTCTGGATGCGCCCATTCATCCACCCAGACCGGCAATGGCGAAATATTCACCCCCGTCTCCAGCAACACATCAAAGGCGACATCGGCCATGTCCAGTTTGGTCGGCAGAAAGCGCTGGTGCTCGCCATGCAAAAGGATGACCACATCCGCATCGCTGTCCGGACGGTGAGTTTGCCGTGCGCGGCTGCCAAACAGGATCGCCCCCGCCAAGTCGTACCGGTTGGCGATGCGCTGCGTAAACAGGCGGATAGCTCGCTGGGTAGCGGCATCCAACCCGGTAATTCGGTCCTGAACTTCGGCGACCCGATCCGGCGCTAATCCCCCACGGTGAATCGCCGCAATTTCTTTTCGATTGTGGGCCAAATCATCCAAAAGGACTTTATCCATCACTCTAAATCCTAACTCACTTAGTTGCCGCGATCATCAAATGCCAGCCCCACCGCCGCGACAACCCATCATAAAGCCAGCGCGGCGTCAACGCGAACAACCGGCCGTAGCCCTCCCCATAAACATATTCAATACTCACTTCGGTATGGCTGAATTCCCCAAACAACCCCCGAACCTCAGCAACCGTAAATCGCCGCACCACAGGACACAATTCATCACGATCCTCGAAGGGCACCTTTAGCAGACGATGCACCCCTTCATTCAGGGAATGGCGATGATAGAGCATGATCCGCGCCTGTCCACCCGGCTTCAACAAACGATGCACTTCGCGAATACTCGCTTCAGTATCAGCGACATGATGTAACACCCCAAATGAATAAACATAATCAAAATGATTATCTGGAAACGGCAAATGGCAGGCATCCGCCACCAAAAAATCGGCAGGAATAGCATGACGCAAGAATCGCTGCTGCGCCGTTTTGACCGCTACTTCGGTCAAATCAGCCGCGATCACCTGTAAGCCATGCTGCGCCATAGTGAACGTATCCAACCCAACCCCGCTGCCGATTTCCAGTACGGTCTTACCTGGCGTCATCGCCGCAATCCATGGCAACAGATGCCGATGTGAGCGATAGCGTTGCGTCTCCAAATCCTGAAAATAGGCATCATCACCACGGGCATGGGTGGTCATCGCCTTTCCCATGATGTGTTCGGCGTTAACCCGCCGGGTCCAGAAATCCTGAATATTCCGGGTCAAGCCTGCTTTAACCTCGGGAGCAACGGGTTCAATGTTCTTCATGGCGGCTATGTAGCAAATAAGAGGCCAGCGCGCGACACATCCAGGCATTGCACCAGCGCAAAAAAGTAAATTTCTTGGTGTAAAACCGGGTTTGCTGATAATAAAACCGGCCTTCCGGGTTATACAGCCGAGTTACCGCCCACTCAACAATGCGAGTAGCCAGTCCTGGATAAAGCTGAAGATGGCGCGGTTGACTAAACGTCAGAATACCCTGAGCGGCGCCGTGAACATCATGCGGATAATCCTGATGGCTCATCCATTTTGGCGAACCGTCCTCATTGAACAAGCGGGCTGCATAAAAGGCTGTGCCAAAAAGATAATTTTCCCGCCAATCATTTCTGTTTAGCGCCGTCATGACTCGTTCAAGCGCATCGAGAATAAAGCCGGTATGGTAATTGTCAATCTTCACTGGAGAATCACCCGGTGGATCAGTATAAAACCACGCCCCTTCGCCGGTTTGGCGATTCATCACATAACGCGCCAGTTTCCATGCGGTTTCTTGCAACCGGATTTCGCTATTGATGGCTCCCAGTTGCGCCAACACCGCCGCGATTAAAATACTGACATCCATCACTCGCATCTGCATCGTCAATGGCATATACGCTAAGCACAACTCCTCATCAGTCTTTTTCAACACTGTCAGGTCATTGAGAAAAAAATCAGTGGCTGATTCTACAACTTGCCGGTATTCAGTTTTTCCCAACACTCGATAACCCTGCAAAAACGCTTCGCAAACAAATGCGGTGACCACCGCATTGGGTGTCGCCTTTGGCGCAAAAAATCCTAAATCTTGCCACGGATATTGATAACCCCAACAAGCGCCGCACCAGTTTCCCGGCGAACGTAATGTCAGCAATCGCTCAAGCAGGCGCTCCGCCTCCCTCCGGTAGCGTTCTTCGCCAAATGCACGGTAACAGTCAAACAGCGCCATGACGAATAAGGCCAGTCCCTTGGGATTTTCACTCTTGGGCACTCCCAGTACGGGGCGTAGGTTCAACGGAAACCGCATGACCGCTTGGGTCGCCAGAATGCGCGCCAACCGGTGATGCCCAAACAAAGCCCACAGTAATGGACTGTTTAGCGCGTCATGTTTGGTATATTCCCGGTAATCCTGCTCCCGGCTCCAGTTTAGGGTCTGGTCCAGAACTCGACGGACTGCAACAGTATCAATCGGCATCGAATACTTCCTGCAGCAAATGGCATTGCGCCATCAAATACAGCAAAAAATAGTGCCAACGCAGGCTTTTATGCGCTGGTTGCGCCCGCACGGCTTGTACAAAACGCGGATTAAACAACCGATGATGACGCAATCGCTCCTCACTCAAATACTCGTCAAATACCGGTTTCAATTCACCGGTCGCCGCAGCAATGATATTCAACTGAAAACCGCTTTTGGGCCGGCGCAGGATAAAATCCGGCAATTCAGTACGCGCATAGTCTTTCAGCAGATGCTTTTTCCGCCCGCCTGGCATGAGCGCCGAGCGCGGCAAACATTGGACACAGCGCGTCAGTTCCCGATCCAGGAACGGCACCCGCACCTCCAACCCCACTCGCATACTCACGCGATCCTCTTGCCAGAGCAAATCATTAACCAGCTTATGGCGAAACTCAAAACGGGCCATCGCCGCCGCTGCATCCGGTTCGTCGGGAAAACGTCTAGCCAGCCAGCCAAAGGCATCGGGCAGCGCTGCATCCAACATCCGTTCCCCATAAATCAGCCGCTGTAGCGCCGGACTGTCCCAGACATTCCGCAAAATACCGTACACCCGCCCCCAGGCCGGCAATGCCGCCAGCATCTCCACCGCCCGCCGAGGTTCACTCCAGGCTTCGCGCCCGGTCAACGGACGAAGCACCGCCGCCAGCCAGCGATTGCTGGAACCCGGCAATCCTCGCCAGGCTTGTTGCGCCAGCCACATAATGCGGTGGGCGTTATAGCCATAAAACAATTCATCGCCTCCCAACCCGGACAAGGCGACCTTGACCCGCTGAGCAGTAAACTCCGCCAGCATCGCTCCCTGCAAGGCATTGACCTTCGGCGTTTCCAGATGCCAGATCAGCGAACGGTGCAATGCCACCGAATCAGGAATGCAGAAAGCTTGCCGATGATCGACCATGCCTAGCCAGTGGGCGGTTTCCGCCGCATGATCCGCTTCGCGCGGGTCATCGCCGACTTCCAGGGTAAATCCCTCAATCGCTGAGTGGCGGCAGGCATGATGCGCCACCAGCGCCGAATCAATTCCACCCGATAGATAACAACCCAGCGGCACATCCGCCACCAAGTGACTTTGCACCGCCGCTGACAACGCTACCGCAATATTCTCGGGCGCAGATGCATCAGGCTCCGCCAGCGCCAGGCATTCCAAGCGTCCTGAAGTCCAGACCAGCACAGCTCCTGGCGGAACCTGAACGATACCGGTAAACAGGCTGGACTCGCCGGCGACATAGCGAAAATTCAGCAACAAATGCAATGCCGCCGGATCAAGATGCGCCCGCTCATTGCCATGCGCCAGGATGGCTTTAGCCTCGGAAGCAAACAGCAACCGATCTTCCTGAACTGAGTAAAACAGCGGCTTTATCCCGGCTGGATCACGCACCAGAACGCCGCATCGGCCATCCCATAAGGCGAACGCATACATGCCGCGCAAATGGCGAAAACCGGCGATGCCTTCACTTTCGTACAGGGCAACAATCACCTCGGTATCGGAATAGGTGCGAAACGGATAATCCGGTAACCGCGCCCGCAACTCACGGTAATTATAGATTTCGCCATTGAAAACAATGCAGGCGCCGGAAGCGCCGAATAATGGCTGATGCCCGCCCGCCAGATCGATAATCGCTAACCGATTGTGAATCAGCGCCGCCTGGTTAAAAATCTCAATGCCACTGCCGTCCGGTCCTCGGTGCGCCAGCGCCATTCGCATTCGTTCGAGCCGCGCCATTTCCGCTGACGGATCAAACGGGGGCGCCGAAAAAAATCCACTCAGACCACACATCAGAGATTGCCCGCTGCTTGTTCAACCTGCTCGGCGACAAAAGCGGCAACATCAATGGTCTCCGCCAGCAAATGTTGTCGCCGCGTCTGATAGTCAGCCGCGGGTCGTTCCAACAAAGTTTGAATAACGCTCTGTAAACGCGCCAAATCGAATTCCCGGAGATTCACCACCAAACCGTAACGCTGTTCCTGTTCATCGGTATAACCACGTCCGGTATGCGCAGCATAGATGGCTGGCACTCCTAATACCGCGCACTCCGAAGCCATAGTGGCGCTTTCACCAATGAACAATCGACAATACGCCATCAGATGATGCACTGCGCTAACCTTGCCCTGATAAGCATGGCCGGCCAATGAATCAGACAATGGCGTCTCCGAGGAAATATGCACCTTACCCAATGGCGTCAGCGTAGCGACCAATTGACCGAGCAGAGTCTCGCTCCATCCCTTTTCCCCGAGATCATGATTGGCTTGCCAGGACACGCAGCGGATAAAGAAATTATCGCGAGCCGGATCAAGGCCGTTTTGTTCCGCGATACGCCGGTCAGGCGAAAAGCGATCAGGATATAGGTAGGATAGCTCGTGGTAGCCGGCATAGCGCAGGGTTCGATGGCGTGGCGTCCAACCCTGGTAGCAGCGTGGCACAATGACTTGGCTGGCCAACGGATAGGTGATCGCATTTTGCAACCGGGCATTTTCGGTATCGTAGAACACCAGCGCCGGAGTATGAGTCAACCAGCCGACATGCGCGATGAAGGTTCCACCAATGGAAGCCAATGCATGTGGTTTTTCCCGTCGAACCACCTGATAAAGCGCAACATCCCGCTGCAACAACTCCCTGCCCAGTCCCAGCAGCCCTTTGCCTTTCAAAGCGCTTAACGGCAAATGGACAATACCCAATTCATCGAGCAAAGGCATCGCCATTTCCTTGGCTCGGCTGGTTACAACGATCTCATGACCTCTTGCCTGTAGCAGGACAATGGGGTGTCTGAAAAAATGCACATGGGCCGGGTGATTGATGTCGAACAGAAATTTCATCCACGCTCACCATTTCATCAGGATTAATTTTTCTGCGCGGTTCTATTTAATTGTCTAATCCCGCTTTGTTCGGCGTTGATCATCCTCAACCCCCTTGTAATGCAGAGCAGAAATTTGCTCCGAAACCAGCCCAATCAGCAGCAATGACAGAGAGTAGATCAGAAGCACTGCGCTCATGTTGGTAAAGCGACTCATGGTCATGTAGGTATAGGCATAATAGCAAATCGCCGTCAGGAAAAAGACCAGGCTCAGCGGCACAAAAAACCGCATCGGCGAAAACAGCGCGCCAATTTTCAGGATGATCAGAAAAAACCGCGCGCCATCCCGTAGCAGACGAATGTGGCTTTTGCCCCCGCGCTGGCTGGCCCGAATCGGCACATACGCAACGGGAAACCCGGAACGAAAAAAAGCCATCGTGCTGGTCGTTGGGTAGGAAAAACCATTGGGCAAGAGATAAAGAAACTTGCGGAAATGACGAGCGCGAGCGGCGCGAAACCCCGAAGTCAAATCTTCAATGCGGTGACCGGTCATCACCGACGCAAAGCGGTTGTAGACATAATTGGCCATGCGTCGGCCCAAAGAAGCATGCGTATTGGCCTGTCGAGCGCCGACCGCCATCTCATAGCCCGCATCAATTTTCGCCAACAAGCGGGGAATATCTGCTGGATCGTGCTGACCATCCGCATCCATAAAGACCAGCACATGGCCATTCGCGCACCGAGCGCCGGTTTTGATCGCCGCTCCATTACCCAGACTGTAAGGATGCGAGATCACTCGGACACCGGCCGCTCGGCATACCTCGGCGGTTTCATCGGTTGAACCATCGTTCACCACGATAATCTCTGCGCCTGGACACTGCTCCGTCAATCTCTCCAGCAATGATCGAAGATTCAGCGCCTCGTTTTTGGCTGGCAAAATAATGCTCAAATTCTCATTCATGCGCTATCCAATTCAACCGGAACTATTTACGAACCTTATCAACCCGACCTCGCGCAATTCTGCCTGCCGTTGCGCGGCAGAAATAATA
>JAGRHQ010000380.1 GCA_020444905.1 Candidatus Competibacteraceae bacterium
CCTACCCCGGCACGTTGCTGCTCATCTCCCATGACCGCGATGTGCTGGACAACGTCGCCGATCACATTGTCCATATCGATCAACAGCGCGTAACCTTGTATCCAGGCAACTACGCCGACTTCGAGGAACAACGCGCCGCCCGATTGGCGCTGCAACAGGCGGCGTATGAGAAGCAGCAGCGGGAAATCGCCCATCTGGAAAGTTTCATCACCCGCTTCCGCGCCAAGGCGACCAAAGCGCGGCAGGCGCAAAGTCGTGTGAAAGCTCTGGAGCGCATGGAGCGCATCGCCGCCGCTCACGTCGATTCACCCTTTCAATTCCAGTTCGCGCCGCCGGAACGATTGCCGAATCCCTTGCTGACGGTTGAAAACGTGGCGGCAGGTTACGACGGACGGCCCGTAGTGGAGCGGGTTCATCTGGTGATCGGTTCCGGCGCGCGGATCGGGTTACTCGGTCACAACGGCGCTGGCAAATCCACATTGATCAAACTGCTGGCTGGCATACTGTCCCCACTAGCCGGGCGGATGGAAACCGGCCAGGGGCTGATGATCGGTTACTTCGCCCAGCATCAACTGGAGCAACTGCGACCGGACTGGAGTCCGCTGCGGCATTTACAGCAACTCGACGCGCGGACCAGCGATCAGGACTTGCGCAATTTCCTCGGCGGCTTCGGTTTTGCCGGCGACCGGGCGCTGGAAGCAGTCGCGCCCTTTTCCGGCGGGGAAAAAGCCCGACTGGCGCTGGCCCTGCTGATTTGGCAACGGCCTAATTTGCTGCTCCTGGACGAGCCAACCAACCACCTCGATCTGGAGATGCGTCACGCCCTGACCCTGGCTTTGCAGGACTATCAGGGCGCGCTGATCGTGGTTTCGCATGACCGTCATTTGCTGCGCACCGTGACGGATGAATTCCTGCTGGTTGCGAACGGTGGAGCGCAACCCTTCAACGGCGATCTGGATGACTATCGGGACTGGTTGAATGCCCAACAGCGTGCGGTCCAGCGCGATGCGACTGCGAGCAATGTCAGCGCCGGGATTAGCGCAGTAGAGCGCCGCGAACAGAAGCGCCAGGATGCGGAGCGTCGTCAGCAACTGGCGATTAAACGCAAGCCGCTGGATCAGCAAATCCGCATGCTTGAACAGCGCATGGACCGGTTGCACCAGGAGCAGAAAACCCTGGATGCGGCTCTCGCCGATTCGGCCAGTTACGAGGAAATCAACAAGAACCGGCTCAAGGAATGGCTGTTGCGCAAGGGTGAAGTGGATCGAGGGTTGGCAGCGCTGGAAACGGAATGGCTGGAGGTTCAGGAAGCGATTGAGGCGCTTGTTATTGATCTTCCTTAATCACTCCTCAGTCGTAAGTTCTCGGTCTAATCGTCGAACAAGACCGCCCCTGACTGAAGGTTAATCAGCCAAGAATACA
>JAGRHQ010000381.1 GCA_020444905.1 Candidatus Competibacteraceae bacterium
CCGCTAACCACTTCATGGCCTTCCTGCACTTCGTCGCTTTCCTCATTTGGACTCGATGAAATGTCAACAGAACCTAGGTAACTATGTGAAAAGACAAGGGAAACCGGATAATGTTTATCAGCAATTGCATTACCAGGCACAACGGGGGTCTTCGGATCAACTCTGCCTTTGGTGATCGTCGCTACCGGTGCGGTTGAGGAGAATACCCCGCAGCTTGCTGCGGGGTCGTTTATTCAGGATCGGGGTTATAAAGGAAAACTGCATTTATCTTGGTAATTTGCGCGTACAAGCTAGGGAGATCGCCCTGAATCGTCTTCCAAATGATTTCCAGATCCACTGTAGCGTAGCCGTGCGAGACGCGGTTACGCATGGTGTACATCACGAGCCAAGGGATGTCGTCGTGCTGGGCCGCGAACTCTGGAGCCACGCGCTGGATATTGTTCGACGCTTCGCCAATGATTTCGATGTTGCGGATCACAGCATCCTGAACCAGTTCGCTGTTCAGGAAAGCGATCTCGTCCATGTCTGCTATATACCGGTCAATGCGCTCAATGGCTTTGAGGATATGCCCGAGGTAGTCCGGGACGCGCAGCGCCTTGCTCATACCGGTATCGCCTCGGAGAGCACATGGCTGCGGAATGTGTCGGGTAAGGCTTTTGGCGTCAGTACATCAACCGATACGCCAAGAAGGCGTTGCAGTTCCACCTGGATGGCAGCCACATCCATCAACGTTGTTTCCGGCGTTGGATCAATAAGAATATCTAGATCGCTGTTTTCGGTATCCAGGCCGCGCAGCACAGAACCGAACACCCGCGCATTCTGGGCGCGGTGCGACTCGACCACGCGCCGAATCACGGCGCGGTTTGAGGCTAAGGCTTCAGATGGCTTCATAGTTTCGATGGGTGGTAAGTGAACCACCCCGGGTTTCGTGGAGACCCGGAGGTGTGAGTCAGACCGGCAGGGTCTGTTCGGAAAGTTGTTGATCATAGTTTGCCTCAGCTTCTGCCGGAGGGATATAACCGATCGCTTCCAGTCGCCGCGGGTGGTTAAACCCAGCGACCCCTTCCAAGGTCGCAAGTTCGACGGCTTCCCGGCTTTTCCAGTGTGCCCGGCGATGGATCAATTCCGCCTTGTACAGACCATTGAGGGTCTCGGCCAAGGCGTTGTCATCGCTGTCCCCCTGGCTGCCGACGGACGGTTCAATACCGGCTTCCGCCAAGCGTTCGGTATATAGTTAAACAGTTTTTAAATAGTTTTGAAAACTGCCGCCAGCGCATCAAAGAGATTTTGAAAATTTCCAATAATTTTCCTCAACTTTCCCGTAAGAATAGCCCAGTAATTTTCGATAAGATTTAAATCCGGTGAATAAGGAGGCAAAAACAGCAATCGATGACCATGGTCTT
>JAGRHQ010000382.1 GCA_020444905.1 Candidatus Competibacteraceae bacterium
TTTGACATTACAGTACTCCTTATTGAGCTAACTTCTTCATTATATATTAACTAATAAAAAACTGTTTGACTATAGAACCGGCAGCGGGCGCGATGCGCAACTCCACGAATACCCGTTCAAGTTCCAGGGTAAAGTTACCTTGTGTGCGCAGCCCACGCACGTTGAAAAAGCGGTGATCGTAATAGACTTGCTGGTTGTAGCGACGGCGGAAGTCGGACAACCCGATGCGAAGAGTATTGAGCAACCAGTCGGCGGTGGCCTTGACTGCATCTTTTTCCAATTCTTCGGACCAGACAATCTTCCAGACTTTGCGCCCAAATCCCAGCAACACCAGCCCAATTTCGTATAAAACCCACAACCCCAATGCCAGCCACGGTTCTTGCGATGCCCATTCGCGGAGGTGAGGAAAGAGAAGCGATATGAATGGCGGTAGTTGCCCTGCTGCCAGTAAAGCCTTGGTTTTCCATGTCACGGCGCTTGCATTGTCGTCCATATTCCTGTTCTATAATCAAAACAAATATTTTAGTAGTCGTTCAATTCATATCTTATATGAGATATGCAGCCAATAAAAAACCGTATTGTTCGCCTAAAGAAAAGATAATAACGCAAACGATACGGTTAGCAAGACTCATCGCATTGCTGCTGCGGATACGTGGGAATGGATTTCCGCCTAGCAGATGAAATCTTGGCAGGTGACGATCCAAGCACGGGAGACGAGATACGATGAATGCTGAACTGCCACCGATGGCGCGGGCCGCCTTGCAACGTGGCCACAAGATCGAGGCGATCAAGATCGTGCGTGAGCAACTCGGCGTCGATTTGAAGCAAGCTAAGGAGATCGTCGAGGCCTCACCGGGCGACGGTTCGCCGGGGAGTCAAAGACCGCACGGCAGACAACACCAGGAAGGGCTGCCCAGCGCAGTCGCCGATGCCTTGGCGCGCGGCCACAAGATCGAAGCCATCCGCATCGTGCGCAAAACGCTGGGCATCGGACTGAAGGAAGCCAAGGAATATGTCGAACAGCACGGCTCCAACGCCCGGAATGCTACCAGTATGGTTGCGCCGGTACGCCGCGGGGATAGCGGCGGTAGTTGGCGATGGCTGCTGCTGCTGTTGGTCATCGCTTTGGCAGCCGTCTATGGGTTCAAGCTCGATTGAGTCCCATCTGTTCGCCGCGCGTGCGGGCGCATTCACGCTGCACGGTTTCGCGCAAGATCGCCGCCAGGTGGCGCACGCCTGGGCCAGCGAAATCCGGATCGGCGAGGACCAGATAGAGTTCCACGTACCGCTCGCCGCCCTCCTTGAGCGGCAGGGCCTTCAGCCGGCCATCGGACAATTCGGCGGCGATGGCCTCGCGCGGAAACCAGGAGAAGCCGTAGCCGGCGCAGACCGCGG
>JAGRHQ010000383.1 GCA_020444905.1 Candidatus Competibacteraceae bacterium
CGGGCCTGGGTCGCGCGATAATCACGCCCGGCGCTACCGACTTCGCTTAAACAGGCGCAAAACAGCGGCAGCGAATCCACTTCATCAGGTTGCAGGGCGGGCAGATCGAGAACGGCTTGCAGGTAAACCATGCCATTGGTGCCTTGGGCGTACCAGGTCGTGGGCAGCTTACCGACCGGTCGGGCGGCGCCCTCAGCGATTTTCAACTCTGGCGGCACATCATGCAGAGTGACCTTGGGCAACAGTTCCGGATCATCCTGACGCTGCTGACGTTCAGCGAGGATGCGCGCTTGTTCGGCAATCCGGGCCTGGTCGCTCCCGGTCAGCGCCGCACGGATTGTTGCCAGCCGTTCCCGTTCCGCTGCTGCCTGTTGGACGCTTAATTCGGCGTCCGGGGCCATAGTCAACCGCACCCGGTGAAGATTGTTCAGCAGCAGTTCCCGGACCAGACGTGGAACGAAGTCAGCATCACGGCTTTCCACCTGCAATTGCGCCAGCAGGGGATCACTGTCCAGCGCCGGCAGGGGATCGGCACCGTGAATGGCCGGGGTCTGGGCTTCCATCAGCAAGCGCAGACCGTAGGGAAAGCCGTCACCCGTGATTTCCCGTTCACTTAGCTCCAGTTGATGCAGGGCGGCGTCGATCGCCTCTTGCGGTGCACCCTCAGCGGCCACCTGATGCAACACGTTGAAGATCAAGGCTTCGACCGCTTCAGCATGTTCCGGGTTGGAGCCTTCCAGTCCACAGACAAAAGTCGCTTCGCGGGTGGAAGTATCGAAACCGCAGAGTGGTGAGGGGGCGGCGCCCAGATCGGAGGTTTCAAGCGCATTACGCAGCGGCGAACTGCTGTTGTCCAAAAGAATATCGCTTAACAACCGCGCCCGCAGCGTCGCCAAGGGGTCGGTAATCGGGCCGAGCAGCCAACCCAGGACGATATGGGTCTGGTCACGCAGGTTTTCAGCGCCGTCCAGGGGGTAGTGGATGAGATCGGTGATGGGCGCAGGACAGCGACGTTCATCGGGAATGGCTAAATCCAGCGTCAGCGCCTGGAAGCGGTTAAGCGCTTGCGCCTCGAAGCGCTCCTGATGTTCAGTGGCGGGAATGTCGCCATACGTTAGAAAAAGCGCATTCGAGGGATGATAATGCCGGGCATGGAACGCCTTGAGTTGTTCATGCGTCAGACTGGGAATCGCCTCAGGGTCGCCGCCGCTATTGTGGTGATACGTCGTCGTCGGAAACAGCCGATGTTGCAGTTCTTGACCCAGGCGCTGCACCGGAGAACTGAGCGCTCCTTTCATTTCGTTGAACACCACGCCCTTGAATAATAATTCCGACTCTGGGTTGTCGGACTGGGCGAACTCCAGCCGGTGGCCTTCCTGGGCGAAATCG
>JAGRHQ010000384.1 GCA_020444905.1 Candidatus Competibacteraceae bacterium
CCATGGGTGGCGCTGGGCGCGGATGCCTGCGGGTGCTCGGCGCCGGCGTTTTCTGAGCTGCCTATCCGGCAGTGAATTTGGTGTCGAACGGGTCGTTGCTGCTGAACAATTTCTGAGCTGCCTATCCGGCAGTGAATGTGTCATGTCCGCGGGCCTCAACACGGTGCTGTTTCTGAGCTGCCTATCCGGCAGTGAATCTTGTCCTTTCTGCGGAAGTTTCGCCCGGACATTTCTGAGCTGCCTATCCGGCAGTGAATTATGTGCGCGTCACCGAGGTCGCGGTCTCGGATTTCTGAGCTGCCTATCCGGCAGTGAATTGCCGAGGAACATTCACGCACGCGTTTGCGTCTTTCTGAGCTGCCTATCCGGCAGTGAATGGTGAATCCTGCACAAATATAAGCCCCGGCGTTTTCTGAGCTGCCTATCCGGCAGTGAATATAGTCGATCGTGCCGTGCGTGCCCGTACCGATTTCTGAGCTGCCTATCCGGCAGTGAATGTAGAGCAGCGCCTCGCGCTGCTGGTCGAAGGTTTCTGAGCTGCCTATCCGGCAGTGAATGCGGTATCCCAGAGCACGTGCAGGGGCACGCTTTTCTGAGCTGCCTATCCGGCAGTGAATAGGCTGTATTTACGGACGGCGTAGACGCGCAATTTCTGAGCTGCCTATCCGGCAGTGAATTTGTCAAGAAGCTGAACCGCGCCATCCGCTTCTTTCTGAGCTGCCTATCCGGCAGTGAATCCTGGAACGCTTCCGTATGTTCCACGAGTCCATTTCTGAGCTGCCTATCCGGCAGTGAATCGGCAGGGAATGCGCGTCGCTTCGTTCGGGATTTTCTGAGCTGCCTATCCGGCAGTGAATTTGTGCCGGGGTGCTCGTAATCGGCGGCTTGCTTTCTGAGCTGCCTATCCGGCAGTGAATGTCATGAACCATTCTGCGCGCGGAATCCATTTTTTCTGAGCTGCCTATCCGGCAGTGAATGGATCGGACATGGCTGGGCTGCTGCGAGCGCATTTCTGAGCTGCCTATCCGGCAGTGAATTTGGTGTCGAACGGGTCGTTGCTGCTGAACAATTTCTGAGCATCCCATCCGCGCGTCCCGCACGCCCGGCGTTCCGGAAGAAACGACTATGGCTTACAAGGAGAACGGCAGCGCCGCGATGACCGACACGTCATTGGTGCGAGCTCGCGGCGTTAGAGGACGCTGTGGAGCGAGCCCGACTCTGAGCATGGTCCGGGAATCGTCGGCGACAGTGGTGAGCACAGCGATGTGCATCCCGTTTGAGAGATCGAGTCGAAATCGACGCTTCCCTTGGCGCTGCCGTTCTTGGACGAGGATGGAGCAGATGATG
>JAGRHQ010000385.1 GCA_020444905.1 Candidatus Competibacteraceae bacterium
GACATACCGGAACCCCGCCAGTCGAGCATCTCGGCTTTGGCCTGTTCCAGAACCGCCTCGGGGAGCATGGCGGGACCCGCGCTAAAATTATAGGGACGTGGCATTATGAACATCCTTCATGACCGCAGGAAAACGCGGCGCATGGTAGCAGAAACTATACAACCCCGCCAGCGAGCGAAAGGTGGCTTCTTAGCCAAGATTCACGCCAAAATCCCTGGCTACCGCCGCCAACCCGCCGGCGTAACCCTGACCAATGGCCTTAAATTTCCACTCATCGTTGTTGCGGTAGAGTTCGCCAAAGATCATTGCCGTTTCCGTGGAGGCGTCCTCGGAAAGATCATAACGGGCGATTTCCTGGTCGCCGTCGGCATTCAGGGCGCGAATGTAGGCATTGCTGACCTGGCCAAAGTTCTGCTTGCGCGCCTCGGCGTCATGGATAGTCACGACAAAGGATACTTTCGCCGCGTCAGGCGTCATTTTGCCTAGCTCGATATCGATCACCTCATCGTCGCCTTCACCCTCGCCCGTGCGGTTATCGCCGCGATGCATGACTGCACCCGAAGGGTCCTGAGCATTGTTATAGAACACGAAATGTTGATCGCTCAACACCTTGCCATTACTGTCCAGCACAAAGGCGGACGCATCCAGGTCGAAGGCGCTGCCATCGGTCTTGCGCATTTCCCAGCCCAGGCCAAAGCGCGCTTTTTTCAGGCCAGGCGCCTGCTTGCTCAGCGAAACGTTCTGACCTTTTTGCAAAGATATAGCCATCGTCGAATCTCCTGCCGTTTATTAAGTAGCTCAACTTAAATATTGATGCCGTACTGGTTGCACATCGCTTTCAAGCCGCCGGCATAACCCTGGCCGACCGCTGTAAAGCGCCATTCACCGCTGTGCCGGTATAATTCGCCGAAGATCATCGCCGTTTCGGTCGAGGCGTCTTCCGCCAGATCGTAGCGGGTGATTTCAGCACTAGTGTCGGCATTGACGATCCGGATGTAGGCGTTGCCGACCTGACCGAAGTTTTGCTTGCGCTGGTCGGCTTCGTGAATCGTGACGGTGAAGGCGATCTTTTGCACATCGGCGGGCACCCGGCTTAGATCGACCTTGATGGCCTCGTCATCGCCCTCACCGGCATCGGTCAGATTATCACCGGTATGTTCACCCGAGCCACAGGACGATTTTAACTGGTTGTAGAAGATGAAATCGGTGT
>JAGRHQ010000386.1 GCA_020444905.1 Candidatus Competibacteraceae bacterium
CCCTCACCACCTATCAGTTCTGAGTTAGACTCTAAGGCGAGTTTAACTGAAATGGCGAGGAGACGATGGGAACGGTTCGGCAGTTGGCGACAGCAATCGAAGCGGGGTTGAGAGCGGCGCACCCGACCTTGCGTAAGACGGTGATCACCAAGTTGGCGTTAGCGGTGGGGGCGGTCCTGGAAGCCCAGACCCCGAATACGGCGGAGCTGGCGAATCGCTTGCCGCTGGACACGGAACGGCAGGACATGCGCGAGCAGTGGCTGCGTCGGTTGTTGAAAAATCCGTTGCTGTCGAGTCCCGAAGTGCTGGAACCGTGGGCGCGCCCGGCGTTAGCAGCGGCGGGTCAGCAGGGACAGACGATCATTCTGAGTCTGGACCAAACCGATTTAGGGGATCGCTTTGCGATCTTGATGGTGAGCCTCGGGATCGGCGATCGGGCTTTACCCCTCGTCTGGCGGGTGGAAGCCGGCCCGGCGAATCTCGGTTTTACGACCCAGCAGGCCCTGTTGGAGCGGGTGCGAGCCTGGCTCCCGGCGGAGGCCGCGGTCTTGCTCTGTGCGGATCGCTTTTATCCCTCGGTGGATTTATTCCGGTGGCTCCACGCGCAGCCCGGTTGGCATTATCGGTTACGATTGAAAGGCCATCTCAATATCGATCCGGGGTTTGGAGACACGACCACGACCGGGGCGCTGGCGGCGGGGCACACCGAGCGTTATCTGCCCGATGTTCGGTTATTCAATCTGGGGATCCCCACGAATCTGGCGATTTGGCACGAGGGGAGCCACCCGGAACCCTGGATCATCGCCATGAATGACCCGCCGAATCGGGCGACTGTCCGGGATTATGCCTGTCGCTGGGGCATTGAGCCGATGTTCTCCGATTTTAAAAGTCGCGGTTTTCAGTTAGAAAACACGCAGCTCCGTGCAGCGGATCGACTGGATCGGTTATTGTTAATCATGGCCTTAGCCATGTACTGGTGCGTGCGCGTCGGCCACGAGGAGGCCCGCGACCACCCGACACCCTTGGAAAAAAAACGCAAGAACAAACCGATCCCGCGCATTGGAGCTTTAGAAAGCTGGCCCGCAGTGCCCTCTCCTGGTTCACTCGGGGGCTGCGCGTGCTCCACCGGAAGCTGCAAATGCAACAACCCTTACCCCCTTTCTACCGGGTTTGCCCCGTAATGAGGAACTGATAGGTGGTGAG
>JAGRHQ010000387.1 GCA_020444905.1 Candidatus Competibacteraceae bacterium
TTACGCCACGCTCGACGCCGATTCCGAAGGTGAGGAGGGCAAGTTTTACCTATGGACGCCCGAGCAGGTTCGGGAACGACTGACGACCGAGGAATATGCGGTTTTCGCCGTCTGTTATGGACTGGAGCTGCCGGCCAATTTTGAAGGCCATGCCTGGCATTTGCGCGTGGCCGCTGAACCGGCTGAACTGGCCGAACGACTGAGTGTGGAGCCTGCTCAGGTCAACGCATGGCTAACCGCTGCCCGGCACAAATTATTCACTATCCGTTCCGAACGGATCTGGCCGGGCCGGGATGAAAAAATCCTGACGGCCTGGAACGGACTAGCCATCCGGGGCATGGCGATCGCCGGTCGCCACTTGGGGCGGGCTGATTTCGTAGCTTCCGCTGAGCGGGCGTTGGATTTCATCTACACCCAGCTTTGGCGCAAAGGTCGGCTGCTGGCGGTTTACAAGGATGGACAGAGTCGGCTGAACGCCTACCTGGATGATTACGCTTTCCTGATCGACGGGATTCTGGAACTGTTACAATGCCGCTGGCGGGACGGCGATCTGGACTTTGCCCTGGCGTTGGCTAACGTGCTGCTTGAGCGGTTCGAAGATCGCCAGAATGGTGGCTTTTATTTCACTGCCGACGATCACGAAGCGCTGATTCAACGCCCCAAGCCGCCCCACGACGATGCATTGCCCTCGGGTAACGGCATCGCTGCGCAAGCGTTGCTCAAACTGGGGCATCTCACCGGGCGCACTCGATATCTGGAGGCTGCTGAACGCACGTTGCGTTGGGCGTGGCCGGCGCTCGGGCAAATGCCCAACGCCTGCAACGTCTTGCTAAATGCCCTGGAGGAATATCAGGAACCGATACAGACTATCGTGCTGCGCGGCGAGCCGGCGGCGCTCACGGAGTGGTGGGAACATTGCGCCCGACCTTATGCGCCGCGTCGGCTGACGCTCGCGATTCCCACCAGAGCCGCCTTACCGGATGGACCGCTGGCTGAACAACAACCCGGACCGGCAACGGTAACCGCCTACATTTGTCAGGGACTCGAATGCCAACCACCGATTACGACGCTGGAAACATTGGAAAACCACCTGACGGGAACCGAAACCGCTGGATAATAAAACCTCACCACCTATCAGTTCTGAGTTAGACTCTAAGGCGAGTTTAACTGAAATAGCGAGGAGACGATGGGAACGGTTC
>JAGRHQ010000388.1 GCA_020444905.1 Candidatus Competibacteraceae bacterium
TATTATCGACAACTTAACGAGTTCGCCATAACAGCGTGACTCACACCAAACAGCCTCCGAGATTCCCGGGGCGGTTCAGACCTCTCATGATTGAACCGATCGTCAAGCGATGCGCCGGTTTAGATGTCCACAAGATGTCGGTGATGGTCACGGTATTGATTGAACAACCCGATGGCGAGTTGGTGGAACAGACTCGGCAATTTGGCACGTTTCGCAAAGATCGCCAAGCACTCTGTGATTGGCTCAACCAACAAGGTGTTGAATTGGCGGTGATGGAAAGTACCGGTACCTACTGGAAAAGCATCCATGGGACCTTGGAAGCAGCCGCGATTGCGACTCAAGTGGTCAATGCCCAGCACGTCAAGCGCGTACCGGGGCGCAAAACCGATGTCGGTGACAGCCAATGGTTAGCCACTCTGGCACGATGTGGCTTGCTCCGCCCGAGCTTTATCCCACCGGTCGATCTTCGACAATTGCATTTAATGACCCGCCATCGCATGAAACTCAAAGGCCAACTGGCGGGCGAGAAAAATCGTCTCCAGAAAATCCTGGATGATGGCGGTATCCGCCTCGGTGGGGTCGTCAGCGACATTCACGGCGTATCGGCGCACGCCATGATTGAGGGCTTAATTACGGGTCAGCCCGTCGAAGACCTGGTCACCTATGCCAAAGGGCGCTTGAAAGACAAACAGGCGCTGCTAGCCCAAGTACTGGACGAGTCGTTGAGTGATCGCCATCGGCTTTTACCCCAGGAACTGCACCGGCATATTGGCTTTTTGGAACAGCAAATTCAAACACTGGATGAACACATCCTCGCCGCAATGACGCCTTATCAAAAGGCCTGGCAACTCCTACAAACCATTCCCGGAATTGATGCATTAAGTGCCGCACTGTTGATTGCCGAGATCGGGGTGGAGATGGTGCGCTTTGGGAGCGCCGAGCAGTTGGCGGCTTGGGCAGGAATGTGCCCCGGTCAGAACGAAAGCGCCGGTAAACGTAAAAACGCCCGGGCGCGTAAAGGCAATCGGGTGTTGCGCCAAGTTCTCTGCGAGGTCGCCAACGCCGCGTGTAAGACCAAGAGCCAATTTAAAGGGAAATATAGTCAAACAGTTTTTTATTAGTTAATATATAATGAAGAAGTTAGCTGAATAAGGAGTATTGCAATGTCCAAGCC
>JAGRHQ010000389.1 GCA_020444905.1 Candidatus Competibacteraceae bacterium
AACCTCAAGACCTTTGCGACTCTATCACCCATTCCCGGGTTCCAGCGCTGGCTGGATCGCAAGTTGAGCGACTCGGACCAGGATGTGGAAGCGGAATGGTTGACCGCCACGGAACGCAAGGCGCTGGCCAGCGCGGCGGGAACCGGCAAGGAGCCGGCTTCTCTGAAAACCCTCCTGCAAACCCCGGACTGGTCGCAAAAACCGGAGCTGGTCAAGGCGCTCAAGCACCCGCTAATGCGGTTATGCGCGCGTTATCTGGTCAAGGAGAAGCGCGATAGCCTCACCGTTCTGGACCCGGTGGCCCGCTTTCATCTGGCTAATGGCGCCCGCATTGAGCGGCTCAACTGGTCAGGTGATACCTCGACCAAGGGCCTGGCTCAGTCCGCGGGCATGATGGTGAACTATCTGTACAAGCTTAACGATATTGAAGCCAATCATGAAGCGTATCGTGGCGAGGGCAAGGTCACGACTTCGTCGGTCATTCGTTCGTTGCTGAAAACCTGATTGTGGGTCGCTAGAACTTGACAGGCCGCTTGGCCAGCTTGCGTTGCAAGGTGCGGCGGTGCATCCCCAGTTGCCGGGCGGTCGCCGAGATATTGCCGTCGTTTTCACATAGCACCCGCTGAATATGCTCCCATTCCAGGCGATTCACACTCAGAGGACGCAGGTTGACCGAAGCGGCAGGATTGCCACGGGTCGATGCGAAGGCGGCTAAAACCTGATCGGCGTCCGCCGGTTTCGCCAGGTAATTCACGGCACCAAGTTTAATAGCTTCCACAGCGGTAGCGATGCTGGCGTAGCCGGTGAGCACCACGACGCGGGTCATGGAATCCAGCGCCAGCAGTTGCGGAATGAGGCTGAGACCTGAATCGCCGGCCAGGTTGAGATCGACCACCGCATAGTCCGGCGTCGTCCCTTGCGCCAATTGCAGGGCCGCTGCACAATCGTGAGCCGTTGCCACGGTAAAGCCCCGTCGCCTTAGCGCCAGTCCCAACACCCGGCAAAATGTGGCGTCATCGTCCACTAGCAGCAGGCAGGCAGGCTCAGACGGCGTGGTCCGGGATTCTATCG
>JAGRHQ010000038.1 GCA_020444905.1 Candidatus Competibacteraceae bacterium
TGCCCAGCCCGGTGCCGATCACCATGAGCAAACCGGCAATCGTTGAGAAGCCCGCCGCCAATGCGCCAGCGACCGGCATCGCAGCGATCCAGCCCGGTGTTAACGCCTGACTCATGACTACGATCAGCAGATCCGCTTCCTTCGGCTGGATTTGCAAACCTTGCGCATTCAATTCATTCACGGTGTAGAGCTTGGCCGCGAAACCAATGGCGAAGGTCGTGAAGAACACCAGACCAATAAAGAAGGTGCCCCACAAGGTCGACATTTTGGCGTCACGGATCGATGGCGCTGTAAAGTAACGCATCGCGATGTGCGGCAAACCCATCGTTCCGCAAGCGATCGAGAAAAATACGCCGAAGTAGAATTTGAAACTCATCGGCACGGTGCCGTTCACGGTGAGGAACGGATTGAAATACGACGACATCACCTCGTTCATCTGCGGCACCAATTCGCCGTAACCGAACGGTGGGAAGAAACTGGCCGGGCCTGCGCCGAGTTTCAACAGAATGATCGTCGCCGGTATGTACAGCGCAATCAGCATGATGATCGCTTGCAAGGTCTGGTTGTAGGACAGGCCGTACATGCCGCCAATGGTGACGTAAGCAGTGACCACCAGGCCACCGACCACCAGACCGGTGGTGTAGTCCCAGTGGAACATCACCTGGAAGACATTGCCAACCCCTTTCATTTGGCCGATGAGATAGAGCTGGGCCAGAAAGATCATGCAGATGACCGCAACCACCTTGGCCGTTTGCCCAAAGCGCTCGCCGATGAATTGCATACTGGTGTATTTACCCCAGCGACGCAGCGCTGGCGCCAGCGCAATCGAAATCAGCACGAAGCCGCCGGTGAAACTCAGCACCAGCGCAACCACATAGTACTGCATCTTCCACAGCAGAGCGGTGAAACCCAAGAAGGTGGCGAGGCTCATGTAGTTGGAACTCATGGCCAGGCCATTCGAGAGTCCGCCAAAACTGCGGCCCGCCGCGAAGTAGTCATCGCTGGAGGTCACGCGCCGCTTGGACATCCAGCCGACGTACAGGAAGGAACCCATCATCAGCAGGGTATAGATGATGCCCAGCGTCGAGACCGCGCCCGAGGGTTCAAAGACGTAATACTTGGGTTCTGCCGTCTGCGCCAGGGCCAACGTCGGCAAGAACAGAGCGATCAGCGCGAGAAGTCTGCTCATGACTGGCCTCCTGGCGCGTTGTCCGCCTGTCCGCTGCTGGAATCATTAATCTCTTGATCGACCTTTTCACTGATTTGGATGTAGATCCAGTACACCGGGATCAGCACTAGCCACCCAATCACAATGGTCAGCCAGTAGTCCGCCGGAAAACCGAAGATCGTCGCCTTGTTCAATCCGGGGAACAAGAAGTACATCGGGAAAATATGGGTCATCAAAGTGATGACCACAAAAGCGATCAGTGTTGTTCGACACTGTTTTTTATAGGCTTCGTGCATTCGTTCAGCGTTGTTCATTCGCTCATTTCTCCTGCCTTTGATTGATCGCGCAGTCTTATCATCCAACAGCCTGGCGTAGGGCTGCGCACAATGAACACACCCATCGCCAAAATCATGATTCCCAGTTGTTAACAGTTCGCCTGGGATGGGGGCCGATTTTGTAACATGGATGCATCCAAACATACAAAGATAGAAGAAAAAATGAAAATGAAAATACCCACTCATTATTCTTTGAAATAAATAATGGGCGTTCTTATAGAATATTTTGAATAATAACAAAATTTTAGGATAGAAGTTTCAAAAGTATATCGAATTTTTCGGTCAGAAAATTCAGTGTGATCGATGATCCTGGATTGACTCATGATCGGTTATGATAAGCGCCTTCAATTTCGACCTTTGGTCAGCAACCTCTCCAAGTCACGACCGCTATGAACCTCATCAGCACGCTTGCCCACGAACTCGCCGCTCAGGAATCCCAAATCGAAGCCGCTGTCACCCTGCTGGACGGAGGCGCGACGGTGCCCTTCATCGCTCGCTATCGTAAGGAAGTCACGGGCGGACTGGACGACACACAACTCCGCTTACTGGAGGAACGACTGGGCTATTTGCGTGAACTGGAAGAGCGGCGTGAAGTCATTTTGAGCAGCATCCGCGAGCAAGGTCAGTTAAATGCAGAATTGGAGTCTGCCCTTCTCGCCGCTGACACCAAGACCCGGCTGGAAGACCTCTACCTGCCTTATAAACCTAAGCGGCGCACCAAAGCGCAAATCGCCCGCGAAGCCGGTCTTGCGCCACTGGCGCACGGTTTGCTAATCGATCCTGGGCAGTCGCCGGAAACCCTGGCGACCGAGTTTGTCAATGCGGAAGGCGGCGTTTCCGACGTGAAAGCGGCGCTGGACGGAGCGCGACAGATTCTGATGGAGCAATTCGCCGAGGATGCCGAATTATTGACCGGGTTGCGTGAATACCTGTGGGAAAACGCCGTGCTGCTTTCGCAAATGGTGGAAGGCAAGGCGGAGGAAGGCGCCAAGTTCCGCGATTACTTCGACTACCGGGAGGCGCTGCACAAGATTCCCTCGCACCGCGCTTTGGCGCTGTTCCGGGGCCGTAATGAAGGGATCCTGCAACTGACGCTGGAAGTTGGCGAGGCGGACGCTACCGGTCCCGATCCGGGTGAGCGCCGGATCGCTGCCCGGTTTGGCATCCGCGATGAAGGGCGGCCCGCCGACGCCTGGCTGCGGGAAACGGCGCGCTGGGCCTGGAAAGTCAAACTGCTGCCGCATCTGGAAACCGAACTCAAGCAGCGTGTGCGCGAAGCGGCGGAAGAAGAAGCAATCCGGGTGTTCGCCAGTAATCTGCGCGATCTGCTGCTGGCCGCGCCCGCTGGAGCGCGCGCCACGCTGGGACTGGACCCAGGGTTGCGCACCGGCGTCAAAGTTGCGGTGGTGGACGCCACCGGCAAACTGGTGGATACCGCGACCATTTATCCCCATGCCCCGCGCAACCAGTGGGATGTGAGTTTGCAGGTTCTCGCCGAGCGGTGTCGCCAGCATAAAATCGAGTTGATCAGCATTGGCAACGGCACAGCTTCCCGTGAGACGGATCGGTTGGTCAATGATTTGATTAAACATTACCCAGAACTGCGCTTACAAAAACTGGTGGTGTCGGAAGCCGGCGCCTCGGTGTATTCCGCCTCGGAGCTGGCGGCGCGAGAATTCCCCGAAGTCGATGTGTCACTGCGCGGCGCGGTCTCCATCGCCCGCCGCCTGCAAGATCCGCTGGCGGAACTGGTCAAGATCGAACCCAAAGCCATTGGCGTCGGGCAGTACCAGCATGATGTCAGTCAACCCCGTCTGGCGCGGACGCTGGACGCTGTAGTCGAGGATTGCGTGAACGCAGTTGGCGTCGATGTCAATACCGCCTCAGCGCCGCTGCTGGCGCGGGTCGCTGGATTGAACGCCACCCTGGCCCGCAATATCGTCGAGTTTCGCGATGTCAACGGCCCATTCCGTCGCCGCGAACAGTTGCTGAAAATTTCCCGGCTGGGCGACAAGACGTTCGAGCAGGCCGCTGGATTCCTGCGCATCCTCAACGGCGATAATCCGCTAGACCGTTCTGCGGTCCACCCGGAAGCTTATCCGCTGGTTGAGCGCATTTTGGCTGTCAGCGGGCGCGGGTTACATGAAGTACTGGGCAATACCGCCTTTCTCCAGACGCTGGAGCCGGCTCGTTTCACTGATGAACGATTTGGTCTGCCGACCGTGTGCGATATTCTGACGGAACTGGAAAAGCCAGGCCGCGATCCCCGCCCGGAATTCAAAACCGCTGCATTCAAGGACGGTGTGGAAAAACTGGCGGATCTACAACCGGGAATGGTGCTGGAAGGCGTGGTCACCAATGTCGCCAATTTCGGCGCTTTCGTGGACATCGGCGTTCATCAGGATGGCCTCGTACATATTTCGGCGCTGGCCGACCGGTTTGTCAAAGACCCCCGCGAGGTTGTCAAAGCCGGTCAGGTGGTCAAGGTCAAGGTGCTGGAAGTGGACTTGAAGCGGCAGCGGATTGCGCTGACGATGCGATTGAGTGAACCGGCTGCCGGTTCCCCCGCCCAGAAGGAACCGGGTGTTAAACAACCGGCTTCCGTCCAGGATCGGCGAAAGCGAGAACCCCGTCAGTCTTTGCCACAACAGCGCCAGGAGAAACAAGAAGCGCGTCCCGGAGCCTTGGCGGAAGCCTTTGCCCGGGCGCGGCGGGAACAGCACTAGAAAACGAGGTCAATCACCGCGGGACATTGGGCTTCTTAACTGTTCTTTTAAACGGTCTGTAAATGCTTGCAGATCGGATGTAATAGTCTGTTCGGACGGATTCTCGCTTGTGGTTGTCACGTTGCCCGGCTTTTCGAAAGTACCGCTATATAGCACTGCACATTTAATCGAGCAGGCAGGATCGTCTCCGACTTGTTGGACGTTAAAAGCCAGGATGCTGGTTTCGCTGATAAAGTTTCCTTGTAACACCTGATAGGATTGGATATTACAAGGCGAGTTTTCTGTTTCTTCCACAGACGTGGTTAACGAAAAATTGCCCTGCGCATCAACAGCGCCTAAAACAGAGACGCCTTCTAGGTTTCCTGATAACTGAGAGCCATTCTGACTGAGTGTCAGTGGGCCATTAAGATCAGAAGGCGCCTGAATACCACAGGTATTGCTGACTAAAGACCCCTTGAATTCATACGTTCCTGAAAAGTCCTGTTCGCCGTCTCCTGTTGGGATGATCTGGCTGATCGCATAACCCTGCATCTCGGTGCGCCAATCCAGGCGAATATCGTAAGTCTTGCCATCAGCGGTCATGTTATTAATAAAAAGGGTGCGACCGCTGTTATGACTGACCGTTGCGCCATTAAGGCTGATCCGCGAGGCATCGGAGATATAAGGATTATCAAAGCGCGCTACATTAAATGCAGCCGATGAATCCTCGGTCGTTTGTTCCTGATCGACCGCCCGAACGCTGATCGTGTGCTGACCGGCTGACAAACCTGAATAATTGAACGCCATCGAGAAACCGGAATTCGCGGAATTCGGATAATCCGGATAGGCGTCGCCAACATCCGCGCGCCGTCCGCCGACCGGAATATTGGTTTTAAATGCTCCATCTACATACAGTTCGACGCGATTGACGCCTGCCGCTCCGACCGCCCAGCCGCGAATATTCGCCACGCCGCTGTAAGTGCTATCGGCAGCCGGCTCTTCCAGGGAAAGCACAATGTCTCCCGCCCAGGCGGTCGAAACCAGAAACGTAAAGGCAGCCCCTAAAGCAGCCGGGAGTATTACGAGCACAAAACCAGAACGGCGCGAAACCATTATTGCCACCCCTGTTTGAAAAGCCAAAGACTCTTGAGCGCATGCGGCGCAATCCCTTCATGCGCCCAAGAGCAGCGTAAACCCTGTAGGAAATTTGAGTAAATGCCGGGTCCAATTATTCATCCCGATCAGTGAGCAAGTCGTCCTCATCACTGAAGTCGTCCTCCTCGTAGCCCAGGTCGTCTGATTCCAGTTCATCGAAGGGACCCGACCAGTCTTCTGGCGCTTCAATAGGATCAATGGGTAGTTCGTACCAGGCATCCAGATCCAGATCCTCCAGTTCTCCGTCAAAGTACTGGATTTCAACCGTTTGGGCATCCTCGTCGAGGGCCACAACCTCGAAATCGTTACCTGTTTCCTGATTGCGGTACCAGTTGCCAATGATGGGATCAACATCGCTCATGATCGATCTCCTGCTGCGGGTGGGAGAGGTGAGTCAACGGTTGGCGGACGTCGCCATGCGACGACTCATTTTTTATGGATTCTCAGCCAATTTTGACGAATGAGCTATGCACAATTCAACCTCAAGATCACGAAATATTTGCGATGTCAGGCCAAGTCAGGGTTTTCCCGGATTTCGCTACGCGCCATCCGGGCTACGCTCCTAACCATCCAATCCCACGACCCGCGGCGTTTCCACCTCTTCATCCACTGACTGACGCAGCGCCCGGTTGATCGCACTGATCACCGCGTTCAGCGAGGCGGTCACAATGTTGCTGTCAATCCCGACCCCGAACAGCGAGGTTGCATCGCCATTCAGGCGCACCTCAACATAGGAAACCGCTGTAGCGTTGGCGCCTGTGCCGATGGCGTGTTCGTGGTAGTCGACCACCCGAACATTCAAGCCAAAATGCCGGTTTAGCGCATCGATAAAGGCGTCAATCGGACCATTGCCCTTGCCGGAAAGCAATCGCTCTATCCCATGTTCGCGAATCGTCGCTGTCAATTTGTGCATGCTGTTGGCATGGCTGTCTGGCGCGGTGCGGTAATCCACGAAATGAAAAGGTTCGTCTGGTTGCAGATATTCCACCTGAAACGCCGCCCAAATATCCGCCGAACTTAATTCCTTGCCCGTTGCATCGGCAATGGCCTGCACGGTTTGACTGAACTCGATCTGCAAGCGGCGCGGCATCCGCAAGCCGTGATCTTTCTCCAACAGATAGGCAATACCGCCCTTACCCGACTGGCTGTTGACCCGGATCACCGCTTCATAGCTGCGTCCCACATCGGCGGGATCGATCGGCAGATAGGGCACATCCCAGATATCCTGCCCGGCAATGGCGTGTAGTCCTTTCTTGATCGCATCCTGATGCGAACCGGAAAACGCGGTGAAGACCAATTCACCAGCATACGGATGACGGGGATGCACGGGCAACTGATTGCAGTACTCGGCGGTGCGCACCACGGCGTTGATATCGGAAAGATCAAGGCCGGGATTCACGCCCTGAGTAAACAGATTCAGCGCCAAGGTCACAATGTCGACGTTACCAGTGCGCTCGCCGTTGCCAAATAACGTACCCTCAACCCGGTCAGCGCCAGCCAGCAAGGCCAATTCGGCGGCGGCGACCGCGGTGCCCCGATCGTTATGAGGATGGACACTGACCAACACCGAGTCACGACAACTGAGATGACGACAAAACCATTCGATCTGGTCAGCATGAACATTCGGGGTCGCCATTTCCACAGTCGCCGGCAGATTGAAAATGACTTTATGCTCCGGCGTCGGTTGCCAGACTTCGACCACGGCTTCGCACACCTCCAATGCAAAGTCGAGTTCAGTGGCACTAAAACTTTCCGGAGAGTACTCGAAAGTCCACTCGGTATCGGGGTGCTCCGTCGCAATTTCCCGCATCAACCGGGCACCGGTGACAGCGATATCGATAATGCCCGCCTTGTCCAACCCAAACACCACTTGCCGCTGAATTGGCGACGTGGAATTATAGAGATGCACAACGGCTTTCCTGACCCCGCGCAAGGCTTCAAAGCTGCGGCGGATCAACGGTTCACGCGACTGCGTGAGCACCTGAATGCTCACATCGTCGGGAATTAATTGATGATCAGCCAGATAGCGCACGAAATCGAAATCGGTCTGCGAGGCTGCCGGAAACCCTACTTCGATTTCCTTAAAGCCGATTTGCGTCAGCAATTCAAACATACGGCGTTTGCGATCCGTACCCATTGGCTCGATCAGCGCCTGATTACCATCGCGCAGATCCACGCTGCACCAGACGGGCGCCTGAGTGAGCATCCGCGAGGGCCATTGTCGATCAGGCAAGCAGACCGGCGGGAAGGGGCGGTATTTTCGGATAGCGTCAATGTGCTTCATCAGCAATTCCTCTCTCTTGGTCAGGATTTGGTGCTCTCTCCCACTCAGCGCATGGATTGGGTCGAGAGGGTCAGGCCATTGGTTCTGTAAAGCAATGCGGCGCGATACAGCCGCCAGGCCGCCGCTAGGCCCGACGACCGCGACTTAGTCGCAGCAGTGTCAGCGAGAGGGGGTGCGCGAAAACGGGATGATCAGTGCGGGGAGCGCAAAAGAGGTTGGTGCAGAATCGGCGGGGGCCAACAAACATAGGGTTAATCCTCGTGAGCAGTTCAATAGATCAGCGGCCAACAGCAAACCCCGGCGCTCCTTTCAGGAGGCCGGGCCGCTCAGTCGCAGTTCGAACCGTTCATGGGATTGTGGGTGTTTCATAGTTCTCAAGTTAACCCAGGCCGGGATTCCAGGTCAAGTGGGCGACTGAATAATTGCGAATGATTGTTATTTTCTCTCCAAGAGTAACAATATATAAAGCTCATATGCTCCATCGCAACTCTACCGATTGAGGATTTTTAAGTGATTAAAAACGATGAAACTCTACAAGCCATCAGGGTCTGGGATTTGCCGACCCGACTGTTTCACTGGATTCTGGTTGCGTTGATAATCGCGCAGTGGTGGACCGCTGAGCAAAGCAGCACCATGGATTATCACGTCTGGGGGGGCTACGCCGTACTCACGCTGGTGTTATTTCGCCTGATCTGGGGATTCGTGGGCAGCGAAACCGTCCTGTTCAGCGACTTTGTGCGGGGTCCCGGTGCGGCTCTGCTTTACGCCAAGGCGCTGATGCGGGGAGAAACGCCCCACTATCTTGGCCATAATCCTATGGGCGGCTGGTCAATTCTGGCGCTGCTGATTCTGTTGCTGATCCAGGCAGGGACAGGCTTGTTCGCCAACGACGACATTATGATCGAAGGACCGCTGTACGCCTGGGTGTCGAAGGATACCAGCGATTGGCTAACGACCCTCCACAGGTTCAACTTTAACCTGCTGCTTGCGATGATCGCCGTTCATCTCTCGGCGGTTTTCTTTTATCTGCTGGTCAAGCGGGAAAATTTGATCCATCCCATGCTTAGCGGTCGCAAACATCTGCCGCCGGAACAGATTGATCGTGCGCCGCGCATGGCGAATCCCTGGCTAGGGCTGGCGGCGTTAGCGGTTGCGGCGCTCGCCGTTTGGCTGCTCGTGCGCTGAAAGTTCTCACTTCAACCCTTCTCTCGCTAGCGAGAGAAGGGTATGAAATAGCATTTAATCCTTGCGGAATTCCTTGTGACACGCCTTGCAGGTCTCAGCCGTCTTGCCGAACTGCGCTTTGATAGCGGATTCGTCCCCGCCCTTGGCGACCTCAGCTAATTTAGCGGATTCCTGCTGAAAATCATTCATGGCGGATTCAAACTTGTCCCAATTAGTCCAGATTTCCGGCTTGGCTTCGGTATTCTTCACCGCATCCGGTCCGGAGCCTTTGGCGAAACCCTCCAGCGCCGCCTTGCTCATCAGTTCCACATATTGCGCGTGGCGAGCAACCGCCGCCGTGTCGAAGGGAATCTCGCCTTTGACCATGGCGCCAATGGGTTTGAAGTTCCAACCGATGATCGTATAGACCGACTGCCGGTATTCAGCAACGTCTTTCGGTTTTGGATCTGCGGCGCTGGCCACTGTCAAAAAACCCAGGCTGATAAGGCTACTTGCTAGACCGATGCCCAGTAATTTCTTATTCATCATTATTACCCCTTGGAATTGTGACTAAAAGAGTCCGATATCGATAATCATGGCATAACACTGTTATTTTGCAAGCGCAAACTGAAATTTGGCTGAACTCTATTGGCATCGACTTCGAAACGACATCAGGTTGTGGGATGGATATGCTCGTGACCCCGATGATTCGTGACTTTCTCGACGGGCACGAGGTGAAGATTCCCGTGACGCACCCCTGTCTCGGCGATGGTCGCTTCGGCAATATGGCGAACATCAGTGGTGTTCCCCTGTAAGACCACGACTTCCAGACAATTTTCGTGGTCGAGATGGACATGCAGAGTCGACAGCATGAGGTGGTGGTGAGCGTGCTGAGTCTGAGTCAGTCGGCGGGTCAATTCACGTTGGTGATGATTGTAAACGTAGGCAAGGCAAGCAACGGTGTGTTCGGCCTGATTCTCCTCTAATCGGTCTTGCTCCAGGCGTTGCCGCACCAGATCGCGGATCGCCTCGGAACGGTTCTCGTAGCCTTTGCGCTTGATATAAGCGTCGAACGCTTCCAGCAGCTTGTCATCCAGGGATATGGTCACACGTTCCATGCAGTCTCCGCTTTTTGCCGGGTAATGAGGAAAATGATTTGCGAGACGAGTTGACAAAGCAGTTTTTTTGGTATTTGGTATGAAGAATAAAAAAATCATCATACTATTGGTTTGGAGGCTCAATGTTCGCTCTGTTCAGGCTCTCGCCGCTTGCCCTGATCGTCGCACTGGCTGCGCCAGGCATCGTCCAGGCCCATTTTCAGGAATTGCTGCCTACCACCGATATTGTCCCCGAAACCAGCGACCGCACGGTTAAGCTCACGGCGGTGTTCACTCACCCGATGGAAGGGGGACCGGTCATGGACATGGGCCAGCCGGCCCAGTTCGGCGTGTTGGTCGATGGCGAAAAGATTGATCTTACCGCATCCCTGACTCCTGTGGAGATCGACGGCAAACAGGCGTTCACAGCAGCCTACCCCATCAAAAAACCGGGCGACTATGTGTTTTATCTTGAACCCGCCCCTTATTGGGAGTCTGCCGAGAAGGTTTTTCTGGTTCACTATACCAAAGTGGTGGTGGATTTCAGCGCAGGCGCGGGCTGGGACGACCGGGTTGGATTACCGGTGGAGATCGAACCGCTGACCCGTCCCTACGGGCTGTGGACGGGTAGCGTTTTCCGAGGGCTGGCGCGCAAGGAGGGTCAGCCGCTGCCGTTCGCGCGCGTGGAAATCGAATGGGTTAATGACGGGTCAGTCAAAGCGCCCGCTGATCCTTTTATTACCCAGGAGGTTAAAACCGACGCCAATGGGGTGTTCGCCTACGCTATGCCGAAAGCCGGCTGGTGGGGCTTCAATGTTCTGGTCGATGGCAAGATCAAGGGACCGGATGGCCAACCCGCCGATGCTGAATTAGGCGGGACCCTCTGGGTCAAGACCGTCGATATGAAATAACGTGGGAAGCTGATCCTTCCGCCTTGGCTTCGGAGAACTGCATGGCGCATATTCCTGACGGCGTGCTGTCCGCACCGGTACTTGTAGCGGGAGCCGCCCTATCCCTGGTTGGTTGCGCTTACGGCCTTCAGCAACTCGCCGCCGAGCGCATCCCTCAAGTGGCTTTACTGTCAGCGGTGCTCTTCGTCGCGGCGCTCGTGCATTTCCCGGTTGGACCATCGTCCGTGCATCTCATGCTGAATGGCTTGGCTGGTGTTTTGCTAGGTTGGGCGGCTTTTCCTGCGATTCTGGTGGCGCTTCTGCTGCAAGCGGTGCTATTCGGTTTCGGCGGCCTGGTGGTGTTGGGCGTCAACGCGATGAACATGGCCTTGCCTGCGGTGCTCTGTCGCGCTCTGTTTGTCGCCCTGTTTCGTTCTGGCAACCGTCGCCGGACAATAATAGCTGCAGGTCTAGCGGGAGGCATCGGGGTCATGCTGACGGCCCTGCTGGTGGCGCTGGCGCTTGCTCTGTCCGGTCAGGAGTTCGTCGCCGCCGCCAAGCTGATCATTTTTACTCATATTCCGGTGGCGGTGATCGAATCTATCTTCAGTGCTGCCGTCATTGATCTGTTGCTGCGAGTTAAACCTGAGTTTCTCAATTTCACCGGCATGAAGGAAGAATACCCATGAGTGATCGACTTCTTGTTCCGGTTTTGCTCGCCCTGAGCTTGTCAGTCGTCGCTGCACCGGCCTGGAGCCACAAGCTGAAAGTCTTTGTCACCGCCGAGGGGACCCGCTTGGTGGGTTACGCCTATTTCATTCCCGGTGGGCGACCTCGCCAAGTCGCGGTCACCGTAACCGATGCCGACGGCAAAGTGCTCGCCGCCACTGCTACGGACGACGAAGGTCACTTTCAGATTGAGGCGAAGCGCCGGATCGACCATCACATTACGGTAGGCGGCGGTGATGGCCATGTCGCTACTTACACAGTCAGAGCGGAGGAATTGCCGGATAGTCTATCCCCCTCGCCTTCAATCTCTCTCTCACAGAGCGAAGGGCGCGAGCGCCTTCCGCCCTCATCCTCAGCGCCTCTCCTGCAAGCGGGCCAGGCGAGTGGACCGTCGCCCATCGCGGCGGTTTCGCCCGCATTATCCGCCTCGAACACGGACTGGCGCGTTTTTATCGACCAAAGCATCGCCCGGCAGATCCGCCCCTTGCGTGAGCAGATCAATGCCTATCAGGAAAAGATCTGGTGGCATGACGTATTGGGCGGCATCGGTTACATCCTCGGCCTTGGCGGCCTGGCCTTTGGCCTAGCCGAACGCCGACGGCAGAGGGATGCATCGCCCTCGACTGTAGCCGGGAGAAATCCCTCATGAATACCTCTGCATCCAGTAGCGCGATGCACTCACTGGCCAAGGTGAGCCACCCACACGCCAGCGTAACCATTTACCTTCCTTTGAAAAAGGGAGATCGAGAGGGATTTCGCGCCAGTGAACCCCTGTTGAAAACGGTCGATGCGCGCTTGCGTCTGGCGGCTTGCGGCCTGTTCGCCCTGATCGTGGTCGGCTTAACGCAGATTCCCGCGTTATTGACAGCCTTGGCTCTGGCGGGATGCGCCGTTCTAGCAGCGCGACCGGAATTGGCGCCGACTCTGCGGTGCCTGGCGGCGCTGGATGGTTTTATGCTGTTCATTCTGTTCTTCCTGCCGTTCACTGTACCAGGCGAGATGGTTTTCTCGCTGAATGGCACGACCGCCAGCTATGAAGGCGTGTTGCAGGCTGTTGAAATCCTTTTAAAAGCCAACGCTGTAGTATTGATGATCCTGGCCTTGCTAGGGTCGTTAGGGTCGGTGGAATTGGGTCACGCCATGGCGCGACTACGGCTGCCGGTCAAGTTCGTGCAACTGTTCCTGTTCACCGTGCGCTATATTGAGGTGCTGGACCGTGAATATCGCCGCCTGCGTACGGCAATGAAAGCGCGCGGGTTTCGTCTGCGCTGCGATCTACACACCTGGCGCAGCGTCGGCTATCTTTTCGGGATGCTCTTGGTGCGCGGTATTGAACGCGCTGAGCGCATTCTAGCCGCCATGCGCTGTCGCGGTTTCCAGGGACATTTTTACCCAATGACGGAAGCAAAGCCTGTAGATCGGCGCGACTATGCGTTCGCCGGCTTGTCGGTCGCAGCAGCTTGCGCACTGATCGTCCTGGAGTATCTGCATTCGTGAGCGAGCCGCTTTTCCGGCTGTCCGACCTGCATTTCGCCTACGACTCCGGACAACCGGTATTGTCGGGCGCTCATTTCACCCTGCGCGCCGGTGATCGAGTAGCGCTCACCGGTGCGAATGGCGTTGGCAAGACGACGTTGTTGCATTTGATGGTGGGACTGTTGAAAGCGCAGGCCGGTCAGGTGGAGGCCTTTGGACGCCCGCGCATTCATGAAAAGGACTTTGTGGAAGTAAGACCCCGAGCGGGCTTGCTGTTCCAGGATTCCGACGACCAATTGTTTTGCCCGACTGTGAGCGAGGATATAGCCTTTGGGCCGCTCAATCTGGGCAAGAGCCGGGCGGAAACCCGGATGATTGTCCAACGCGCCTTGGCCAGCCTGGGTCTGGAGGGCTTCGAGAACCGTGTTACCCACAAATTATCGGGAGGACAACGGCGTCTGGTGGCGCTAGCGACCGTACTCGTCATGAACCCTGAAGTATTGCTGCTCGATGAACCGACCAATGCGTTGGATGCGGAGACACGCGAGCGGTTGATCCAGATCCTTGATGGCTTGCCTCAAGCCATGATCGTGATTTCTCACGATGAAGATTTCCTCACTCGCGTTACCCAACGCCGTGTGCGCTTGGAGCAAGGTCGATTGATGGAGGGTTGATTTCCTAGGGATGTCGTCGTTTTCTTATTGCTTTGAGCCATTCTGTGTTTCACGTCATTCCTTCTTGTCCGGGGAGAGCAATCTCTACAGCCTAGGCAGGAATGCTGATTGTAACGTATAATTATGAAATACTTTGCTCACAATTGGACAGACTACAAGATAGACTTATTACATTACTTGGTAGGTTTATCTGCTTTTCTTATTTCAATTTTTATCTCTTTCTTGGTCGCCGATTTTATACGGAATATAGTGGGTATAGAAAGGGAACTTTCTATTATTTATAATAATAATTTTATTTTATCAATTTTATTTATTCTAGCTATATTAATAGTTTTTTATTTAAATAAATCTATTATAAAAAATGATTCAACGATTTTATTATATGGATTAATAATTGTTTTCTTTTTTATGGTATTGATTAATATTGTTTTTAAGTTATTTTTATTTAAAACATACGGCGATGTCGGCTATCTTCCAATGGTTATCGATAGCGGCAACCCTTTTTCAAGATGGCTTGGAGGAACTAAATTATTAATAGTCATATACAATAATTTTCAGGAAGTATTTAAAATTTCAGCCATAAATTTTATCAAAATTTTTGGCGCTACTTTAATGGCCTTAACAAGTATTTTATTTATTTATAAAAACCACGGAAAATTTTCGATAACGTTCCCAATTTTTAGTCCAATATGGCTATTATTTTCATCTGGATATGATGAGTATTACCCATTCATTGTTTGGTTATATCTTCTCTCTGTTTCCTTGATATCAAGCAGAAAGACTCCAGAACATTTGATCATACCAATCATAGCAGCAATTCTTCCTGTTATGTATATTGGTTTTGCGCCCTTGGGATTAATTTTGCTTTTTAAGTATTGGATCGATCATCCTAAAAATCGCTATATTGCGTTTTTTTTATCAATGTTATTTTATTTTATCGGATTAATGGTTTTATGGCCGGCAGATATCATTGATTATATAAAGCATCTATATAGCGATTTAAATCTTGGTGAAAAAAATACGTTTTGGCCACCCTATCAGGGAAAATCCAGCTCATCCCTTTCACCTTTTTTTTCTATTTCATACGCCTTATCACTTCAACATTTTATGGATTTATTCTATATGTTGTTTTTTGGCGCTGGATGGATCACCCCCTTAGTTATCCTGGTTCTGTCGCCATTAAAAGTCATGGAGTGCTTGAGCATAGTTGATTGGAAAAATATATTTAAAAACATAAACTTTTTATTTTATGGATTATTATTTTGGCAGATTTATTATTTTATCTTTATGATACCTAAACTTGGGCCATCTCGTGACTTTGATCTTTTTTTTGGTTTATATATTGTTTTATCTTTTATGGCAGGCGCATTACTTGATGATCAATTTGAGCGTAAAAAAATAAGAAAAATATTTAAATATTATATATGCATTATTACATTTGGAGGTAATGGGTCAATTCTATACATGCTCCTCTTCATTGGAAATTAACATCGATTAATTTCTAATAAATAATTCTTCCAGCTATTTGATCATACTCCTCATTGGAGGAAAACAAATAACAAAAGCCTTCAAGGCTGATTTTGGTGTCCTGTGAATAAAAACAAGTTAGTTGCAGAACCTTTTACCAGCTACATCGAAAACTTGACCCATGAAGGCAAGGGCGTTGCTCGACGCGATGGCAAGACGATCTTTGTTGAGGGCGCATTGCCGGGGGAAGAAGTTCGTTGCGTGTACACCAGTCGGCGCAGTCGCCGGGATGAGGCACGCATTATTGAGGTGTTGCAAGCCGCGCCAGAGCGGGTAGAGCCGCGCTGCGCTCATTACGGTATTTGCGGAGGCTGCGCGCTGCAACATCTGCAAGCGGACAGTCAATTGGCGATCAAGCAGCGCTGGCTGCTGGACAGTCTGACTCATATCGGCAAGGTTGAACCCGCGCAAGTCCTGGAGCCGATGACCGGCCCCCTCTGGGGTTACCGGCGGCGGGCGCGGCTCGGGGTCAAATATGTGGCCAAAAAGGGCCGGGTATTGGTCGGTTTCCGCGAACGACGTAGCCCCTATATCGCCGATTTACAACGTTGCGAGGTGTTGGACGAACGGGTCGGTGGGTTGTTGGCGGCATTAGCGACGCTGATTGATGATCTGTCCATTCGCGACCGGTTGCCGCAAATCGAGGTCGCGGGTGGGGATGAGGTCATGGGTCTAAATTTCCGGGTGCTGACATCGCCCAGTGAGGCGGATCAAGAACGGCTCCGCGAATTTGGTGAGCGGCATAGACTGGCGCTGTATCTGCAACCCGGTGGGCCGGATAGCATGCAACCTTTATGGCCCGTGCGGCCAGAACTCAGCTATCGCTTGCCCGGCTTCGATCTCGACCTGGAATTTCAACCCTGGCATTTCATTCAAGTCAATGCCGCTATCAACCGGCAACTGGTCGCGCGAGCCTGCAAATTACTGGAACTGGAACCGGCCAGCCGGGTACTGGATCTGTTCTGCGGGCTGGGCAATTTCACGCTCGCGCTGGCGCGGCGGGCCGGGAAAGTCATCGGCGTGGAAGGCGATGCCAGCTTGGTCGAGTGGGCGCGGCGCAATGCGCTACGCAACAGGTTGGCGAATGTTGAATTCCATGCTGCTGATCTAGCTGGTGATTTGACTGGTCAACCGTGGGCGCAGGGCGGCTATGACCGGGTGCTGCTCGATCCGCCTCGTTCCGGCGCTTTGGAGATGATGCCGCGTATCGCCGCACTAGGCGCGCGGCGCGTGGTTTATGTCTCCTGCCATCCGGCGACCCTGGCCCGCGATGTCGGCGAACTGGTTCATCGTTTCGGTTATCGTCTGGACAGCGCCGGTGTCCTCGATATGTTTCCGCATACCGCGCATGTCGAGTCCATGGCGGTGCTGGTTCGGGTTAGCTAAACGACGCAGGCAGGGCGGTACGATTCGTCGGAAAACCCGCTATGCTGAACTGATCCAATCCTTCAGAGAGGTACTGACATGAAAGCACGCGCCGCTGTCGCCTGGGAACCCCAAAAACCGCTGGTCATTGAAGAAGTGGATGTGGAAGGACCGAAGGAAGGCGAAGTTCTGTTGAAAGTCATTGCAACCGGCGTCTGCCATACCGACGCCTTCACCCTGTCCGGGGATGATCCAGAAGGCGCGTTCCCCTGCATCCTGGGTCACGAGGGCGGCTGTGAAGTGGTGGAATGCGGTCCCGGCGTCAAGCACTTGAAACCGGGCGATCATGTTATTCCGCTGTATATTCCGGAATGCGGCGAATGCGAGTATTGCCGCTCCGCCAAGACGAATCTGTGTCAGTCGATTGCCGCCACGGTGTGGACCGGCTACATGCCCGATCACACCCGCCGCTTTTCCTGTCGGGGGACGCCGTTGTTTCATTACATGGGCTGCTCGACCTTCGCTGAATATACGGTGGTTCCGGAAATCGCTCTCGCTAAAATCAATCCGGCAGCGCCGTTGGACAAAGTCTGTCTGCTCGGTTGCGGCGTTACCACCGGCATTGGCGCGGTGCTGAATACCGCCAAGGTGGAGCCGGGTTCCACGGTCGCCGTTTTCGGCTTGGGCGGCATCGGTTTGTCAGTGATTCAGGGCGCAGTCATGGCGCAGGCCGGGCGTATCATTGCGGTTGACACCAACCCGGATAAATTCGCCATCGCCACGGCGCTGGGCGCGACCGATACGCTCAATCCAACCCAGATCAGCGGTAATGTGGTCGACGCCATCAAGGAGATGACAAACGGTGGGGTCGATTATTCGTTTGAATGCATCGGTAATGTCGAGGTGATGCGTCAGGCTTTGGAGTGTTGCCACATGGGCTGGGGCGTTTCCACCA
This sequence comes from Candidatus Competibacteraceae bacterium, assembly GCA_020444905.1. Taxonomy (GTDB): domain Bacteria; phylum Pseudomonadota; class Gammaproteobacteria; order Competibacterales; family Competibacteraceae; genus UBA2383. Next base: position 17,525 of record JAGRHQ010000038.1, read on the forward strand.
TTATTGGCGTAGCCGGCGCGGGTCAGGAAATCCGCACTCGACCCTTTCAACTGGTTACTGGACGCACCTGGAAGGGCACCGCTTTTGGCGGGGTGAAGGGCCGCAGCCAGTTACCCGGCTATGTCGAAAACTATCTCCAGGGCAAAATTGAACTGGATCGCATGGTGACCCATATCTTCCCACTGGAGCAGATCAACACGGCGTTTGATCTGATGCATGAAGGTAAAAGCATCCGTTCGGTCATTGTGTTCTAACCGTGGTGAGCGATGACGACGCCTGCGGCTATCGCTGCATTCATTCAACTGTGCCGCGACAGCACGCTCACTGAGCGGAGTGGCGCGCAAAGTCATTTCATTGCGCTCTGTCGCGTGTTGGGCCTGAAACCGCCGCTGGAGGAAGACCCACGCGGCGAGTGGTTCGCCTTCGAGAAGGGCGCGAAGAAAACCGGTGGTGGCGACGGTTGGGCCGATGTGTGGCGGCGGCATTGTTTCGCCTGGGAATACAAGGGCAAGCATAAAGACCTGAAGGTGGCGCTGCGGCAGTTGCAGCAGTACGCACTGGCCCTGGAAAACCCGCCGCTGTTGATCGTCTCGGATATGGAGACGATTGAGATTCATACGAATTTCACCAATTCGGTGAATGTCGCGCATCGGCTGGCCCTGGATGATCTAGCGCATCCCGATCAGCTGCAAAAACTGAGATGGGCGTTTCTGGAGCCGGAGCGGTTGCGTCCGGCCCGAACCCGAGAGGGCGTCACCAAGGATGCAGCCTCGTTGTTGGGCGCGCTGGCCCAAACCCTGAGTCAGCGCGGCCATGAGCCGCAGCCGGTAGCCCATTTTCTGACCCGGTTGCTGTTCTGCCTGTTCGCCGAGGACATGGATCTGTTGCCGGATCGGCTGTTCAGCAAATTGGTCGAGCAAGCGCGGCAGTCGCCGGCGGATTTTCCTGATTTGGCCGGTGCGCTGTTTCGGGCGATGCAACAAGGCGGGCGGTTCGGCCTGGAACGGATTGCCTGGTTCAATGGCGGATTGTTCGACGATAACGAATGCCTGCCGCTGGAACGAGCGGATTTGGATACCTTGCATTCCGCCGCGGCGCTGGATTGGTCAGCGATTGAACCGGCGATCTTCGGGACGTTGTTTGAACGGGGTCTTGATCCGAACAAGCGCAGTCAGTTGGGCGCGCATTACACCGATGCGGCTTCCATTCACCGCTTGATCGAGCCGGTGATCCGCGATCCGCTGTTGGCGGAATGGGCGACGGTCAAGGCGGAGATCGAGCGGTTATTGAGCGCCAGGAGATCGAAGCGAGCGCAAGCGGAGCAGGCATTACACGGTTTTCTGGAGCGGTTGCGCACCTTCCGCGTACTTGATCCGGCGTGTGGTTCCGGCAACTTTCTTTATCTGGCCTTGCGCGCCCTCAAGGATATTGAGCATCAGGTCATGCTGGAGGTCGAGACCCTGGGTCTGCAACGCGGGTTTCCAGCGGTTGGCCCGGAGGTGGTCATGGGCATCGAGATCAATCCATACGCGGCGGAACTGGCGCGGCTGACGGTGTGGATCGGTGAGATTCAATGGATGCTGGGTCATGGCTATAACTTGAATGATCAGCCGATTCTGAAACCGCTGAATTCGATTGAGTGTCGGGATGCGCTGCTGGAGGGAGATCGAGAAGCGACATGGCCAGCCGCAGACGCGATTGTGGGCAATCCGCCGTTTTTGGGCGATAAGAAGCAGTTAGCTGAATTGGGCGATCAATATGTGGGCGGGTTGCGCTGGCTCTATCAGGGACGAGTTCCCGGCGGCGCTGATTTGGTCTGCTACTGGTTTGAGAAGGCGCGGGCGCAGATTGAAACCGGACAGGCGCAACGCGCTGGACTGGTGGCGACTAATTCCATTCGGGGCGGGGCCAATCGCAAAGTGCTGGAGCGGATTCGCAAGACCAGTACGATATTCCATGCGTGGAGTGACGAACCCTGGATCAATGAAGGCGCGGCGGTGCGGGTGTCGCTGGTGGGGTTTGGGAATCCCTCACTTGGCGAAGCCGGGGGGATTCTGAACGGCCAACCCGTCGCCGAGATTTATGCGGATTTGACGGGAAGCGCAGGCAACAGCGTTGATCTGACTCAGGCTGAACCCTTGTCAGAAAACACTGATATTGCTTTCCAAGGCCCGGTCAAAGTTGGGGCGTTCGATATTCCCGGCGATCTGGCGCGGCTATGGTTGCCATTACCGAATCCTAATGGCCGATCTAATCGTGATGTAGTGCGTCCTTGGGCGAATGGCATGGATATTACCCGTCGTCTGTCCGATACCTGGATCATTGATTTTGGCGGCGATATGGCGGAAAACGAAGCGGCGCTGTATGAAGCGCCATTTGAATATGTCCGATTGCATGTCAAACCTGAACGGGATAAAAATCGGGATGCTAATCGCAAGAAGCATTGGTGGCGATTAGGCCGGACTGGTGGCGACATGCGCAAGGCGTTAAAGCCCTTATCCCGCTACATCGCAACTCCTCGCGTCGCAAAATATCGGTTATTCGTTTGGTTGAGTGCAGTGGTGTTGCCGGATAGCCGAGTTTACGCTATCGCCCGCGACGATGACGCAACCTTTGGCATTCTTCATTCGCGGATTCATGAACTTTGGAGCTTGCGAACCTGTTCATGGCATGGCGACGGTGATGATGGTGGCCGCCCAACCTACAACGCGCGTTCCTGCTTCGAGACGTTCCCCTTCCCGACTGGTCTGACCCCGAACATCCCGCCCAGCATCTACGCCGACGATCCCCGCGCCCAGGCCATTGCAGATGCAGTCCGCAAGTTGAACAAGCTGCGCGATAATTGGCTGAATCCTCCAGAGTGGGTCGATCGCGTTCCTGAAGTCGTCCCCGGTTATCCCAACCGCATCATTCCCAAGCCGGAATATGCGGCTGAACTCAAAAAGCGCACCCTGACTAATCTCTACAATCAACGCCCTGCCTGGCTGGATCACGCGCACCGGGTTCTCGATGAAGCCGTCGCTGTGGCCTATGGCTGGCCAGCGGATTTGCGCGACGATGAAATCCTGCGCCGCTTGCTGGCGCTGAATCGCGAGCGGTCTTCCTTCTTGCGTTGAACATGGCGTTGCGTGTTCCAAATCGCAAACATCTGCCTCCCCCCTTTGAAAAAGGGGGGCTGGGGGGGATTCCGCACGGGTGACGAGGCCAAAATCCCCCCTCACCCCCCTTTGTTAAAGGGGGGACTGAACGCATTTCCGGGTGACGGTTAGCCAGCTTGGCGCGATAATAGAACATAAGCGTTCGTCTCCCCCCTTTACCAAAGGGGGGGAATATTCGGGCTGAGAAAACTCGGCCCCACTTACCACAGAACCAAGGGATGATTGCGTGGAACATATTGAGGCAATTAAAGAATTTGATGGCTGGCTGAATCGTTACCGGCACGATTCCACAACGTGTCATTGCCCGATGACCTTCTCCGTTTACCTGCCGCCCCAGGCGCGAACCGAAAAAGTCCCAGCCGTTTACTGGCTTTCGGGCCTGACCTGCACCGACGATAACTTTCGAGTGAAAGCTGGCGCGCAGCGCTACGCAGCAGAACTAGGGCTGGCGCTGATCATTCCCGACACCAGTCCCCGAGGCGCGGACGTACCGGACGCAGACCGCTACGACCTGGGTCAGGGCGCCGGTTTCTACGTCAACGCCACCCAGACGCCCTGGTCGCAACATTATCAAATGTATGACTACGTGACCCGTGAACTACCGGCGCTGGTTGAAGTGAAATTACCGCTGATTCCCGGTCTGCGTTCGATCACCGGTCACTCGATGGGCGGTCATGGCGCGCTGATTTGCGCGCTGAGAGAGCCGGGACTTTACCGCTCCGTTTCCGCCTTCGCGCCGATCTGTCATCCGATGGCCAGCGGTTGGGGGCAAGGCTGTTTCAAAGCTTATCTGGGGAATAACCGCGAGAGCTGGGCGGCTTACGATGCCGTTCGCTTGATCGAAGAAGGCGCGGCGGCCATGCCCCTGCTGATCGATCAAGGAACTGCCGATGAATTCCTGACTGAGCAACTGCACCCGATGTCGCTGGAACGAGTTTGCGCCGCCCGGCATTTTCCGCTGACGCTGCGGGTGCA
>JAGRHQ010000390.1 GCA_020444905.1 Candidatus Competibacteraceae bacterium
CTCGAACTGAAAGAAGTCCAGGTGACGCCAACTGCGCCGCACTCGATCGTGGACCGGCTGATGCACGGCACCACACGCCGGACAGGGCACGCGCTTGCCGGTGTGCTCGACTTCGAAGTCGATCCGCCGCTTGGCGGTGTCGAGCTCGACCTTGGCGACGTACCAAGGCGGCTGCAGACCCAGTGCGGTCGTGAAGAGGGCTTCGATCGGAGAACTCATGGTGGGCGCAGTCACGGTCAGGATCGGGGCGTTGCACCACCGATCACACTGTTTGTTGTTGAGTCAATTTCCACTGGAAAGGGCATAGAGCCGATTTTCTGAGCTGCCTATCCGGCAGTGAATGTCAGGGATGACCCCCGCTGACCTTGCCGCCTTTTCTGAGCTGCCTATCCGGCAGTGAATGTGGGCCCGTCGATGTCGTGGCGCTTCGAGCATTTCTGAGCTGCCTATCCGGCAGTGAATGACTCCAGCGCCTTGGCGATCGGTGCGAGCACTTTCTGAGCTGCCTATCCGGCAGTGAATAACGCGGCGGTGAAGTCGGTGACGGTGTCGCTTTTCTGAGCTGCCTATCCGGCAGTGAATATCATGCTGGCCTACGCCGCCAGCCGCGCCGATTTCTGAGCTGCCTATCCGGCAGTGAATCTCGAGCCCGCCGAGCTGCTCGGCGCGGTTGATTTCTGAGCTGCCTATCCGGCAGTGAATCATCACCTCCTGCGCATCCCCACCTTCCTCGCTTTCTGAGCTGCCTATCCGGCAGTGAATCTGCGCGAGAAGGACGACTCCCGCGTCGTCCATTTCTGAGCTGCCTATCCGGCAGTGAATCAGATGGTGCGGCTGTGCCACCAGCGCTTGCATTTCTGAGCTGCCTATCCGGCAGTGAATTCCTCCCAGGAGGTCGAGGGCGGTCTCGTAGATTTCTGAGCTGCCTATCCGGCAGTGAATGGGATGACTGCGACTGTGGCACCGGCGACGGCTTTCTGAGCTGCCTATCCGGCAGTGAATTGGAGCGCCGCGTCAT
>JAGRHQ010000391.1 GCA_020444905.1 Candidatus Competibacteraceae bacterium
GGTTCCCGTCAGGTGGTTTTCCAACGTTTCCAGCGTCGTAATCGGCGGTTGGCATTCGAGTCCCTGACAAATCCAAGCGGTGACCGTTGCCGGTCCGGGGTGTTGTTCAGCGAGCGGTCCCTCCGGCAGGGCGGCCCCGGGGGGAATGGCGAGCGTCAGTCGGCGTGGCGCGTAAGGTCGGGCGCAACGTTCGCACCATTCCCTGAGCGCCGCCGGTTCGCCGCGCAACACAATGGTCTGCGCCGGTTCCTGGCGCTCCTCCAGGGCGTTTAGCAAAGCGTTGCAGGCGTTGGGCATTTGCTCAATCGCTGGCCATGCCCAGCGCAGCGTGCGTTCAGCGGCGTCCAGATAACGAGTGCGGCCAGTGAGATGTCCCAATTTGAGCAGTGTTTGTACGGCAATGCCGTTGCCGGAAGGCAGTGCGTCGTCATGTGGAGGTTTGGGGCGTTGAATCAGTGTTTCGTGATCGTCGGCGGTGAAATAAAAGCCGCCATTCCGCCGATCCTCAAACCGGTCCAGCAGCACGTCAGCCAGCGCCAGGGCAAAGTCCAGATCGCCGTCCCGCCAGCGGCATTGGAGCAGTTCCAGAATGCCATCGATTAGAAAAGCGTAATCGTCGAGATAGGCGTTCAGTCGGCTTTGTCCATCTTTGTAAACCGCCTGTAACCGCCCAGCGCGCCAGAGTTGATTGTGGATAAAATCCAGCGCCCGTTCGGCGGAAGCCACGAAATCAGGCTGTCCCAAATGGCGACCGGCGATGGCCATGCCCCGGATGGCCAGCCCGTTCCAGGCTGTCAGGATTTTTTCATCGCGGCCCGGCCAGATTCGTTTGGAACGGACACTGAATAATTTGCGCTGGGCGGCGGTTAGCCATGCGTTGACTTGAGCGGGTTCTACATTTAGTCGCCGGGCCAGTTCAGCCGGTTCGGCGGCCACGCGCAAATGCCAGGCATGGCCTTCAAAATTGGCCGGCAGCTCCAGTCCATAACAGACGGCGAAAACCGC
>JAGRHQ010000392.1 GCA_020444905.1 Candidatus Competibacteraceae bacterium
CGGCCTCGAGGTCAAAATACGCAGTTCCGTACGTCAAGGACACTCTCCTCCCGCACGAACGACACAACGCCTGCTTTTTCCCGTGACTGGAACCATTTTTGACCAACAACCCTTGACCAAAGGGCCGACCGTAGTGGTGACAGGAACGATTGGGGCAGTAGAGCGTTTCCCACTTCATAAGATCCCCGGTCAGTGATTAACACCACAATCACAATGAGGATACATGTTGTCGTCGTCACTGGCTTAGCTCATCACGTAAACTGAGGGACACCACCTAAAGTCGTTGAAGGTTACTTTTCCAATCTTCCATTGCTTCAACTTTTGGTAGTGTCCCTCAACTGCTGTGGTGAACCTAGATGCTACTTTGATCATGCTGGGGCATCCGCCTCTGAGCTATGGTACTCAGCGGGGAGATCAGCATGGAGTGGGAGTCGTTGTATTGCCCAAACCGGAACTGCCGTCACTATGGAAAGCCCTTTAAAACAGGACAGTTGATCAAAGATGGGAGTAGCCGTGGTCATCCAAGAGCGCTCTGCCGAGCGTGCGGGAGACATGTCGTCTTGAGTTATGGAACGGCCTATTGTGGTTTGGATGCTGAACCCGCCGTTTTCGAATTGGCGGTACGCGCACTGGCGGAGGGGACTTCGCTGCGGGCGACCGCCCGGATTGTCCTGACGGACAAAGATACGGTGTGTGCCTGGTTGGACCGGGCGGCGCGCCAGTGTCGGCGGGTGATGCTCTATCTGTGGCATGATTTACATGTACTCATCAGTCATAAGTTCTCTCCCTGAAAAGCCTTGACGGCCGCTCCTCAAGAGCAGCATGAATTCCCCTCAGCG
>JAGRHQ010000393.1 GCA_020444905.1 Candidatus Competibacteraceae bacterium
CGAGCGGGTCATACCCGGCGAGCGTGTCGGCCTCGACACCGAGTTGGGCGGCAAGAACAGCGACGCCGTGCATGCCTGGAATCTCGCCGCGCTCGGGAAAGCGGCCCTGAGCCTGTATGAATTTGAGCTGGAAGGCACATCCCAGGCGTCCTGGATCCATCATCCCCGTCAATAGGGCGAGTTCTTCTGAAGCAAGGGTCCAGCGGTCTTCATCGTTATCCAAAAATCCAGTCACGTTCTGCCTTTCGCCTAACTTAGGCGATGATTCATGAAAATGAGAACGTGCAGTTTAGGCGATCCCGCCTCAGCAGAGGCTTATATAGTCAAACAGTTTTTGGATAGTTCGCCAGGTGCTGAGACCACTACGGTATTCCTTGCTGGAAGGGCAATCAACATAAAACTGTTTGACTATATGTCCTCAAATTGCAGCTTCGCTCCCAATGGGCCAAGCTGCGGGGTATTAAAAGACGATACTACGCAGCAAGCTGCGGGGTATGTATCCCGAACGAGAATCATATTATTTATTATGAAATGGAGGACGTGAATTCACTCCTGATAACAGACCCAATCTTGAATTTTGTGGGAGGAATCGAAAGAAACAAACGGCTTTCAGGATAATCGAGACGCGAACCTAGACGGATCTTTAAGAATAAAGCCAAGGCTCATGGACACCGAATTCGGAGCGTAGCGAAGATTTTAGAATCCTTGTGTATTCCATTGTTAGTACAGGAATTCCGGAGCCATGTTTTTATCACGCCAACTAGCCAACTCTCGATAAAGAGCGGTACTTTTGAAATAATTAATTCCATA
>JAGRHQ010000394.1 GCA_020444905.1 Candidatus Competibacteraceae bacterium
GAAGCTGCAAATGCAACAACCCTTACCCCCTTTCTACCGGGTTTGCCCCGTAATGAGGAACTGATAGGTGGTGAGGTTCAAGTCCTCACCACCGGATTTTGGTCTTGACAATGGGGAGCATCTTCTAATTTTTGCAATTCCTGGAATCTGATCGCTCCTTTATCTAAATTTTCAGAGTCGGTTTTTCACCGTCATCACTGAAAACCACTGAGGAGGAAAATAATTCATGATAACGTTCAGATCCCTGATTAGTGCGCTGATTGTCGCATCATTCCTGATCATTCCGCCGTCCTTTGCCGCACGTGACAAGTTCGGTGCTGATCAACGGCATGAGGAAGTCAAAAAAGAACTTCGCACCATCAAGCCTTCCAAGGAAGAGTTTAAATGGAAAATGGTGATGCCCTGGACCGAAGGCATTCTTTTTTACGACATGGCCCAACATTTTGCCGACACCGTCGCTCTTGCTTCCGGTGGCCGGCTCGAAATCAAACTTTTCCCGGCGGGTTCGCTAGTCGGCGCGATGGAAAGCTTTGACGCGGTCAGCAAAGGATCGGCTCAGATCGGTCACGACTGGCCGGGTTACTGGAAGGGCAAAAACGAGGCGTTTGTCGCCTTCGCCTCCGTGCCATTCGGCCTGGATACGGAAGGCTATAACATTTGGCTGTACGAACGTGGCGGCATGAAAATGATGCAGGACCTCTACGGCCAATATAACCTGTACGCACTACCCGGCGGCAATGGCGGCCAGGAAATGGGGCTGTTTTCC
>JAGRHQ010000395.1 GCA_020444905.1 Candidatus Competibacteraceae bacterium
CCACCGTAAACTACGGCAAACTTGAGGCCGGTATAACGGCCCAATAATTCAGCGTCACGGTGAATCTGCACGGCCAATTCCCGGGTGGGCGCGATGACGATAGCCCAGGGACCGACCGCGTTCTCGGCAACCGGCGTTTCCATCAGATGATGCAATGCCGCCAATAGATAGGCTGCCGTTTTGCCCGTGCCGGTTTGCGCCTGACCGGCAATATCCTGGCCTTTGAGCGCGAGAGGCAGCGTGGCGGCCTGAATCGGCGTGCAATAGGCAAAACCGGCGTCCTCCAGGCTTTCCAGCAGCGAATCGGTCAGGCCCAGCGAGGAAAACGGGACATGAGTGAGATGATCTTTTTGCATGATTGTGCGACTATCCCGAGTGAGCAGGGGTGAGTGGGGCTAACACGAGCGCTCATCCAGGCGCAATAGGAAGGAAAGATTTGTGCCCCGGTAGAGTATTTTGCCACAATATGCCTTGTTGAACGCCGCGCGCCGCCGATTTTCGCCGGTTGCGTCCCGGCGGCGGTTCCCTCAAGTATGCATGACAGCTGCGCGTTGTGCCTGTATCCCGCCTGTCCCGCCGCCTTGTTCCTACTTTTGCATCGGAGAAAATTCCATGAGCGAAAATATCATGCATGTCACCGACGACACGTTCGAGGCCGAGGTTCTCAAGGCTGAGCAGCCCGTTCTGGTGGATTATTGGGCGGAATGGTGTGGCCCCTGCCGAAT
>JAGRHQ010000396.1 GCA_020444905.1 Candidatus Competibacteraceae bacterium
GACCATGGCCATCAATTGCTGTTTTTACCTCCTTATTCTCCGGATTTAAATCCTATCGAAAACTACTGGGCTATTCTCAAGGGAAAGTTGAGGAAAATTGTTGGAAATTTTCAAAATCTCTTTGATGCGCTAGCGGCAGTTTTCCAAACTATCTAAAAACTGTTTGACTATAACGCAACACAACCCCTGTTCCTGGCCCACCCGCCGCTGCTCCCCGATTGACCCCGCCGGTCAATCTGCTCCCGCATCTCCAGGCTCGTCGGGGCCTGGCAGCGTGCTGCCCGTTTGGCAGCCTCTGCACCCGTAGGCGTGGCCACGACACCCGGTTAACCGGAACAACTTCGATTTTCGGCACCCCTTCGCATCCGGATCACCGATCCTTCATCCCGGTACCGCCTTGAATCCGACTCCATAAGGCAATCTCTGGCACCGATGGCGGATTTATGAAACATTCGGGCTTAAGAATGCGCGGCGTGGACGGGGTGCTAATAAGGCGCCCCCGCGTCGCGGAGGCCTACAGAGAAACCGATACCTAAAAGGCACGGATCAATTCTTTATATGTTCTTTTTAAAGCATCCGGTCATGACCATCCCGGTGGTGGATTGGCCACTCTTTGATTGAAAGGTGGCGTTTTTCTTACTGACTCATCAGTCATAAGTTCTCTCCCTGAAAAGCCTTGACGGCCGCTCCTCAAGAGCAGCATGAATTCCCCTCAGCGG
>JAGRHQ010000397.1 GCA_020444905.1 Candidatus Competibacteraceae bacterium
TATTCTTAAGGGGAAGTTGAAAAAATTCTTCCAAATTGTTAAACTCTTTATTGATGCATTAACAGCGGTTTTTCAAACTATCTAAAAACTGTTTGACTATATAGCCGTAAAGTGCTCGCGTGGCAGTTGTCCAATACTTTGGAGACCACCTTTTGCCTGGAGTGCTTGGAAGGAGCCCTGGCGCATCGCCAGCCGATGATCTTCAACACCGATCAAGGAACCCAGTTCACGAGCGTCGCTTTTACCGGGTGCTTGGCGCAAGCCGGAATCCGAATCAGTATGGACGGTCGAGGGCGGGCGCATGACAATAGCTTTGTCGAACGGCTCTGGCGGTCCGTAAAATATGAGGAGGTGTATCCGAAGGCCTATGAAACGCTGGACCCGGCTTACCAGGGCTTGGCGCAGTACTTCGTGTTTTACAATGACCAGCGTCCTCATCAGGCGCTGAACTATCGAACACCCGCTGAGGTGTATGCGGACAGGCAAAGCCGGTCGCTACAAGGTGTAGAGTGTCCACCTTAAATTCGGCTAAATTCTGTCTTGACATTGGGGTCCACCTCAACGATGCTCCTGAATTCATCGCTTGTTGACACAATATCGAATGTTTGGTTCATTTCATTGATGCCAAGTATGTTTGCCGCTACTGTTTCTTTCTCAGCAACACCTATCACAACACTTCCCATAAGTCCTCTTATCTGAGAGACTGTAATAAAAATAAC
>JAGRHQ010000398.1 GCA_020444905.1 Candidatus Competibacteraceae bacterium
CAAGATGGTTGAGCGTCCTTTGGGGGCGAACAGGTGTGTTCGCCCCCTTCCGGTAGACCGGGCTCTTTACAGGGTATCCGTGTTGTAGGCTTAATGTTTCAAATTGAAACATCATTTCAAACACCCGTTCTAATTTGAAACATTGAGCGCGTGACCTGGCGTTCCTCTGCCAGGCGACGTCCTTGCACCTTACTGAAAATAACCCATTGATTGCCGTTCGGGATGCATACCCCGCAGCTTGCTGCGGGGTCGTTTATTCTTTGGAGGGTCGGATTCCCCGCAGCTTGCTGCGTCACGAATCAGGTATCCGTGTTTTTTTGGTCGTAACTTACTATAAGAAAAAGATATTAAGAAAGAGACGACCTTTGGATTGATGTTATCCTTGATTACAGCAACTGCCTTTGGGAGTGCAGCCAAATACCCCGCAGCTTGCTGCGGGGTCGTTTATTAGAAAAAATTCTTTTATTACAGTACACAAGAAGTTGAATAGTGCTGGTATACCGCTTAGCGTACATTTACGGATGAATCTTTGCAGTACCCTAAGTACTGGCATCTGTTCTGCGTGACCATGATCAGGGTAAAGGAAACGATCACTGCAATGATGAGAGGCATCAAGATCAGGCCGATGTTTAGTTTCGCCCGCAGGGATAGACGATTGAGCAGACGCATTGTCAGACCCCACAACATTCAAGTCAGCCGCTCCCAATGA
>JAGRHQ010000399.1 GCA_020444905.1 Candidatus Competibacteraceae bacterium
GGGGGCCGGGGGATAGGGGGCCGTCTCCCCCCTTTGAAAAAGGGGGGCCGGGGGGGATTTAAGAAGGCGGTCGAGAGTCGACAAAGCATGCTGAAATACAACACCAACCTGAAGCAACCCGCCAGAAAGCTGCGAGCCGAGCTAACCGACGCGGAACGCTTGCTGTGGTCACGGTTGCGCGGCAAACAGGTTCTCGGCGTACAGTTTTACCGGCAGAAGCCGCTTGGCCCTTACATCGTGGATTTCCATGCTCCGGCGGTGAAGCTTGTCGTCGAAGTGGATGGGTCGCAGCATTTCGAGGCGGCGGGGAAGTTGAGGGACCAGAAGCGAGACGCGTATCTTGAATCGCTGGGCCAGAAGGTCATGCGCTTTGATAATCTGCAAGTCATGATGGAAACGGAAGCCGTACTTGAAATGATTCATGGGGTGGTTGGGGCGCGGGTTAAATCCCCCCCAGCCCCCCTTTTGCAAAGGGGGGAGTAGTCATCATGTGCGAGCCTATAGAGTTCTACTTCGACTTTTCCTCACCTTACGCCTATCTCGCCTCCGAGCGGGTCGACGACCTGGCGGCCAAGCATGGACGCAAGGTGAAGTGGCGCCCCATGCTGCTCGGCGTGGTGATCCAGAAGACCGGGCTGCCCCTGCTGCTCAACGTGCCGATCAAGGGCGAATACTCGATGCGCGACATCCTGCGCTCGG
>JAGRHQ010000039.1 GCA_020444905.1 Candidatus Competibacteraceae bacterium
CGTCCCGTTATCGCCACCGCCATTGGTCAGCGTCAACGTTACTCCAGCATCGAGAGCAAACGTTCCCCCACTCAGCGTGGCGCCGCTAGCGGCGTTGAGGTCAAGAATCAGGCTTTCCGTCAAGGAGGAGGCCGATGACGCACTCACTGTTTGCCCGGCCAGGCTACTGGCCAAAGCGATGGTCTGCGTACCCGTGGTGTCTGCCGCCGCTATGGCAATGGCCTCGGAGAAACTATTGCCATCCGCTGCGCTGATCGTCGCTGTATCCGTGGTGTTTGTAACGTAAATCAAGTTACTGGTGACGGTGACATCGGCATCGGTCGTGCTAGTGCCGTCACTCAGAGCGAATCGAATGATCGCATCGCCAAAGGGGGTCGAGTTGGTATAGCCGATGTTGCGAATCAGTGTCTCTACCCGAGTCGTCGTGGCATTGGCGTCAAAGGTGATGACCAGCTTGCCCGTCGCACTCGTATAGGCCCAAATCGCAAATTGCGTTCCACTGTCACTTAATGTCCCACTGCTATCTGATCCTTCGCTGATGCTTCCTGTCGCCGTCACACCGGGCAGGAAACTGAAGACGTCGTACAGATTGCCATCCGCCACGCCGCCAGACGTCACACGCTGGAGGGTCAAGCTGCCGCCGCTCCAGGCTGAATCACTGGCCGTAGCGGTCGCATCCGCCAACCCGCTGCTGGCGGCAGCGAGAGTGACTTCATTGCCGGTTCCAGCGCCACTTCCGTTCAGATCGATGGTCGGCGGTGTGTTATAAGGGGCTTGCAACATAAACTCGTTGCCGCCACTCGTTGCTTCGCCATCAGTCGCTGCGTAATAGGCGGTCAGGATGACACTGTCTCCACCTGCCGTCAGTGTGCCGCCTTCGGCCAGACCGCTGAATGTTCCAGAAATCGCATCGGAGCTATCGTTTGAGATCACCCGATAGCTGTCGCCATTGCCCGCAGTGTAGGAATGCGTCGCTGAAAAAGTTGCGCCACTGGTGATCGCCACTGTACCGTTCACCGCTACCGAATCATACGTAGTACCTATCGAGTTTCCCGCGATATTAACAGCATAGGCGCCCGATGCTCCAAAGAGCAGATTGCCATTGATGGTGATCGCCCCGACATCGCTGTCCACATCGACCACACCGGGTGCAAGCGTCCCATTGATCGTTACTGTGTTACTGCTCCCGGAGTTGAAAATGGTTCCACCGCCGCCCAGGGTTGCGCCGTTGTTGACCGTCACACCCGACGTCCCAGTCAGTGCGCCTGTCACATATAAGGTTCCATCTGAAACGGTTGTGTTACCAATATAAGAGTTGGTTGCGTTGGAAAGCGAAAGAATGCCGGCACCGGTCTTGTCGAGCGATCCGGTTCCTGTAATTTGTCCCGACACAGTGGCTGATTGACCACTGGCTACACTAATAACATCGGTTGAGGAGCCATTGAGGGTTAACGCATTATCAATATTTGTATCACCCGTTATCAATAGCGTACTATCTTGCAGGATCACCGTAGCGGTCCCGAGATTGCTATCCTGAGAGACCGCCAAAGCGCCGCTGGAAATTATTGTTGTCCCGTTGTAGGTATTTTCCCCAGACAGGGTCAGTGTGGCGCTTCCCAATTTGATCAGGCCATCCGATCCTGAAATGACGCCAGCAAATGTTCCATCCGTGTCTTGCGATACCGTCAGGGCCTGATCTAATGCAATTTCGCCGCTTGCGCCTGATAGATTGCCGATGGTCTCGGCGATTTGCACAGTTAGCGTACCGCCGTTCATCGTCACCGCACTGCTGTCTGAGAGCGCAGCGCCGCTCGAAATAGTCAAGCCGCCGGCGGTCAGCGTCGTGTCGCCGCTGTACATATTGCTACCTGACAGGGTCAACGCACCCGCACCGATTTTGGTTAAAGCGCCCGATCCCGTGATGTCGCCGGAGAAAACGGTATCTGAGCCTTGATGGACGGTCAGCGTGCTAGTACCCAAGTCGACTGCGCCTGAGCCAGCCAACCCGCCGATGGTTTCATCCAAGGCCAAGCGCAACGCGCCTGCGCCCTCGACCGTTACGACACTACTATCGGAAATCGCTCCAGAGGCCGCGCTAGCGATAAGAGCGCCAGCGGAAATAGTGGTTGCGCCGCTGTAGCTGTTGTTCCCGGTCAGCGTGACGGCGCCATTGCCGCTCTTGACCAGATCACCACTACCACTGATCGCTCCTGTGTAGGTGCCGTCGGAACTCTGGCTGAATTCCACAGTGGCGTTGTTAGTGATGTCACCGAGCAAACTGGAAGTAGTACCCTTCAGGGTGCCTGCCGAGACCGTGGCGCCGCCAGTGTAGGTGTTGTTGCCGGAGAGGGTCAGGGCGCCGGCATCGACCTTTTCCAGCCTGCCGGAACCAGAAATCACGCCTGATAGCGTGACAGCGCCGCTGTCCACGCCAATCTGCGCCGCGCTAGAGAGGTTGATCGCCTTAGTGATGTTGCCCGAGCCGGTGATGCCCAACTTTGCGCCGTCAGCCAGCGTAATCCCGCCGTTGCCAAGGTTGCTGTTTGTAGCAATATTCAGTGTACCGCCGCTTACCGACGTGCCGCCGGTATAGGTATTGGTAGCGCTCAGGACCAGTGTACCGGCGCTGGCCTTGGTCAGCGAACCGCTACCCGCAATGACCGAGGCGATGTCGTCAGCATCCCCGCTGCCCGAAGTCCAGGTCATGCCGCCGTCCAAGGTGAGCGTCTGTCCAGTGATGGTCAATCCCGCACCATCACTGGCGTCGATGCTCAGGCCACTTTCCAGCGTCGTGGCCGCGCCCAGAGTGATGGTTTGGGCGCTACTGAACACCGTCGAGTCCAGCTTGAAACTCTGCGCGCCGGTCTGGTTATTAGCGATATCCGCCGCTTCTTCAAAGGTGATGGTGTTGCGATCGGCGTCGACTGTAGTACCAGTATCATTGATATAGATAACGTCCGAAGTCACCGTGACCGTGGCGTTATTCGAGGCGCTCCCGTCACTGATAGTGAACTGTAAGTCAGCGTCGCCAGCGGGCGTATCGTTTTGGTAGGTGATGTGCTGGAGGACATCGTTGACCAAGGCGGTGGTTGCGACATTAGCGCCGCTGAAGGTGATCGTGAGCACCCCTCCAGTATTGGTGAAAGTGGCGAAAGTGTTCGAGCTGCCGTCCTGGAGGTTGCCGCCACTGACCGTGAAATTACTGCTGGAGGCGAAATCGAACACGTCGCTGGTTACTGCGGCGCCGTCGCGCTGGATGGTTAAAGTCGCGCCGGACCAATCACCATTGCCGCTGTTGAGCGTATCGAAGTCGGTGTCCACAATCGTGGCGTCGCTGTCCAGCGTGACGGTGCTTCCTTCGATCCAGGCGACTGAGCCGCCATCGAGGTTGCTGAAGGTGGGCGCACTATTATTGGCAATGGTAACCGCTGTCGATCCCGTTGCCGTCTTCGCTCCGCCGCTTCCTTGGCTGATGGTCGTTCCGTCGCTGAAAGTCCAATCAAGGGTAACAGCGCCGCTCGTATCCACAGCATTACTATAGGCAATAGTCTGCAAGACCTTGTCAACCATGACCGAGGTCGCACTGTTGTTAAAGGCGACCGTCAGCGTACCGCTGCTTTCCGACCAAGTTCCAATGGTAGTGCTGTTATAGGTGATGTTGCTGCCGCTCAAAGCAACTGTACTGCCACTGTCAACAATGGAAAAGTTATCGTTCGCACTCGCTCCGCCTTGACGGACGATAGTCAGCGAAGCGCCGTCGTAATCGCCGGAACCGGAATTCTCGGCGTCCAGCTCTATATCCGTAACTGTGACATCAGAATCGAGGGCGACAGCCGATCCGCCAAATGCAAAGCTGACCGTCCCGCCGAGATTGCTGAACGACGGCGCATCATTAACCGCCGTGACGGAAATGGTCGCCGTGGCGCTGGCGGAAGAATAGGCTGTCCCGGTCGTCGTATTTGCCGTGATGTCGCCTGCCGATCCAGAACTCTGATCCCAGGCTTTGAAGGTGACAGAGCCGGTATCCGAGCCATTGTAGTTCCCATCGGGAACGAACCGCAGATAGTCATCATGTGCGAGCAACACGGCGCTCGTTTCGCTTACGCCGGAAACATCGTTCCAACTAATGCCATCGGTGCTGTACTGCCATGTACCGTTGGTATTGGCTACCCCAGTAACGGCGATGCCAATGTTGGCGCTATCAGGATCGGTTACGGTCCCAGCATTGGACGAGAGAATGGCGGAAACCAGCGTCCCCGAATTTGTCGCTGGATCTTCCGTGATGGTGGTCAGAGACCGCGCCCCGGTGCTCAGGATTGGCGCGTCGTTGACGGCATCGATATACACCGGGACCGAAATCGTCGAGCTGTCGTTCGTCCCGTCATTGAATGTCCAGTCCAACGACACGGATGACGGCGGCGCATCGGAAGAGTTGGAATAGGTGATGCTCTCAAGAATAAGGTCGACATCGTCCGATGTAGCGTTGCTGTCGAAGGTGAGCTTCAGGACGCCATTGGAGTTGGTCGTCACGGTCCCAACCTGGGTGCTGGCGAAGGTAAAAGGCTGCCCTTCTGTCAGCGTGCCGAGACTGTTTTTGTTGCCAAATACGTCTTCGCTGTTGGCGCCTCCATTACGAACGATGGTGATGGATGCGCCATCGTAATTGCCAGCGCCACTGTTGAGCGCGTCCAGTTCCGTGTCGGAAACGGTCACGTCACCATCAATCGCGACCGCTGAGCCACCTTCGGTATAGGTGTTTTGGCCAGTGATAGAGCCGAAGTCTAAGGTAGGGGCAGTGTTAGACCCGCCACCGCATGGTACGCTAGGTCGAGAGGTATAATAGCCACTGGAACATCCCAAACAGTGGTCGATCTCCTGCATTCCCTGGATAGTAAAGGGCAGCACTGTCTCGATCTCGCCCACCGCATACTCGAGGTCCCAGTCCCCGCTCAAGGAAAGCGGGCCAGTACGGTCGGTGGAGGCAGCGACGTCGACGCCACCCAGTCTGCTGGACAAACTCTCGACGAAGCTCTGTCCACTCTCCCCAGCCGCCACCGAACACCCATAGAGCAGCAGGTCGCTGTCTCCGTCAAAGTGTTTTGCAATCTCTGCTAGGACCGTGTAATTCTCATTGAGCGCGGTGCTGTCCAGCTTCAAGTCACCGAGTTGGAGGTAGCCGCTGCCACCGTGGCTGACCAAGTGTAGGGCATCCAGATGGCCATAGCCTGCGAGATACTCGGCCAGGGCGGTCAGCCCGTTTCCTCCTGCCGGGAGCAGTATGACGGGGATGTCCGGGCTGAGTCCGGCGACCAGGGGTTTCCAATCCGTGACGGCGCTATCGATGACAATGACTTCGTTCGCAGTAGTACTGTTCATGGCGTGGGTTTCCTAGTGAAATCTTGTTACAAAGCGACTGGTCAGTGACCGGATTTGGCTGGAGTTTTCGGTTGCCAACCGGGAAACTCAGGCGGCGGTTTGGGCACCGCCTTCCAGCGGCCTGGGGGCAGGTGTATACGCCAACGGTGCTGCTCGGGTTCGCGAAAACCCGGCGTGTAGGGGCAGCGGATGTCTGGCACGAAGGCTACGTCATAGAGTTCGGTCACCTGGCCCTCAAGGGTTAGCCAATGGGCCAGCTTTTCCTTGGCCAAGTCGTAGACGAGCAAACCGCAGCGCTGGTAAAAACCCATGGATTCCAGGCGCTCGGCGAGATTGATCTGTCCTACCAGGCCCTCCTTTTGCGGGCGTAGGCGAGACAGCGCGACGACCGCATAATCTCGCCCTTTCACCTCGATGAAAGCGAGGCCGCGCCCGAAGCCCTGGCAGGTGAAAACCGGCGCCAGGCACTTGGTCTCGAAGTCGATATAACCCAACTGGGCCTCGCCGGAATTGATTAACCACAGCCTGCCGTTGTGCCAGCGCGGGGAATGGGGCATGGAGAGTCCCTCGCAGACCGTCTCGCCCGTGCGCACGTCGATCACGAATCCACCGTGGCTCTTGACCCCCTTCCAACCGAGTTCGGTGTCGAAACGCCCACAAATGGTGACATAGGCCAATTCGCCATCAACCGCGCAGATGCCGTTGAGGTGGCAACGGTCCTCCGGGGCGAGCATAGAGATAAAGTCAGGAACCCACAGGGGCCGGAAGCTGAAGTGCTCGTCTAGCGCGGCCACGCAACTAAACTGGGTATTGGCGTAGAGAAACTCGTGCCGCTTGCCCAGAAAGGCGGTATCCGCCAGCACGTCGTGGGTATTGCTGTTGCCCACCAGATAGCCGCGCTGGGGCATATAAATGGCATCATAGGTCTGGCCACCGATGTCGTCGGCTCCAGTGTTGGAAAAGCGCCAAATCTGTTCGCGGTTGCCGATCCAAAGCTTGTCCCGGTCGATAGCGAGTCCCATGGCCGTACCGACTACCCGTTCCTGGGCGTAGAGACTCCCGTCCGGATTACTGCCCAGGAAGAACAAACGCCCGGTCTGGTAAGTGGAAAAGACGAGGGAGCCGCCCGAGGCGGCCAGCCAACGAGCCAACCCCGGCGAAGGAATTAGCTCCGGTTTGCCACTGCTGGCGGTAAGCTCCGGATCCCGCTTGCCATCCGAGCCGAACCCGGCGCGTTGGAAGTCAGTATCCGTCCAATCGTTGAGCGGAGTCTTAGATGTCATACCGGCGTTTAACCAAGGAGCAAGCTATAGGAAAACATGGCCTAAGCTGTTTTATATAACAGCAGATCGCCGCTGAGTTTCAGCGCGGCCCCGATGGGCTTTTTGTTATATCGGCTTGTTCCACCAGATACTTGAAAAGATAATCGAATAACCCTGTATAAACAAGAGAGATATGCTCTATAAAGGTATCAAATGCATTTTTTGGGTGCTTCCATCGCGCTTTATTTGGAACCTTGCAACCTGCATCGATTGGGCAGAGTCATCGCGGATCGAAAGACCACGTCTCGCCGAAAGACGTCAGCGTGAGAAAATTACGCAGCGTTCAACCGCTGGATTCTGGAAAAAACTGCTTATCGAACAAGTGTTCAGACTGAATAGTTGTTGTGGTGAAATTCGAGGCTACAAATAATGGTCGGTCATAAAATCACTTCGCTGGAGTTAGCCGCCGGCGTTAACCATTACCAGGCCGGGCGCTACGCCGCCGCCGCCGCGCATTTTCAGCGCGCTCTGGATGCCGCGCCGGAGCGCCCGGATATCGCCAACAACCTGGCCACGGCGCTCACCGCACTGGAGCGCTACCCAGAAGCCGAACAGGTCTGTCGATCCGCCCTGCGCGGTGATCCTCACCTGGTGGAAGCCCATAACAATTTGGGCCTGATTCTGCTGAATCTCCAGCGCTCGGAAGAAGCCATTGCCAGTTTTCGCGCGGCGCTGAAGCTTCAGTCGCGCTTTGCTCCGGCCCACAATAACCTGGGTCATTGCCTGCAAAGCCTGGGACGCACGGCGGAAGCCGCCGCCTGTTTTCGGCAGGCGTTGGCCCTCGATCCCAACGACTATCAGGCCCACAACAATCTCGGCATCACCTTGTGGGGGCCGGAACAGGGCGCCGAGGCCGAAGCCTGCCATCGGCGGGCGATTGCCCTCAAACCGGATTTTGCGCCCGCCTACAACAATCTGGGTATTACGCTGATTCAAAGCGCGCGGTTCGCCGAAGCGGAAGCCGCGCTGCGCCAGGCCATCGCCCTGGATCCCGGCTATGCCGAGGCGCACAACAGCCTGGCGCTGTTTCTGTTGCTCCAGGGCCGCTTGGAGGAAGGTTGGCGCGAACATGAATGGCGCTGGCAGGCATCGTTCCTGTCCCCCTGGAAACGCAATTTCTCGCAACCCCGCTGGACGGGCGAACCCTTGCAGGACAAAACGCTGCTTATTTACAGCGAGCAGGGACGGGGCGACATCATCCAGTTTGCGCGTTATGTTCCACTAGCCGCCGCGCTCGGCGCGCGCGTGATTTTTGAAGCGCCGCCCGAAATGCAGCGATTGCTCAATACCTTGGCCGGTCCGCACAGGCTCTACGCCAGCAGCGAACCCTGGCCAGCGTTTGACTTTCACATCCCTCTGATGAGTCTGCCCGGTGTGTTAGGGACGACGCTCGATACGATTCCGGCAACCGTTCCCTATCTGACCCCCGAAGCGGAGCGTACCGAATACTGGCGGCAACGTCTCGGCGCGGACGGCTTCAAGATCGGCATTTGCTGGCAGGGTTCGCTCATTCGCCCGGCCCCCCTGCGCAGCTCCCTGCCGCTGGCCGACTTTGCGCCGCTGGCCCAGTTGCCGGGCGTTCGATTGATCTCGCTGCAAAGCCACTACGGTCTCGAGCAACTGCAACAATTGCCGTCCGGCATGGCGGTGGAAACGCTGGGCACGCAGTTTGGCGCTGGCGATGATGCATTCATTGAAATCGCCGCCGTCATGGCCAACCTGGACCTGGTGGTCACCATCGACACCGCCATTGCCCATCTGGCCGGAGCGCTGGGCCGTCCGGTGTGGGTGGCGTTGAAATTTGCCGTGCCAGACTGGCGCTGGTTGCTGGAGCGGGAGGACAGTCCCTGGTATCCCACCATGCGGTTATTCCGTCCAGCGCATCACAACGAAGCAGGGCGAGCAGTCCTTGAACGGATCACGGCGCAACTGGCGCAGGTTCTGGCCGGTCAGGCCCCAGTGATCGCGTCAACGGCTCCATCCCGCCGCAGCCAGGACGCCGTTTTGCTGTCGTTCAGCCGCTGGTTAACGACCCAGGGACGGCTGACGGAGGCCATCCCCTTATTGCAATCGATCATCGCTCACAACCCGGCGGATGCGGAAGCACAGGGGTTGTTGGCGAGCAGTTATTATCAGACCGGTCAACGGGATCAGGCGCGTTGCGCGTTTGAACGCCTGGTCACGCTGCGCCCGGAAGACCCCGATGCCCGCAGCGACTGGGCGACGGCGCTGGCTGCGAGCGGGCAGTGGGCGGCAGCGGAGCGCGTTTTTCGCCAAGCGCTGGCGCGTCAGCCGGATGCCGTGGAGAGCCTGAGCAATCTGGGCATCGTGCTGCATCATCTCAATCGCCACGAGGAAGCGCTGGCGGCGCTGGATCAGGCGTTGTGCGTGAAACTGGATTTCACGCCAGCGCTCGCCAATCGCCTCACGGTCCTGCAACATTTGCAGCGCACTGCGGACGTGGAGGCGACCCATCGGCAGTTGCTTTGTCTGCGTCCCGACGATCCCAATGTCCACAATGACTTAGGCGTATTTCTGAGCGATCAGGCCCGCTGGGTGGAAGCCGAAGCCTGTTATCGGCAGGCAATTGCGCTCGATCCCAGTTTCCTCCCCGCCCAGCGCAATCTGGGCGTTATCCTGCGCAAGCATCGCTTTTTCGCCGAATCGGAAGGGTGTTTCCGCCAGGTGGCGGCCTTGACCCCCAATTCGGCGCAAGCGCATCTCGACCTGGGGATTACCCTGCACAATCTGGATCGCCTGGAGGAGGCTGAACGCTGTTACCGTGAGGCGCTGGCTCGCGATCCCGCTTGCCATGATGCGCATAACAATCTGGGCGTGCTGTTGCAGGAATGGCGGCGGCTGGAAGAAGCGCGCCGCCATCTGGATCAAGCGCTGGCGCTACAGCCGGATCATGCGGACGCGCATTATAATTACGCCCTGTTTCATTTGATTCAAGGACGCTGGGCGTCAGGCTGGCCCCAATATGAGTGGCGCTGGAAAACAACATTTTTTGCCGACAAAGCGCGCACGTTCTCCCAGCCCCGTTGGAACGGCGAAGCGCGCGCCGGTCAAACGCTCCTGCTGTACGCCGAGCAGGGCCTGGGCGATGCAATTCAATTTGTCCGCTATGCGTCTTTAGTTTCGCAAACAGGCGCCCGAGTGATCGTGGAAGCGCCCCGGTCGCTGGTGCGCCTGTTGCGCAGTTCGCCCTTTGAGGTGACTGTGGTAGCCCGAGGCGAGGAGCTGCCGGCGTTCGACGCCCAAGCGCCGCTGATGAGCTTGCCGGCGATCTTTCAGACCACCGAAGCCACTATTCCGGTCACGATTCCCTATCTGCACGCGGAACCTGACCGGGTGGCGCGTTGGCGAACGTGCATCGGCAGTCACGGTTATCGCATCGGCATCGGCTGGCAGGGTTCGCCAACCGGTTCCGTGGATCGAGGACGCTCCATCCCACTCGCGGCGTTTGAACCGCTGGCGCGCTTGCCAGGCGTCCGGCTGATTTCCCTGCAAAAACATCATGGCGTTGAGCAACTGGAACGGTTGCCAGCGGGCATGACCGTGGAAACCCTAGGCGACGGCTTCGACGCTGGCGAAGACGCTTTTCTCGACACTGCCGCGGTGATGGCCAGTCTGGATCTGGTGATCACCTCCGATACCGCCATTGCCCACCTAGCCGGCGCTTTGGGACGGCCCGTGTGGGTGGCGCTGAAATTCGCGCCGGACTGGCGGTTTTTGCTGGATCGGGAGGACAGCCCCTGGTATCCCACCATGCGGTTATTCCGCAAAATCGCCTGGAATGAACCCTGGACAGCGGTTATGGCACGCATTGCTGCGCTCTTTACCGACGCCCAGGCGCATACGATCCGGGGCAATGCGCTGCTTCAACAAGGGCAGCGCCGTTTGGCCGAAGGGGCTTACCGTCAGGCGCTGGCGCTGCATCCTAACATGCAGGCGTTGATCAATCTGGCCAGTCTGCTGAGCGATCAGCTGCGCTTTGAAGAGGCCGAACGGTGGTTGCAACAGGCTGTGGCGGTTAACCCCGAGCACTTCGCCGCCTGGAGCAATCGAGGCAATGTGCTGCGTATGCTGGGACAACTGGAAGAGGCCGAACAGTGTTGCCAACGGGCGTTGGCCCTGCAACCGGATCATCCGGGGACGCTGAATGCTCTCGGCAGCGCTCTGCTCATGCAAGGCCGCCGGGCTGAGGCGGAAGCCGCCTTTCGCCGGGCGCTGGCCCTCCAGCCGGAAGACGCCGACGCGCATTTGAACTTGGCGCTTCTTCTCTTGCAAGCGGGGCGCTTCCAGGAAGGCTGGGCCGAATATGCCTGGCGCTGGCGCACCCAACGGCTCGCGGCTTTTATCCGGCAATTTCAGCAGCCGCTCTGGCGAGGTGAGTCGCTGGCTGGACAAACCCTGTTGCTGTACAGCGAACAGGGCTTGGGCGACGCCATTCAATTCGCCCGGTTTGTCCCGTGGCTAGCTGCGCAATGCCGGCAGGTCATTGTGCAGATTCCGGATCGGCTGAAACGCTTGCTGAGTTCGATGATCGTCCCAGAACCGGCGAAGGAATGTCTGGAGCACGCCATCGTCTGGATCGGCGCCCAGGAATCTCCGCCGGCTTTCGATCGGCATGCGCCGTTGATGGACATACCGCGTTTTTTGAAGATCCATGATGTGAAAGATATCCCGTGCGCTGTGCCCTATTTGCGCGCTGAAGAAGCGCGTATTCGCTATTGGCAAGCCCGCATCGGGACTGAAGGGTTAAAGATCGGGATTTGTTGGCAGGGCAACCCTAACACGGCGATTGATCGACAGGACCGTTCGATTCCCTTAGCGGCGTTTGCGCCCCTTGCCGAAATGCCGGGCGTGCGTTTGATCGCCTTGCAGAAACAACATGGAGTGGAACAATTGACGGCATGGCCCGCCAGGTTGCCGATTGAGTTACTGGGCGAAGACTTCGACGCCGGCCCAGATGCTTTTCTGGACGCCGCCGCCGTGATGATGAATCTGGATTTGGTGATCACTTGCGACACGGCGATTTCGCATGTCGCGGGGGCGCTGGCGCGGCCAGTCTGGATTCTTTTGCCGTTCTTTGCCGACTGGCGGCGATTGGTTGACCGGGAGGATTGCCCCTGGTATCCCACCGCGCGTCTGTTCCACAAGAGGCATTGGTCGGATGACTGGACGCCGGTCATGCGCCAGGTCGCCGATGCAGTGGCGACTGCCATTGGGCAGCATTCTTGTCAAAATAGAAAACGCCGAATATTCGGAGGCTCGATCCTGATGGGATGCGCTCCGCAACCTGAAACGCAGCGACGTGGGTCGTCAATCCGATCATGAACAGAGCATTACCTTGGCGCAATCTTTTGACGCCCGACTTTCTGCAACGTTATCCGCTAATCGTTGACTTGCTGGTTTTCGTCGCTGGCGCGTTGCTGGCGCTAGCTTTTGCGCCGTTCGATTTCTGGCCACTGGCTATTCTGCTGCCGGTTGTGCTGCTGTGGAGCTGGGATCACGCCACGCCACGTCAGGCCGCGCAGCGCGGCGGGCTGTTCGGACTGGGATTGTTCGGTTTTGGCATCTACTGGATCTACATCAGTCTGCATGATTACGGCAATGCTCCCGCTCCCTTCGCAGCGCTGGCCACTTTCCTGGTCATTCTGCTGATGGCGCTCTATCCGACCCTCATCGGCTGGTTACTGGCGCGCTGGGGAGCACCGCCAGGTCCATTGCGCTGGGTGCTGGCGTTCCCGGCGCTGTGGACTTTGCTGGACTGGATGCGCAGTTGGCTGTTTACCGGCTTTCCCTGGCTGGCGCTGGGCTACAGTCAGATTGATGCGCCGCTGGGTCAATTCGCGCCCTGCATCGGCGTATTTGGCGTCGGCTGGTTGGTGCTGCTGAGCGCCGGACTGTTGCGGACCTTGCTGCATGGCCAGAACCAGCGGCGGGTGCAGTTGAGCGGA
Organism: Candidatus Competibacteraceae bacterium; assembly: GCA_020444905.1. GTDB lineage: Bacteria > Pseudomonadota > Gammaproteobacteria > Competibacterales > Competibacteraceae > UBA2383. The sequence continues at coordinate 12,665 of JAGRHQ010000039.1, forward strand.
CTGGGATTGCTGGCGGTCTTATGGCTCAGCGCCTGGGGACTGGGGCACATTCACTGGGTCACGCCTGCCGGGCCGCCACTACAAGTCGCTATTATTCAGGGCAATATTGCTCAGGATCAGAAATGGCGACCGGACGTTCTCGATACAACCCTGTACCATTATATTCAGCTCAGTCTGCCTGAACATGAGCGCAGTCAGGTCATTATCTGGCCGGAAACAGCGATTCCGGCGTTTTATGAACAGGTACAGCCTTTCATGGACGCCCTAGCCGCGCGGGCGAGAAAAGATCGAGTTGATTATGTGACGGGCATTCCCACCGGCTCCTGGGAAACCGGAGTTTTCCGCAACAGCGTTGCCCATATCGGCTCAACAGTGGATTTTTATCACAAGCGACGCCTGTTGCCATTCGGCGAATACCTGCCATTACGTGGATTTTTCCTGTTCTTCCGCGACTGGGTAGATATCCCGATGGCGGATTTTACCGCAGGCGACCACGACCAGCCGTTGTTGCAAGTCGCGGGCCAGCCTGCGGGCGTCTCTATCTGCTTTGAAGCGGTTTTCGGCAGTGAAATCCGCAAGTCGCTGCCTGGCGCGACCTGGTTAATCAATGTCAGCAACGATGCCTGGTTCAAGGATTCCACCGCCCCACACCAGCATCTGCAAATCGCCCGGATGCGCACATTAGAAGTTGGACGCTATATGGCGCGCAGCACCAATACCGGCATCTCCGCCATTCTCGACGAGCAGGGGCAAATTGTCGTCAAAGGCGACTCGTTCCAGGCCGAAGTCATTCGTGGCGAGGTACAGCCCTTGAGCGGGTTGACGCCCTATGCGCGCTGGGGGGATTCACCTACCATGATTTTGGTGATAGCCTTACTTTTAATCAGCCTGTTCCTTGCCCAACGTAAACTCGCCACGGCATGATTGAACGTTACCCACCCTTTCTGTCTCGCAGCAGCTTTTGTTCACCGCGTCTGCTGACCAGTCGGGGAGTGTCTTTTGTTGGCTGGCAATCCTGGTGCTGGATCTGGAGCAGCTCCAGCAGCCTGCTGACTATTCTTCTGCTACTGGGCGCTTGCGCTACAATCCCGCCGCCGCGCAACGTCAGCAACGCCTGCGCCATTTTTGCTGAATACGGCGACTGGTACCCCGATGCCAAAGCCGCCAGCCGACGCTGGGGGGCGCCATTGCCGGTTTTGCTGGCGATTATCCACCAGGAATCCACTTTCCGCTCCGACGCTCGTCCACCACCCCGCACCTGGTACTTCGGCTTCATTCCCGGTCCACGCCCTACAACCGCTTACGGTTACAGCCAAGCGCTGGATGGCACCTGGGGCGATTATATCGCAGCGACCGGTAATCATAACGCCGACCGTGACAAATTCGACGATGCAGTGGATTTTGTAGGCTGGTATGTTCATCAAACTTTTAAGCGTAACCGCGTTGCCAAACATGATGCTTATCGCCAGTATCTCGCCTATCACGAAGGCCACGGTGGTTTTGCTAGGGGCAGCTACCGGAAAAAACCCTGGTTGATCAAACGGGCGCGCGAAGCCAGCCAGCTGGCGGATCGCTATCGCGCTCAACTGGCTCGTTGCGAACCTCAGTTAGCTGGCCAGCAATCGAGTCGGTGGCCGTTTTGAGTTTCGCGCAACCCATAAAAAAACCGCCAGCAAATCCGGCTGGCGGTCAAAAACAAAATATTGAGCTTCAATACGCTTCACTAGGAAAATTAGCTCAAGCCGCCTAAAGTAAACGATTTTTCACGCCCTGGGTAAATCAGGAAAATTGATCGCTCAATCAGGGTTTATACTTATTCTACAGTTCATCAGTCACCCGCAAAAAGCGTACTCCCCCGCACCCCAGACAAGTACCGATAGCCGCCGGCGCATGATACGCCACACATTCGCCACACTGTTCGCACTGCAAAGTGCCCGGCCCGGTAATTTCACCAGAATGGTAATACTCCTCCTCGACCCGTTCATGAGGCGTTTCGAACTCCAACAAATCCAGGCGTGACTGATCTACACCGCGCTGGAAAAAATCCAGTAGCCGGTCTTCCAACAATTCCAGATCGAAACGCAGCCAGGCGCGCAGATCGCGTCCTGTAGCGGTCAAATAGTGACCTGCATCCTCCAAATCCCGCTTCAGATACCCACCGATCAGCTGCGCTTCCTCGCGAGTCAGTTCACCGACCTCCACGGCTTTTTTCGCTGCATGTTCGATACTCGCGTTCAATCGGGGCAAAGCTGCTTTTTCAGCTTGCTCCAGTTCCTCCAGCCGATTTTTCACCCGCTCCATCATTTTCCGGTAGGCTTGGACAAGCGGCGAACTGTTCGATACATCGTTCATAAGCGGTCTCCATCGCCGCCGATCAGGGCGGCGCTTAGATCATCAGGTTCGATTGGCGTCGCCCCGTGAATAGCAGTTGTCATCGCATTCCAATACACTAGCTACAAGAGAATACTGGTTTGGCGCGTAAACCCGGCTGGGATGCCGGGACTTTCTGTTCAACCTTGCGAGAACGGCGTGACGCGGTAATACCCTTGCTTCTTAAAGTCCATCATATTCCCAACCTTATTACCGGTCTGCGCATCCTGTTGGTGGCCCCATTTCTGTGGTCGCTGCTGCAAGAACAGTATGGTGTGGCCCTGTTGCTATTTATCATCGCCGGTATTTCCGACGCCCTGGATGGCTTTCTGGCTAAATATTTTGGCTGGACCAGCGAGTTGGGCGGCCTGCTCGATCCCATCGCCGACAAGCTTTTGTTAATCGGGGCGATCCTGTCCCTGGGTTGGTTGAATGAACTCCCCTACTGGCTCGTGGCGCTGGTCATCTTGCGCGATCTCATTATCATCGGCGGCGCGATCAGTTACCATTTTCTGATCGAGCGCTTTACGGCTACTCCCTTGATGATCAGCAAGTTTAATACCTTGCTGCAATTAATCCTGGTCTGCGCAGCGATTGTTCATTATGGTATGGCCCTCTTACCGTCATGGCTGCTAATCGCATTGATTTATCTGACGGCGCTGACCACGATTTGGAGCGGGGCAGCTTATGTCTGGCGATGGAGCGCACGCGCCCGCAACCGGGAGCAATAACCCATCAATAACGGCTCTACCTCGGCAATTATGAACCCTTGAGTAATTCATAGGTCGCCTGATAGGCATCCGCTACTGCAGTCATGTACGCTTCGTTGAGCTGGCTCGACTCCAAACCCAGGTTATCGAGGGAATCCCAGTCACAGCGTTCATAGGCCAGAGTACAGGCCAAAATGCGCCCTAGCGGTCCTTCGTGATGCAGCAGCGCCTTATTGATCTCATCATCCAACGGCAGTGCAGCCAGAATCGCCTCCAGCGGCATTTGAGTCATGGCGTCCAGCACCGACAGCAACCCAACCGTAAATCCGGAATCCTTTTGCTTGAGTTTCAACAGATCCGCCAGCAATTCGCACATCTTGGCCCGCTCCAGAGCGACGGTAATCAGATCGCTGCGATGATTTTCGATGTTCGCGAGTGAAATCAGCGTGACCCAGGAACGAATATTTCTCAGTCCCAGCATCACCACTGCGCGCTGGATCGAGTCGATGCGTTTGGGCAGATTGAAGTAGGCGGAATTGATGTAGCGCAACAACTTGTAGGTCAGGGAAACATCCTGGCTGATCAACGCCTCGACCTTTTTGATTTCAATGTCGGGATCATGCAACTTGCTGATCAGTTGCAACACCGCTAATTGATTGGTGGGAACGCTCTGGAACTTGAGCAACTTGGGTTGAGAGAAGTGATAACCTTGCAGGTAGTCAAACTTGAGAACCTGGCAAAGCTCCTGGATCGATTGCGTTTCGATGCGCTCCGCCATCAGCGCGATTTTCTTGCGCTGGCGCAAACGTGGAACCAGGCGGCGCACCTCCTTCTCGGGCGTAGTCAGCATGTCGATCTTGACATAATCGGCGATTTCCAGCAGCGCCTGATAGGCTTCATTCTCTACGTAGTCATCGAGAACGAAGCAGCCCCCCTGTGTGCGCAACTCACGCAGGATTTGTAGCAACGGCTCATCGACCACGATATCGGCGACGATCTCGAAGACCAATTGCGGCATTGCAAAACCCTGCAAATGGCCATCCATGATGAAATCGCGGGCAACATTGATAAATGCTTTATGCTCGCCCACGATACGCTCCAGACCGACTTCGGTAACCGTGTTCAGTACGATTTGCGATGTGGCGATTTCCGCATCAAGAAACTGGGCAGTGGTATCCGTCTCCGTGTTTCGGTAGAACAACTCGTAACCTTCGATTTCAAGGTTGCGGTTATAGATAGGTTGACGGGCAAAATAAATTTCCTTCACGAACGCACCTCTGGCAGGACAGCGCGGGGGTCTGACAAGGACCGGATACGATATATTAGCAGCATTCGAGGCCGCGCTTGATGTTGAAACGGGCTACGCTCCGAAAATTCAAATCCTGGAACCGAATGATGCATTAAAAGGACTGACAACATATGCAACGAGAATCGCAAACCCGCTTCTGGCTGATGATGGGCGTCATCGCCATTGGCCTGCTGTATCTGCTGTCACCGGTGTTAACGCCGTTTCTGTTCGCCACCCTGCTCGCCTATCTGGGCGATCCCCTGATTGACCGGCTCGAAGCGCGCAAAATTCCCCGATCCTGGGCAGTGGCGCTGGTCTTTGGCGTGATCCTGTTTGGTTTGTTGTTATTGTTATTGTTTCTGATCCCCATGTTGACCCATCAATTCAAAGGACTGATTCAACGATTGCCTGGTCATATCGACTGGTTTCAAACGCACGTTTTGCCTTGGTTGCAGGCCCATTTGGGCGTGGAGCCGGAATCGCTCAGCTTGCGTAGCCTGCAAACCAAACTGGTTGCTCTCGCCCAAAACATCGGCGACGTGGCTGGGAGCGTGTTGGAATCGTTCCAAGCCTCGTCTACTGCGCTTTTTACCTGGCTTGCCAATTTGATCCTGGTGCCGGTAGTAACCTTCTATTTGCTGCGCGACTGGGATTTGCTGGTTGCCAAAGTCCGTGAGTTACTTCCCCGGCGCATTGAGCCGGTGGTCAGTCATCTGGCCAGGGAATCCGATGAGGTGATCGGGGCGTTTCTGCGCGGTCAGGTCATCGTCATGGCAGCCTTGGGGGTGATCTACTCGGTCGGGCTGGCGGTGATTGGCCTGGATTTTTCGCTACTGATCGGAATGCTGGCCGGCTTGGTCAGCTTCGTACCCTATCTGGGCTTAATTACTGGCATTGTGGTGGCCAGCATCGCGGCGCTCATGCAATTTCACAGTGTGCTTAGCCTCCTTCCTGTGATGATCGTTTTTGGTCTTGGCCAATTGATTAGCGATTTCTTCCTGACCCCGAAGCTGGTGGGCGACCGAATTGGCCTCCATCCAGTCGCAGTATTGTTCGCAGTGCTGGCCGGTGGTCATTTGTTCGGATTCTTCGGTATTCTGCTGGCGCTTCCTGTGGCGGCGGTCATTGCGGTGCTATTGCGCCATGCCCACGATGAATATCTTAAGAGTGTGTTTTACACCGATTGAGCGATGGCAAAACGGGTTGACGAAGCGTAACCAACTATGAAGCTTTGAAAAAAATATCCATGAATCAAAGATGGCTCAAGACAATCCGGGTTGTGGTTTCACTAGCGTTTCTGGCGTTGACCACGCTATTGTTTGTCGATTTTGACCGGTTCGGCGAAACGCCCGCTACTACAATGGCGATCTATCCGCAAGTCGTCCCCTCGCTTCTGAACTTCACCGAAACCCTGGCCTGGGCGACGACCGGATTTCTACTGGTGCTCGGGATCACTCTGCTCTTTGGCCGGGTTTACTGCTCAATGATCTGTCCACTCGGCGCGCTGCAAGACCTTTTCATTCGCATCGCCGACAAACTGCGCAAGCCGCGCCGGGTCAAATTCCGTTACCAGAAACCCCGCCCTGCCCTGCACTACGGTATTTTGGCGCTGACTATTGCCCTGTTCCTGAGCGGCAATGTTCTGGCCTTGAGCTTGCTGGACCCGTTCAGCAATTTCGGGCGAATCGCCAGTGATCTACTGCGCCCGCTTTATGTAGCCGCGCACAATGGCTTTGGGCAATTACTGGAAAGTTTCGGCGTCTATGGACCCTTCCCTCTGCATTGGAAAGCGCCCGCGCTGATGACACTGATTTTTCCAATACTGTTCCTCATCGGACTGGCCTGGCTGAGCGCCTTCAAGGGTCGACTGTTTTGCAATACGCTCTGTCCGGTAGGCGCGCTGTTGGGACTGATCTCGCGGTTCGCCGTCTTCAAAATCCAGATACCCAAAACCGCCTGCACCCTCTGCGCCCACTGCTCCATTCACTGCAAGGCGGGTTGCATCCATTTGAAGACCCAGGAAGTAGATTTCAGCCGCTGCGTGGCTTGCTTCAACTGCATCCCGGTTTGCGATGCGCATGGCATCGGCTATGCGCGGACGCGAGCGCTGGGAACAACCTGTGAAGAAACACCGAACCTGGCGCGACGCGCGTTGCTGCGCGGGGCCACAGTGACGATAGCCGGTCTAACCGGTCTGTCAGGATCAAGTAGCGGAGAGGCCAAGCCGCATAACCAGGTTCCCAGCACGGTGGTTAATGCGCGAACCTGCCCGATAGCGCCGCCCGGCGCTGGTGATATTGCCCGATTCAACGATTTATGCACCGCCTGCCATTTGTGCGTCAGCGCCTGTCCCTACGGCGTATTGCAACCGGCCCTGCTGGACTACGGCCTGTCCGGTTTACTGCAACCGCATCTGGACTTTACTACTGGTTATTGCAGCTATGAGTGCAACCGGTGTGGCGACATCTGCCCGACCGGCGCCATCCAGCCGTTAACGCTACCCAACAAGAAAACCGTACAACTCGGCATTGCCCACTTTATCCGTGATAACTGCATTGTCTACACCGACCACACCGCATGCGGCGCTTGTGATGAGTATTGCCCCACGAACGCCATTGAGATGGTTCCTTACCGCAATGGCCTGACCATTCCCGAGGTGCGCAAATCCGTTTGCATTGGTTGCGGGGCCTGTGAAAACGCCTGTCCGGTGCGTCCACACCGGGCGATCTACGTGGAAGGGCATCCCGTCCATCAGCAGGCGGAACCGCCACAAGTCAAGCCACTGGAACATCAGATAAAAAGCGGATTTCCTTTTTAACGTAATGGTTAGCCCCGTTAAGCAGCTTCCAGATGCGCAATCCGCAACTGCAACCGGCGTTGCCCTTGCCACTCATTGACATCCAGTTGGTAGGCAATGCGCACCCGCTCCGTTCCAGGGGCAAAGGCGGCTACCTGGTTAAAGGCGACCGCTTCCAGTCTGGAGCTGTTGCCCGGCAGGCGCAAAAACAGTTTTAAGTGTTTTTCCTTCATCACCTGGTGAGACAACACCTCGAACACTCCGTCGAACAGGGGTTCGGGAAAACCCTGACCCCAGGGACCGCCCTCACGCAAGAGTTCCGCAATTTCCAGGATAAATTCGTCCGGCGCCAACTCGCCATCGCTGAGCAACCGGCCATGCAGGTCATCGTCGCTGAGCCACTGGCGGGTCTCTGCGTCAAACGCCTGGTTGAACGAATCGAAGTGTTCTAGCGCCAGCGTCAATCCCGCCGCCATGGCGTGACCGCCAAAATGACCGATCAGTCCCGGATTTTGCGCCGCGACTGCCGCCAGCGCATCGCGTAGGTGCATGCCCGCCACCGAACGCCCCGAACCCTTGATTTTACCGTCCCGATCCGTCGCAAATACGATGACCGGACGATTCAGCCGTTCTTTCAGGCGACCGGCGATGATCCCGACCACGCCTTGATGCCATTCAGGATCGAACAAGCACAAACCAAACGGTAATTGCTCCGCTTGCAGCGCAAGCCGGTCAATCCGCGCCAACGCCTGGGCTTCCATTTCAGCGGTCAATACACCCCGTTGCCGGTTGATTTCGTGCAACCGGTGGGCAATAGCGCGGGCGGCATCCAGATCGTCACTCAACAAGCATTCGATGCCCTGGCTCATGTCCTCCAGGCGACCGGCGGCATTCAACCGGGGACCGAGATAGAAACCGATGTCGCCCGCGTTCAGCCGGAGCCTTGGACGATTCGTGACCTCACACAACGCTGTGATGCCGGGAACGCAATACCCCTGGCGAATGCGGCGCAGCCCCTGCTCCACCAGAATCCGGTTGTGGTGATCCAGCCGCACCACGTCCGCCACGGTGCCAAACGCAACCAGATCGAGAAACTGGGCGAGATTCGGTTCGGCCAAGCAGCGTTCAGCAAACCAGCCCGCTTCGCGCAATCGCGCCCGCAACGCCATCATCACATAGAAAATAACGCCCACGCCGGCGATATTTTTGCTGGGGAATTGATCGCCTGGTTGATTCGGATTAACGATCACCTCGGCGAGTGGCAACTCTGGACCCGGCGAGTGATGATCAGTAATCAGCACCTTCATGCCGAGCGCGTGCGCAGCCTTGACGCCCTCGTGGCTGGAAATTCCGTTGTCGACCGTGACCAGCAAATCAGGCTGTTCCTTGGCGGCGATTGCGACAATCTCCGGCGTCAGGCCATAGCCATGTTCAAAGCGGTTCGGAACGCGATAACCGACCCAGGCAGCGCCCATCACCCGCAAAGCGCGCACTGCCAAAGCGCAACTGGTCGCGCCATCCGCGTCGAAATCGGCAATAATCAGAATACGCCAGCGCTCGCGCAAGGCCGTGTACAGCAAGTCGACCGCCTGCGTCATGTTCAACAGCCCGGCGGGCGGCGTCAGCAATCGCAATTCCCGTTGCAGTTCGTGGGGGAAACGCACCTCGCGGGCAGCGTAAATGCGCTGTAGCAAGGGAGGAACCGGCAGATCGTTGCACGGTTCACAAATACGACGGACAATGGATTTATGCATAGGGA
>JAGRHQ010000003.1 GCA_020444905.1 Candidatus Competibacteraceae bacterium
TCATTACCGGCGATCCAGGGCCAATCCCAGTGCCGCGTTGTGAACCGACGCCGCTCGATGGCGTGGATGTGTTGACCGCGCCCGCCGCCGGAGTGCTGGTCTATCGCAAACAGTTGGGTGATGCTGTGGCGGCGGGCGAAGTGGTCGCGGAATGGGTCGATCTGCTGGGCAATCCTCCTGGCATGGCGCGGATGCCGATTTGTAGCGCTACTCATGGCCGACTGTTTGCCCGCATGACCGAACGATTGGCGCGACCAGGGCAGAAGATTTGCAAAGTTGCCGGAGCCGAATCGCTAAGTCACCGGCAGGCGGGCAAGTTGCTGGAAGATTGAGAAGTTTTGCAAAAGTTCCCCTCTTCCACAGGAGAGGAGAGTTGTTAATGGCGTTTTCAATGACCACACACCCTGCTCTGCTTGGTAACCATTCAGTCCCCCCCTTTGGCAAAGGGGGGTGAGGGGGGATTTTGGCTCCGTCGCCCGTGCGGAATCCCCCCCGGCCCCCCTTTTTCAAAGGGGGGGAGGTGAACGCTTACCTCTGCTTGTTCAGAAGCCTAATGCTTGCATGAAGGAGGCAAATTCGGGTACGAAGAGGAAGTCGCCCATCGCCTGATCGCGACCATAACCATTCGCCAGTCGGTTCAACCAGAAATCCATCCCACCCTGGTCTGGTTCCCGCTGGAAGAAGGTGAAATACAGGTTGGTGATGAATTCTTCATCCGTGGTGTTTCTTGCCAAATATTCGTCGCTAAAGAAAAAGAAGTTGGCCATTTGCCGGAACACAGGCTTGACATCTTTCCCTTGCGCCTGTTTCTCGGCAATAAGCGCTTGCCAAAAAGCTAGTCCATCCGGTTCAGGGCTACGGCGTAAAATGGACTCGTAGTAGTGCGTGATCAGGGTAGTGGCGGGATCGGCAGCGCCTACTTCCACCGCGCCGATGTCCACGATGCTATTCACGATGCGCGGGCCATAGCCGCGTTGGTCGGTGATAACTGTTTCGGGTACGAGCAGGTTATCGCCCGCGTCAATCGCCGGGCTACCTGCGACTGGAAGATGGGTCTGGGTCGGGCCGCCATTGTCCGCGAGAGGACCAATCGCCGTGCTGGCTGGGCCAGGGAGAATAAGATCACTGTTGATGGGATTGGCGTTCGCCAACCCTGGACTGCCGTTCTCACCGAACAGATTGTGGCCCAGGGACGTGAAAGGGCCATCGTTACGATAAACGTCCTTACCGATGTTCGCCGTGTTGCCAGCGATCAAGTTGTTGCCGAGTGTTAAGGAACCACTGAAGTTCACAATACCACCGCCGCTGTTTACAGCCGAATTACCGGACAGCGTGCTATTAGTGATCGTCAAGGGAGCTTCGCCGTTCGCAATACCACCGCCATTATCTGCTGCCGAATTACCGGACAACGTGCTGTTGGTGACTGTCAGAGTAGCCCTGTAGTTATTAATGCCACCCCCTCCCTGAGTAGTCGCCGAATTGCCGGACAAGGTGCTGTTACTGATCGCCAAGGTCGTCGTATTATTCGAAATACCACCACCACCTTCCATGGCTGAATTGTCGGACAGCGTGCTGTTACTGATGGTGAAGATCAGGTTGGCGTTAAAGCTCTCGCTATAGCTACTAATGCCACCGCCATAGACTCCCGCCGAATTGCCGGACAGTGTGCTATTCCTGATCACCAAACTCCCATTGGTGTTTGTAATACCCCCGCCGTCGTTCGCCGCTGAATTACCAGACAGCGTGCTATTGATAATGGTCGTCAAGTTGGCGTTCAAGTTTTCGCTCCAGCTACTGATGCCGCCTCCCCAAGCGCCTGCCGAATTGCCAGACAGCGTACTGTCACTCACTGTCAGGGTCCCTTTGGTATTCACAACACCACCGCCGTCGTTTATAGCCGAATTGTTGGCTAGCGTACTGTGGGTGATCGTTAAAATGCCGTCGTTAGCAATACCTCCACCCCAGGCAGCCGAATTACTGGACAATACACTGTTGTCCACGTTCAGCGTTCCTGTACCGGTGTTGTAAATAGCACCCCCATTGCCCTCATTCCAGGCACTGGACTGAATCGTACTGTTGCTGAGAGTCAGCGTTCCGTGGTTATCAATCCCACCATTCTGGAGCTGCAGACCCGAGAGCGTAGCGGTCACGCCACTGTTGATCGTGAAAATCCGCTGGGCATTGTTGCCATTGATGACCAAGCTTTCCCCAGGCCCTTGAATATCAAGATTGTCGGTAATGATGAAGCCGCCACTGGTTTGCAGGGCGCCGTTGATGCCGGCTTGAAATATGACGGTATCATCAGTGGTTGTGGCGTTATTGGCGTCAATGATGGCCTGTCGCAACGAGCCAACACCATTGTCATTGGTATTGGTGACGGTAAAAATTGCTGCGTTTGCAGGTTCATTAACAAATAAAAACAATACCATATAAAAGATTAAGGAAGGCAGTTTCTGACTGTGCATTGTTTGATCTCCAAGGCATGTTGAAATTAGTCTCAGACGAAACAACTTTTATAAATAGTTCACTTAATCGTGGTATTCAAGTGACAATCCCTAATATTTTTATATAACACTGTATTTTTTATTGACAAAAAATCTATCCAACAGACCTTATTTTTATCTAAAAACCATTAGATAAATATTAGATACAAATAAAAGGCGAATCCCAACCAATTGAGTAAACCATAACTACTACCAAATACCGATATATAGGAGTCCGCTTGCGGGCGATAAGCTATTGAATCGTTGGCAAGCCAGTTCCTACAAAAACACAACTTTTTTTGAGAAACGGTATACATTTGCAAGACGTAATTATTGGTACAGTTTGCTAGACGCGGAACTGGGCGCAGAAGTCGTGTTGCTGGAGGAGAATCCAGGTGGCGAACCGTTCGACGAAGCCTGTGCTGACCTGTGGTGGAAACTGCGCGAAGCATTGCCAGCACATGAGGATGTAATACCGCTGGCCTGCTTTGCGACCACGGTTGAATTGCGTGCTTAAGAGGATGTTAATGATAAATATGCGACGGCTGGGCTGATGCAACGGCGTTGCTACGTTTCCTGCAACGGCGCGGCGCCATTACCGGCGATCCCGGCGCTGTCCTGGAACCGCGTTGTGAACTGACGCCGCTCGATGGCGTGGATGCATTGACCACGCCCGCCGCCGGGGTGCTGGTCTATCGCAAACAACAGTTGGGCGATGCTGTGGCGACGGGCGAGTAGCCGGTCATGATTAAGCCAGTTTAAAGAACCCTAACAATCCCTGAAGCTCCACTGCCTGATCGCGTAAGGATTGACAGGCGGCGGACGCTTCCTCGACCAAAGCGGCATTTTGCTGGGTTACTTGTTCCATTTGCAAAACAGCCGTATTGACTTGTTCTATACCAGATGCTTGTTCCTGGCTGGCTACGGTGATTTCGGCGACAATGGCGCCGGCTTTTTTGACCGCAATAACAATTTCCTGAAGGGTGTGACCTGCGCGTTCGACGAACGTGTTCCCATCTTCCACTTTAGCAACACTATCGGTAATCAGGCTTTTGATCTCCTTAGCCGCATCAGCGCTGCGTTGCGCAAGCTTGCGGACTTCAGCAGCCACGACAGCAAAACCGCGACCTTGCTCGCCAGCGCGAGCGGCTTCAACCGCCGCATTCAAGGCCAGCAAGTTAGTCTGAAATGCGATCTCGTCAATCACGCCAATGATGTTGACGATCTTACGGCTGCTGATATGGATAGCGTTCATAGCAGTGACAACCTGGTCAACTACCTGCCTGCCCTGTTCCGCCTGTGAACGAGCCTCCGCTACTACTTGATTAGCTTGCCCGGCATTGTCAGCGCTTTGCCTCACGGTTGCAAGGAGTTCTTCCATACTCGCAGCGGTTTCTTCCAAGGCGGCTGCCTCCTCTGAAGTTCGCTGGGCCAGGTCTTCCTTGCCTTGAGACATTTCGCAACTGCCGTTCTCAACGATCTCTGCTGCTTCCTTGATCTTTCTTAGTACTTTTATTAATGCTTCCTGAGTAACAGCCAGCGATTCCAACAATTGACTCACTTCATCGGCGCCTGTGATATTAATCTTGCTGTCCAGTTGACCTACTGCAATGGCCCTAGCGACCGTTTCGGCCTGCCGTAACGACTTTACGATAGTGCGGACAATACTATAGGCCAGACCTAACGCCACAAATACACAGAATAAAACTCCTGCTAAAATTTGATATTTTCTTGCACTCAACGCCGTAACCCGTTGTTGCAACAATTCCATAAGTCCTGGGCTGGCTATATCGTAGAGGTTGAATCCAGCAACAATAGCGCGGGTGCCAGCGTCAAAAACTTCACCTGCGCTAAGAGAGGTATCGACCTGTTGTTCGCCGTTCACAATATGTTGCTCTACAAGAGCAAGAAAATCATGAGTAGACGTAATGAAAGATTCCTGCTGGCTGCCCAAAATCGGTTGAAGCGCTGGATTATATTTGAACGCCTGATCCAGACTGTTCTGTACACCTTCTTGCATGATTTGAGAACGGGCGATTAATTTTGAAAGCTGTGTTCTTTCACGATCGGCCATTTGACCGCGCGCCACAATACCTGCCGATAGTCCCCGTAGTTGGCCCATATCCTCGACGATTATGAGTAGCCCATTGATGACGCAATCCATCAGGAAATAACTGTCGGGTTCAGGATCCAGGATCAGATTGGAATTCACGCCAACTTGCAGCGTCAAATCAATTAACTGTTTAATCAATGCCGTATGTCGTGCAAAGCTTTCCTTGGCGGGCAGACTGAAAGCGTCAGTATGAAATTTCTGCCATTCCGCCTTAATGCTTTGCCATTGATCTGTGCTGTTCAACAGGACGCCGTATTTTGCGTCAACCGCATCTATCAATTCGATATCATTTGTAATTTGATTCTGTTTAGCAAGAATTTTCTCTCGAAATGAGGCGTCGCCATTCAGATAGGCATTACTCATACCACGGTGCTCAGCCGTATGCTGCAATAATTCACGTACTGTTTGTATGTACTCTACCCCTTGAGTTTCCTTGTGAGTAAACCGGATGGCAATATTCATCTCTGTGACCAGCAGGTAGGCCAGCAAAAAAATAGGGATGCTAAGCACCAATCCAATAATCGCCAGTTTTTTCCAGATTCTTATGTTCTTAAAAAGGTTTGCCATGCTAGAAATCCTCAAAATATGTACAAAAGTTAATCTATCGATTTAGCCTGTTTGCGAGCGATGCTTGGGTTATTACCTGCAAGCAGACTTTGCATAAAGTATTCCATCTATAGTTTATTTATTAATTATTTTTATATTCAAATAGATAAAATAAAAAACAAATGACAGCGTGTGCAGTAGCTCAAGATAATGTTTCAATATGAAATGCTATTCAGGTCACTTATTTCATTTTGAAACATGAACAATTTATAGCCCGAAAAGGACTCTCATGACACAAGTGAGTCTGATCGAACGGTATCATTGTAAAAATAGACATATATAAGTTATAAAGAACAATTGAATTCAGACGAGTTGATTTGTTTTCTTATTTCCATTATATTGAAAATATAAAATTCTAATCTGACCCAATTGTTCCGGAGTACACCCACCCCATGAGCGCAGCGTGTGAAATCAACGTCAAAGTAGCGGAAGACTTGCAACTGGGATTTTTCGAGCGTTATCTGACCCTGTGGGTCACGCTTTGTATTGTTGCCGGCATCGTCCTGGGGCATTTTCTACCCAAAATGTTCCAGGCCATCGGCGGGCTGGAAATCGCCCAGGTTAATCTGCTGGTGGCGGTGCTGATCTGGCTGATGATCATTCCGATGCTGATCAAAATCGACTTTTCCGCGTTGTGCGAGGTCGGCCAGTACTGGCGGGGGATCGGCGTCACCCTGTTCATTAACTGGGGCGTCAAGCCGTTCTCAATGGCGTTATTAGGTTGGTTGTTCGTCGGCGGTTTGTTTGCGCCGCTGCTGCCGGCGGAGCAGATCGAATCCTATATCGCGGGATTGATCCTGCTGGCGGCTGCGCCCTGCACCGCAATGGTGTTCGTCTGGAGCAACCTGACCCAAGGCGAACCGCATTTCACGCTAACTCAGGTGGCGTTGAACGATGTGATCATGGTGTTCGCTTTCGGCCCGATCGTGGCGTTGCTGCTGGGCTTGACCTCGATTGTCGTACCTTGGGAAACGCTGTTTCTATCCGTCGTGCTGTACATCATGATTCCCCTGATCATCGCTCAGGCGGTGCGCAGCGTCGTGCTGAAATCTCAAGGTACAGCAGGATTGGCGCGATTGCTGGACATCCTGGGGCCAACCTCACTGGTCGCGTTGTTGACGACGCTGGTGCTGCTGTTCGGTTTCCAGGGCGAGCAAATCGTGGCGCAGCCACTGGTGATTCTGTTGCTGGCGATTCCGATTCTGCTCCAAGTATTTCTTAATTCGGGACTGGCCTACTGGCTGAATCGCAAGGTCGGGTCGCCGCATTGCGTGGCGGGACCGTCGGCGCTGATCGGCGCGAGCAACTTCTTCGAGTTAGCGGTAGCGGCGGCCATTGCATTATTCGGCTTCAATTCCGGTGCGGCGCTGGCGACGGTAGTGGGCGTCCTGATCGAAGTGCCGGTGATGCTGCTGGTGGCCAACCTAGTCAATCGCAGTCGCGGCTGGTATGAACAAGGGAGCAATGTTCTTGCTGCACGAACCCTTTAAATCGTGAGAAGCTTTACGGATCATTCCATGAAAACTCCCATCCCCTCCCCCATGCCGGTTGATGCCTGTGAGCGCACGCTGAGTCGGCTATGCACACTCGCGCGGAAGAACCCCACTGAAATGAAATGGCTGGCCGGCATGCTGGCCCTGTTCCTGGCGGCGTTCTTCATGCCTGCGGGTGCGGCGCGCTTTGATAATGCCGTTCTCGAAGGATTGGCCCTGCTGAAATGGTACGCCCGTGAGCATGTGATCCTGTGTCTGGTTCCAGCGTTCTTTATCGCCGGGGCTATCGCCGTGTTCATCAGCCAGAGCGCTGTGATGAAATACCTGGGTCCCGCTGCCCGCAAGACGTCCGCCTATGGGGTGGCTTCAGTATCAGGTTCGATTCTGGCGGTCTGCTCCTGTACGGTGCTGCCGCTGTTTGGCGGCATCTACCGGCGCGGCGCGGGACTGGGACCGGCCATTGCCTTTCTCTATTCCGGGCCGGCGATCAATGTGTTGGCCATTGTCCTGACAGCGCGCATATTGGGCATGGAGCTCGGCGTAGCGCGGGCGATTGGCGCTATCGTTTTTGCCCTGGTGATCGGACTGATCATGCACTGGATTTACCGCCGCGAGGAGCTGGCGCGAGCGACGGCGTCCAAGGGGTTCACTCTGGATGAACAGGACAGTCGGCCATTGGGCGAGACCACAACTTTTTTCGCCCTGATGATCGCGGTGCTTGTGTTCGCCAATTGGGCGCCGGCCCGCGCTGAAGACAGCGCCGTTTGGCATACGATTTTTGCCTGGAAATGGCCGCTGACCGCCCTGAGCGGAGCCGGTCTGGCAGTCCTGCTGATCGGGCGCTGGCAGTGGGACTGGCGACCGTTGGCGGTGACCGGCGCAGTGGTTACCGGGCTGGCGATTTTCGCCCCCCAACATCCGGAACTGGCTTTTGCCGCCGGACTATTGGGCTTGACCCTGGCCGTCACCCTGCGTCCAGATGAAGGTGAGGAATGGCTGAGTCAAACCTGGGGATTCGCCAAGTTGATCCTGCCCCTGTTGCTGGCCGGCGTGTTGCTGGCCGGATTTTTGTTAGGCCGACCGGGTCATGAAGGCGTCATTCCTTCAGCGTGGGTCAGCGCGCTGGTTGGCGGCAATTCCCTGCTGGCCAATCTGTTAGCCGCGTTTTTGGGCGCACTCATGTACTTCGCCACGTTGACCGAAATTCCCATCGTTCAGGGTCTGTTGGGCGCAGGTATGGGTAAAGGGCCGGCCCTAGCCCTGTTGCTGGCGGGGCCGGCGTTGTCCCTGCCGAACATGCTGGTCATCCGCAGCATTCTCGGTACGCAAAAGACCCTGGTTTATTGCGCGCTGGTCGTGGTCATGGCGACCTGCTCCGGCGTGATATTTGGCGTGTTCTATTCATACAACTGAGGAGTAAGGTTCATGATGAAATTGCAAATTCTCGGCAAAGGTTGTTCCAAATGCCTCACGCTCGGCGAACATGCAGCGAGCGCGGCCCAAGCGCTGGGACTGGACTATGAGATGGAAAAGGTCACCGACATGAACGCTATTATCGACGCCGGGGTGATGACCACGCCGGCGCTGGCGGTGAATGGCGAAATCAAGAGCGCCGGCAAAGTGTTATCGGTGGAGGAAATCAAAAAGCTGTTGAGCGCCTGACGATGAACGTCTTGTTTCTTTGCACGGGTAATTCCTGCCGTTCGATCCTGGGCGAGGCCACCTTCAATCATCTGGCGCCACCGGGCTGGAAAGCGCTGAGCGCCGGGAGTCATCCGACGGGTCAGGTGCATCCACGCTCGCTGGCCTTGCTGGCGCGCGAGGGTATTTCGACCGAGGGGTATTACAGCAAGTCCTGGGATAACCTGCCGGTCACGCCTGACATCGTGATTACGGTTTGCGCCAGCGCGGCGGGCGAAACTTGCCCGGCGTATCTGGGGCCGGCGTTACGCACCCATTGGGGCGTGGAAGATCCGGCGCACGTGACCGGTACTGATGAGGCGATTAACGCGGCGTTTATGCACGCTTATCGGGTGCTGCGGAACCGTATAGAAGCGTTCCTGGCGCTACCGCTGACTGAGTTGCAAAACGACCGCGCCCGGTTCAAGAGCGAGTTGGATCGTATCGGCGCGCTATTGCCTTAGCGATTTTAGGCCGTTTATTGGGCGTTCAAATCAAGATCGGCGGGCGGGCCTGATCCAGGCCCGATGGACGGCGCTTTCCAAACTCAGGAGCAACCCACGCTATAACGATGGGATATGTTGGTGTTACATAGCATCAAAGATTCGTTCGCGCCCTCCACCAGTCAAATTGAGTGACCGCTTCCTGATCGCTGGATAGCGTCTCATGCAATTGATTGAAGAAAATGGCGGCATCTGCACTGGCCAATTGAAATTCCCGGCAGCCCTGTCGCCCTGTAACAATCAAGGCAATGCCCAGTACGGATGGCGTGGAATTATCCGCAACATTTCCCGCACGTCGCTCCACCAGCTCGACAAGCTTTTGCAAGCGTTGTGAGGCGATCACGATGTTGGTAATTCCATATTCATCGTTGGCATGGAGCAGCTGATGTCGTTTCAACATTTCCAACGCTTCGGGAATTACGCGCACGCTGAATAACAAGGAAGGAATTGGCTTATCCTGTATGCCGAGATAGGTCAACTTAACGACCATTCTTTCCATGTTGTCGGTAAGATCTTGGTTCATAACACAACCCCATGTAGCTATTGGAGAAAAAATCATTGTTGTAAGAATTAGGCTCAGGAAAAAACTTTTGGCAGCGCACTGAGTCATTTTGATTCGACGCTATCGGTTGAGGCAAGATGGCCGCATAATCGCAAACGCCATTCCATACACCCCCATAAGCAGAAGGCTTTCATCATGGCGAGACCTCCGGTCGATCAGGGCGTTCCCTTTCTGAAAGTCCATCCCATATCTTTGAAGTAAGCCTTAGTGCCTGGCAGATCTTTTAACCCAAAGCCGTCTTTCAAGAGGGCGAGATGGTCATCGACCTCCGCCTGAGTTGCTTTTCTAGCAGGAACTTTGGTCACGACGCCTTTTGGATCTTTGTCGAACCCCCAGTAATGGGTGTCCAGAACTGTAACCCGCTTGTCAGTGACCACGCCGATCGAGAGCATCGCCCGCCATTCTGTGGTTCCCTTGGCCTTTAAGGGAGGATGCCGAAACGGCGCATCGGAAAAGGTAGTACGCCGTTTTGGATCTGCCGTCAGTTCGGTGTCCGTATAATAAAACGGTTGATTGTCGTCCGGCGGTGATGAGGGATCCACGACAAAGCGTGGAGCTCCATAGGGAGCATTGCCAAAAGGTTGATTGCCACGATCCACGGTTTGCACCCAACGCAGTCTCGAACCTTGCAGACCGTCTCGGGTGGCTTGGAATTGAACCTTGGTCTTGGCCGCGTCAAAGACCATAGTGGTCGTTTTAATGGTCCACGGGATGGGAATGTACACAATATCATTGGGTTGTATCAGTTCCGGTCGCTTGCGCAACGCCTTGAGCTTACTGTTTTTCGCGTCATTCCAAACAGTGATCCAATCACTACCTTTATAGCCATAGGCATAGACCAGTTCACTTAAGGTGTCGCCCTTTTTGATCTCAACATCTTCGTAGTGCATAGTCGTCCTCCTTCTGGGATCATCATTGAGAAAATAAAAAGTGGTATGTTGACATCTTGCCAGCACTGACCATGCCAAAATCTTAATAAATTGTTTTATAATAAAAAATTAATGAAAATGAGAATTCAAAACTTGATCATCAGTAAGCAGTCGATAGCAGTTCGTTGTAATTAGCTCAAAGTGGATGGCTCAAAGTGGAGATCGATTTAACCAAAACAGCTCATTGTGACCGCCGTACTAACCCTTCTGGATCTTCCTTATGACTGACCCTAAACATGACTCCGTCACCCGCACTCTCAGCGCCGACCTCCCGGAACGCAAAAAACCCGGTTTACTTGAGGTATTGAATCGCCCAATTCGCTTTCCTTCCTTCCGCAAGGATAAGACATCTGGGGAATCCCCCGAAGCCGCAGAGCCGAAACCAGAGCGCTTTGCCCGATTGCGCGACCGGTTGCGGCGCACCCGCCAGGGATTGGTCTCCGGTTTGGCGGGCCTGTTCAAAGGGCGGAAACTGGACGATGAGGCGCTGGAAGAACTAGAAAGTCGCCTGTTGCTGGCGGATGTGGGTGTGGACGTCACAAATCACCTGATTCGGCGGCTGACCGAGCGAGTTTCACGCCAGCAATTGAGCGATGTGACCGCCTTGCTCCAGGCCCTGCGCGACGAACTGTTGGCGATCCTCACACCTTGTCAGCAACCCTGGCGACCCAGTGAATCCCGTCCCTACGTGATTCTCATGGTTGGGGTGAACGGCGTTGGCAAAACCACGACGATTGGTAAACTGGCGCAATGGCTGCAAACTGAGGGACATTCAGTGCTGCTGGCCGCCGGCGACACTTTCCGCGCCGCCGCCGTCGAACAATTGCAGGTCTGGGGCGAGCGCAACCATATTCCCGTGATCGCCCAGAAAAGCGGAGCCGACGCCGCCTCGGTGATCTATGACGCGATTCAGGCCGCCAAAGCCCGTGAAGTCGACGTAGTGATTGCCGACACCGCTGGTCGCCTGCACACCCAATCGAATCTGATGGAGGAACTGAAAAAGATTAAACGGGTCATGGGTAAAGTCGATCCCACAGCGCCGCATGAGGCGCTGTTGGTCGTGGATGCCAGCACCGGCCAGAACGCCTTAAATCAAGCTGTGCAGTTTCATGAAGCGGTCGGCGTAACCGGCCTGATCCTGACCAAGCTCGACGGCACAGCGAAGGGCGGGATTGTGTTTGCCATCGCCCGCCGGCTGGGTCTGCCGATTCGCTTCATCGGCGTGGGCGAAAGCATCGAAGATTTACGTATGTTTGACGCTGCCGAGTTCGTCGCCGCTCTGCTGGATGAGGAAGCGGGCTACTGAACCACGGTTTGGCGAACGGAACCTCTCCCAAATTTGGCACTCTAAGGGCATGAGTGCTAAAATAGTGCTTAATCAAGTGAATCAACGGGAGGAATGAATGACGATGACGACGACTGCGCTGGTTCCCCGTATTGAAAATCTGCCGGCACCGGTCGGCAACCTGGAGAGCTACATCCAGGTTGTTAACCGGATGCCGATGCTCAGCGCCGAAGAAGAGCAGGAACTAGCCCAGCGTTTGCGGCTGCGCCACGATCTGGAAGCAGCGCAACGCCTGATCGTGGCCCATCTGCGCTTCGTGGTGCATATCGCCCGTGGTTATCTTGGCTACGGCTTGCCGCTGGCCGATCTGGTTCAGGAAGGCAACATTGGTCTGATGAAAGCCGTCAAGCGTTTCGACCCGGCCTACGGCGTGCGGCTGGTCTCGTTCGCGGTTCACTGGATTCGGGCGGAAATTCACGAATTCATCCTGCGCAACTGGCGAATCGTCAAGGTCGCCACCACCAAGGCGCAGCGCAAACTGTTCTTCAAGCTGCGCGGCTCCAAAAAGCGCCTGGGCTGGCTCAATCACGAGGAAGTCAACACCGTTGCGCGGGAGCTTGGCGTCAGCGCCGAAAATGTCCTGGAAATGGAATCGCGACTCAATGGCCATGATGTATCGTTCGACCCTTTCCCGGAAGCCGATGGCAACGACGATGCGGAGAATTTCGCACCCGCCGCCTATTTGCGTGACGAACAGGCTAATCCAGCGGAAGCGCTGGAGCGCGACGACTGGGATGAACGGGCGGTCAGTCAACTGGGCGAAGCGCTGGAGCGGCTGGACCCGCGCAGCCGAGACATCGTGCAACGTCGCTGGCTGAGCGATGCTAAACCGACTTTGCACCAGTTGGCGGCTGAATATAAGGTTTCCGCTGAACGCATCCGGCAATTGGAAAACAGCGCTATGAAGAAATTGCGCGCGGCTTTACCCGCGCCGGCCTGAAGCCGATGAGATGACCAGAACGCCCGCTTTGACAGCGGGTTTTTTTATGTTCGGAACTTTCGATCCTGGGTAGGCGCATCAGGCTAAAGCGGACTCCATTGTCAAGACAAAAACCGTTGAAATTTAAGTTAAGGTTTCCAACCCTCTTAAGATCGTCAGTTAGGCGGCCTTCTCAGCTAATCAGGCTAAACAACAGGGTTGCAATCGAGTCGTCATTGTGAACCACTACCCTTGATTCTCTGACTTGCGCCCACGTCCAACATTCCCTGCTCAACAATAAAATCAATGACCTGATCCAGTCCCTGCTGGGTTTTCAAATTGGTGAACACAAACGGTCGCTCACCGCGCATCTGCAGCGCGTCGCGCTCCATCACTTCCAGTGACGCGCCCACATGGGGGGCAAGATCAATTTTGTTGATCACCAGCAAATCGGAACGGGTGATGCCGGGACCGCCCTTGCGCGGAATCTTGTCACCCGCAGCTACGTCGATCACGTAGATCGTCAGGTCGGACAGTTCCGGACTGAACGTAGCGCTGAGGTTATCGCCGCCGGACTCCACTAACACCAGGTCCAGATCAGGAAAACGCTCGCACAATTGTTCGACCGCCGCCAGATTCATCGAAGCGTCCTCACGAATCGCCGTATGCGGGCAACCGCCGGTTTCCACTCCGACGATTCGCTCCGGCTCCAATGCCTGAGCGCGAGTCAGGAACTGCGCGTCTTCGTAGGTGTAGATGTCGTTCGTCACGACGGCGATTTGATAGTAATTACGCAGCGTCTTGCACAGCGCTTCGACCAGGGCGGTTTTGCCGGAACCCACCGGGCCGCCGACGCCAACGCGCAGGGGTTGCTTATTCATATACAGCGCCTCTCTCTCAATTCGTCCTGACAAATACGCCCATGCCGACATCGTCGAGATTGAATACTTTTTGTTGACCATACTCAACCAGTACACTACGGATCTGGCGCTTCATAAAACCGGCTTCAAGGTTTGGGAAATCCAACAACCGCCGGGCAACTTCCAGTATTTCTACGCGTTTCCCAGTTTCAACATTCATCAGGGAATGCAGACCATCGGTCGCTACCGCCACAGTAGGAAATGTTGCCAAAGGGAAACTGAACACGATGGGCGCATCAAAAGCGGCCTGACGAACAGTTGCCTCCCCCTCACCGAATTCATGGATACTTTGCGCCATCTGCGCGTTGCCAACAGCTTCGCAATACAAAGCGCACCGTTTGGCATCCAGCAAATAGCTTAAGTAGAAGGGGGCATTTTCAGCATACTCGATCTGGATTGCTCGGACCGATCCATCCGCTTGCCGGGTCGCAATGCAGCCATCCCCGTATAGATGGCTATGTATGGCCTCCCCGTCACACCAGGCGATGAGCAACGTAGCATCGAGTACCGCCGTATCGACGCCCAAATCCCGGACCTGGCGGGCGGCGCGGCGGATGATGCGCCGTCCTAGCGACCAGTGCCGGACGGTTCTCTCTGCCAGGTCGTAACCTTTCAGGGCGAAACGCGGCAACAAACGACGCGCGGTCAAAACCAGCAACCGCGCTCCCAGGTCGCTGTCCGGAGCGGCAGAGCAGCCATCGGCCAAAATCACATAAGGCAAAGGTTGCCAGCCTTGACCCACATAATCCTCGCAAAACAAATGCAGCTTGCCGATGGTGTAGTACGAATCCAAGGCAATCATCATGATGAAAAAATCCCTGTGGTCGCATCGGGTTGGTATTAATTTAATCCCATGAGTTGCAAAAAGAAACGATTACAGTGGAATTTTACCTGCCTGAATAACTGCTATTATGCCAAACAAGGTCTTTCACCCGGAGATTCCCACCGTCATGAGCGAATTATCGATTCCCGGCGAACTCATCACCCGCCTGCGCGCCGCCCAACGCATCGCCGTGTTGACGGGCGCGGGCATTTCCGCAGAGAGCGGCGTTCCCACTTTCCGCGAAGCTCAAACCGGACTGTGGGCGCGCTATAATCCCGAGGAACTGGCCACGCCCGAAGCCTTCCAGCATGATCCCAAGCTGGTCTGGGAATGGTACGCCTGGCGGCAGGATCGGGTGCGCCAAGCTGAACCGAATGCCGGTCATTTGGCGCTGGTCGATATGGAGCGCCACATTGCTGAATTCACCTTGATTACCCAGAATGTGGACGGCCTGCATCGGCGGGCCGGCAGTCATCAGGTATTGGAACTGCACGGCAATCTGTTCCGCGCCAAGTGTTTTAACGAAGATCGTCCCGTAGAAAGCTGGCCGGATAGCGACGACATTCCGCCGCGTTGTCCCCGTTGCGGAGGACTGCTGCGACCGGACGTGGTCTGGTTTGGGGAGAGTTTACCGGAAGCAGCGCTGCGGGCCGCAGAACAAGCCGCCGCCCATGCGGACCTCTTTTTCAGCATCGGCACCTCGGCGCTGGTCTATCCTGCCGCCAATCTGCCGTTAGCCGCCTTGAAAGCCGGCGCAACCGTGGTGGAAATCAATCCACAGCCGACGCCACTGAGTTCTTATGTGACGTTCAGTCTGAATGGAGCCTCCGGCGTCATCCTGCCCATGCTGGTCGCGCAGACTTGGGGAAAACAGCGAATCCATAATCTATAACAAAATGATCTCCATGCATATCTTTCCCTCTCCGCCCAATCGCTTGACCCTGGCCAGCGGCGACGCGCTCGCCTACCATCGCAGTCCGGGCGCTGCGCCCGGTATCCTCTTTCTAGGCGGCTTCACTTCGGACATGACCGGTATTAAAGCCACGACGCTGGAACGCTGGTGCCAAGGCCGATGCCAAGCGTTTGTACGCTTCGACTACACCGGTCATGGCGCTTCCAGCGGCTCCTTCGCCGACGGCACGATAGGCCGCTGGACCCATGAAGCCTTGATCGTGCTGGATCAATTGACCGAAGGTCCACAAATCCTGGTAGGTTCCTCAATGGGGGCCTGGATCATGCTGTTGGCGGCGATGGAGCGGCCCGAGCGCATCGCTGGATTATTGGGCCTGGCCTGCGCGGCGGATTTCACCGAATACCTGTTGTGGGAACGCCTGGATGAACCGTTACGCGAACGCCTGCGGCGCGAACGAGTAATCAGTTTACCCTCGCCCTATGGCGAACCTTACATTATCGCTATGCGCCTGATCGAGGAAGCAGCCCAGCATCGGCTGCTGAATCGAACCGAACTGCCGGTCTCTTGCCCGGTGCGCCTGATTCATGGCATGGGCGACGCCGATGCGCCGTGGCGCACTAGTCTACAAATCGCGGAAAAATTGACCAGTTCCGATGTGCGGCTGATTCTGGTCAAGGATGGAGAGCATACCCTGTCGCGGGAACCGGACTTAAGACTACTCACGCGCACTCTGGGGGAAATGCTGGAATGATCCTCTCATCGGGAACCGGATTGACCACCTAAAACTTTTGCCACTTTGGGGCAATGAACCAAGTCCAGGGTAATCAAACCATGCTTGCCATCCAGGAAATGCCGCTGTTTCCGCTGAATGCCGTGCTGTTTCCCAGCGGCGTTTTGCCCTTGCGGATTTTCGAGACGCGCTATCTGGACATGGTGAGCGCCTGTCTGCGCGCCGATGCCGGGTTTGGCGTTGTCACCATCCATCAAGGCAATGAGGCGGGCGCTCAGCCGGTCAGTATTCATCCAGTTGGCGTTTTGGCGCGCATCATCGATTTTGACTCACTGGACGATGGGTTGCTCGGCATTACCTGCCTCGGTGTGCAACGCTTTCGCGTAGTGGGCCATCGCGTGCAACCCGATCAGCTGTTGCTGGGCCAGATTCGATGGCTGCCGGATGACCCGCAGCAATCGCTTCTATCCGCGCACGAACCACTGGTTCGCGTCTTGCGCGATTTGCTGGAAAGCGAGGCGTTGGTCTCCCATAAGCGGTTCCTGATTCCGAATTGGGAGGATGCCGCGTGGGTGGGCAACCGATTGGCAGAATTGTTGCCGTTGCCGCTGCAAATCCGCCAGGGCTTGCTGGAGATGACCGATCCTCGGCAACGGCTGGACATTCTACTGGGCATTTTCCAGGAACAGCGCACTGCCTGAAATTCGTTGTGTTGACTGTTATATTATTCCTGTTGCTCTCCCAAAAACTTGAACCCAGGCCAGGAAAAAATCATGCCCGAAGAACTCAACCTGACTCCAGCAGCCGACGCCACAGCACCTCGATCCAGCTTGTTACGACGGTTGTTCAGTCTCCATAGCATCGGCTTTTATCTGATGATCCTGCTCGCTTTAATCGGCGCCGCCTATACCTTCACCAATGCTGAAGGCAGTCGTTGGTACTGGCAGCGTTTGATTCCAGTGACCTTCGGCCTGATTTGCATCATGATTCAATGGCCGGATGTCGAGCCGGCGCTGAAAGCCCGTGCGCTCCTTGTCGGGCGGCAAATTTTGCACTGGACGGGCGTACTCCTCACCATGCATTTAGCCTTTCTCGCTTCGGGCTCCAGCCTCACGGATGCTTTGGACGACCGGCAGGTCAGTTTCCTGCTCATGCTGACGGTAACCCTGGGCACCTTTCTGGCCGGTGTTTATCTGGACTGGCGGCTTTGTCTGGTGGCTTTTGTCCTAGCGGCCAGTGCGATAAGTATGGTAATCCTGCAAAATCTGGCGCCAATGCTGGTGCTGGTTGGCATTAGCGTCGCCGCTATCTATTTTGTCTGGATCTGGTGGTATGGCCGTTGGCAGGCGCGCCGTACCGGCCAAACCGAAGCTTGAACTGGAGCTCTCCATAATCTTCATCGAGCTAAGGCTTGAAATCTCGCTCGCAGTTAATGCCGCCAAGTCCCGTGATCTCCCGTTACTGGAGATTTTTGTTAATCCCTGTATCTCATTCAAGAAGGTGCTTATGAAAAAATCAGATCTGAAGCAGATATTGCTGGTCCTAGGTCTCGGCGCCAGCCTGGTAGGCTGGACTCCAGTCCAGGCGGCTGAACCCGCTGCTTCCTCAGCCTACGCTAACCCGGTCAAGGAACTCCCGTTTCCTGGCGGCAAGGAATGGCCGACTGCAACCGAGCGGGAAAAAATGGCCTATCTGCTCGGTGTTCTGAATATGGCAATGGTTGAGTATCAGTTGACCGGCCCGAATCCCAAGCATCGCACGACCGTCGAAAAGTTAGTGGAGTCCCTGGACGGGATGACGCTACGCCAAATCATGGAAACTGTAGATGCTTATTACCAGGCCAATCCCGATCAGCAACAGCGACCTATCTTTGAAGTGATCTGGTTTGAAATGGTCGAACCCAAGATTGCTGCCTCCAGGATGAAATGAGGATCAGGTTAATGAAAAAAATAGCTTATCTACTAGCGGTCCCTGCATTTGCCCTCAGCGTGGGCTGCACCAATATGACGCCTACTGAACAAGGCACGCTTAGCGGCGCGGCCATGGGCGCAGCGGGCGGCGCTATCATCAGCGGATTGACCGGCGGCGATGCTGGAGTCGGCGCCATTATCGGCGGCGCGGCTGGCGCTGTAGCCGGTAATATCTATGGCCGCAACAAGGAAGAGGAACGGCGGCAACAGCGGCGCAACCGCTATTGATGTTGATGCGAATCTCCCCTTCCCGGATATGAGGAAGGGGTGTTTGTTGATGACAGGACGGAGCCGTGCGCTCAATGGACACTGAGATATTGCAACATCTGACGCGGAGTGAGCTTGATACTCGACGGCCCGCTGCGGATATGAAATTCCTCATTGCCTCCCGCAAGCAGAAAAGCGGGTTCACGGGCTTTTTCGCATACCACAGCAACGACGGTTTTACCGCTGACCGGGCGAATTTCGGCATGAAGGTATTTGTTGAACTCGGCGCCGATGTGTTGATTGATTAGATTCTTAAAATGGAGCAGGCATTTGTCGTCATTCTCAAATTGATCCGCCGCAATACCGATCACTTCCCCCTCATCGTTGACGCCGATCAATAAAATACCGCCATCCGTATTCAGAAATCCCACCACGCTTTTGAGCCAAGCCAGCTCAATTTCCTTCCCGGTCTTCCCGGTCTTGAGATTAGTGCGCAAGGTAGATTTGAATTCCAGATTGGGACTCTCGCCATAGCGGATCAGCATCAACACTCTTTCCTCGAATTCAGCAGGATGATCAGTCAGCGAGGGCAGCGCCTTGAACTGGCGGCCATAATGGCGCGTGAGCAGCAGGGTCACAATCAATCCAGCGATGAGCGCCAGAACGCCCACGGTGATCACCAGAATCCAGCCATTTTTCAGCGCTCCGAGAAAATCCCATTCGGGAATCGTAATCCCCAACCAGAGACCTTTATCTGGATCGCCTAAAGGTTGCAGCCAGGCCCACCAGGTCCCACTGCGAAAAGTAATGGGTTGATGCGCTGGGCGCCCGGCATCCAACCATGCCTTTGCGGCATCGAAGACCGGCCCGACATCCAATTGCTCAGGCGACAGACTGGCCAAGAGCGAGGGATCCTCGTCATCCGTAGCAACCGGCGGCAGCAACACCGCGCCGTTCGCTTCAGTAATGAATGCCGCCCCGCGCTCGCCGACTCTTAACTGGGAAAGCGCATGCAGAATATCTCGCAAGGGCAGATCCATGCCAAGCACATAATCGCGGCCCGGCTCGCCGGGGCGCTGAAATCGCACCGCGCCCGTGATGCCGGCAGTGCGTTCAGTGAAAAACAGGTAAGGATGGGTCCAGAACACCGCGCTGGCATCTTCGGTCTCCAGCGCGCCCTTGAACCAGGGACGGGAGCGGGGATCGTAACTCTCTTGTCCTCGGCGCTCCTCGATGGGCATACCCGGACCGCTCCAGCGTTGCCAAACTGCGTTGCCTTGCTCATCCAATTGACGAGAAAGCCAGCCGGATTCTTCACGGGTCAGGTAGAAGGAGTGCCCCTTGGAATCGGCCAACACCAGCGCCGAGACCTTGGCGAGATTCTCCAAGACCGGGATAAATCGGTTGACTAAGCCAGCGGTGTCACCCAAATCCAGATCACCGCCTTTACCCCAACCCTGGGCTATGCGCAAATTGTTCTCGGGGTTCTGCAAGAAACCCGTTAGGTCTTCGCTTGTCTTTTGAGCCAGTCCTTGCAATTGTTCCTGAGCCAATTGGTCGCGCAGAGTTTCGCCTGCAATGAATACGGCGACCAGCAGGCTGCCAATGGTCAGGGTCAAAAGCAGCAGAAGGTCGCGGAGCAGGCGTTTGCGCGGGCCAAGGCGGTCAGGTTTGCGGCGTTGAAGGTTGAAGAACCACATGATAATCGATAATCCTGTCAACGATGGCAACCCAATAAGCCGGTCAGTGAATCGGCATTGTCATCACGCACTGGGCCAGCTCAGCACCCTGGCGACCCGCTGTCCTAATCGCCTTGCCGGCGTGATGCGCGTTTGCGTTCATGCTCCAGCAGCAGTTTCTTGCGCACCCGAATGGATTTCGGCGTGACCTCGACCAGTTCATCGTCGTCAATGAATTCCAGCGCCTGTTCCAGACTCATGCGCACCGGTGGAGTCAGCAGGATGTTTTCATCGGAGCCGGCAGCGCGAATATTGGTCAACTGCTTGGCTTTAAGCGGGTTGACAACCAAATCGTTGTCGCGGGAGTGAATACCGACCACCATACCTTCGTAAACCTCGTCGCCGGGACCAACCATCATCCGCCCACGTTCCTGGAGATTGAACAGCGCATAAGCCAACGCCTTGCCGGTGGCGTTGGCGATCAGCACGCCGTTTAGCCGCGCACCGATCGCGCCCTTCTTCGCCAGCCCGTAACGGTCGAAGACATGGTAAATCAGCCCCGTGCCGGAGGTGGCGGTCAGGAATTCGGTCTGGAACCCAATCAGGCCGCGCGCCGGAATCAGATAATCCAGGCGCACCCGCCCTTTG
This sequence comes from Candidatus Competibacteraceae bacterium, assembly GCA_020444905.1. GTDB lineage: Bacteria > Pseudomonadota > Gammaproteobacteria > Competibacterales > Competibacteraceae > UBA2383. Next base: position 20,524 of record JAGRHQ010000003.1, read on the forward strand.
CCGTCGGGCTGCATGTCCAGCAGTTCGCCGCGCCGTTCGCCGAGCTTCTCCATGATGGCGCCCTGATGCTGTTCCTCAACGTCTACCGTGAGTTGCTCGTAGGGTTCGCAGGGTTCGCCGTCGATCTCGCGAATGATGACTTCCGGGCGTGAGACGGCCAGTTCATAACCTTCGCGGCGCATGTTCTCAATTAGAATCGACAGGTGCAATTCGCCGCGCCCGGAGACCTTGAATTTGTCGGGATCGTCGCTGTCTTCGATGCGCAAGGCCACATTATGAATGAGTTCCCGCTGGAGCCGTTCGCGCAGTTGGCGGCTGGTGACATACTTGCCCTCGCGCCCGGCGAACGGCGAGGTATTGACCTGGAAGGTCATGCTCATGGTCGGCTCATCGACCTTGAGCGGCGGTAGGGATTCAACGACGCTAGGGTCGCACAGCACGTCGGAGATGCCCAAGCCATCAATGCCGGTGAAAGCGATGATGTCACCGGCGGACGCCTCGGGGAATTCGATGCGCTCCAGGCCCTGAAAGCCGAGGATTTGCAGCACCCGGCCATTGCGGCGGTTGCCCTGCCGGTCCAGGATGACCACCGGCGTGTTGGTTTTGACTTTGCCCCGGCGAATGCGGCCAATGCCGATGACGCCGACATAGCTGTTATAGTCCAGGGAGCTGACCTGCAACTGGAAAGTCCCGGCGGGATCGACTGCTGGCGGCGAAACATGGGCGACAATGGTTTCAAACAGCGGGTCCATGTTGCCGGAGCGCACGCTGTCGTCCAGTCCGGCGTAACCGTGCAGCGCCGAGGCGTAGATAACCGGAAAGTCCAGTTGTTCGTCGGTCGCGCCCAAGCGGTCGAACAGGTCAAAGGTGCGATCTAAAACCCAGTGAGCGCGAGAGCCGGGCCGGTCGATCTTGTTGATGACCACAATTGGCCGGAAGCCCATGGCAAAGGCTTTTTGCGTGACAAAACGGGTTTGCGGCATCGGCCCGTCCACCGCATCGACCAGCAGCAGCACGGAGTCGACCATGGACAGCACCCGCTCGACTTCGCCGCCAAAGTCGGCATGACCGGGAGTATCGACGATATTGATGTGGTAGTCCCGCCAGTAGAGCGCGGTGTTTTTGGCGAGAATGGTAATGCCGCGCTCCTTTTCCAGATCGTTGGAATCCATGACTCGCTCGGCGGCAGCGGCGCGGTTATTGAGAGCGCCGGACTGTTGGAGCAGCTTATCCACCAGTGTGGTTTTGCCGTGGTCAACGTGGGCGATAATGGCGATATTGCGAAGTTTTTCAATCACTGTTTAATCACACTGGGGGCTATCGGGCCAGATCGGAGGCGGCATTATAGCGAAGAATGCGGCGCAACATTCGCTTTGCTGCACCAGCGAGGCGGAGATCAGTATATTGTTTGCGGACTGCCTTAAGCCTATAACGATCCTCGCGCTTCCCAGGATGGCGAGATAATTTGCTCTGATCTTTTACGACACACGCTTTCCAGGTCCTTGAGAATGGTTTCCATGCCAATCAGTTTTTCGAGGATGGCGCGAATATCGCGCAGCGTGAAAATCACATCAACATCCATTTCCAGGTACTTCTCCCGCTCTTTGCGTTCCGCTTGCTCGATCGCCGCCTGAATACTTTCCGATTTTTCGACTTCCGTACCTAGCAAGCGGATGAATACCCGCAGTTTTTGACGCTGCTGGCTCAACCACTCATTATACAAATAAAACATTTCATAGCCATCTTCAATCGAATACGCCTTATAGCGAAATTTCAGTTTCAGATCATCAAAAGTGTTGCGGCGGAGAATTTTTCCGGCTTTCCAGTCATCAATGGTTTGCTGAAATTCAATCGGCAGGAAATCCACATCGGCTTCGATGCGGTTTTTGATGAATTCCAGATCATGAACTTCTTTTTCAACACGTTCGGCGGTAGCGCGCACCTGCTCATGCACCGCCTCGACCTGGCTAACGGTCTTGGCGGGCGATTGGCCTGGCTTGGAAGCAGCCAACTGTTTGCCTTCACGCTCGGCTTCAACCCATTCCGCAATAGCGTCTTCGACAGCGCGCAATCGCTCCTCATTGGCTTCTGTCTCCTCGCGATTCTCACTGACTTTTTGCTGACGCGCCCGTTCAGCCTCGGCCTGCTCGGCGGCGGCCCACTCAGCAATAGCTTGTTCAACAGCCGCTTTCTCTGCCGCCGCTTTCTCGGCGACAGCCTTCTCGACCGCCGCTCGTTTTGCCGCCAGCCGCTCTGCCGCCGCCCGCGCAAGCGCCGCGCTGTGCGCCGCCGCCTTTTCCGCCACCGCCTTTTCCGCCGCCGCCTTTTCCGCCGCCGCCCGCTTAATGGCTGACAACCGCTCTTCGATCATTTGTTTCCGCTGCCGACTGTAGCGCAACAATAGCCAACCCCCGCCACCCATGACCGCAGCGATTCCTAATAACATAATTATACTAATAATTTGCCAACTGCTCATGGGTCGCCTGTCCAAACCTTTAAATGAGATAAACCTTTGTCGTCATCCATCAATTCCACTCTGGAAACCAAGCAGCGCTTCCCGTCATGCCTCGCCTCCGAATAACTCTAGCAGCCGAGGCAGCAAGAGTGAGAGTTCTCCGGTCATTAATGCAAATTCTGCGTCAAACACGGCTTCCAGGGAATCGGTCGCAGTTTCCGATAAAGACTCGCGCACCACGTCGAGAAATTGCAGGCGCCGCAAGATCAGTCCCTCATCCAGCACAAACGCCAGTCGATCGCTCCAGATCAAGCCGAGCCGCGTCACCAGCTTGCCGGCTTCCAGGTGGGCATGGATTTCATCGCTGGTCAAGTCCTGGCCCCGGCAACGCACGACACCACCGGTTTCACCCCCCTCGCGCAATTCACAAATATCGCCCAGGGCAAATCCGTTCGGCGCCGAGCTTTCCACCAACCAGGCAGTCATTACTGCGGCTGGCGATTGCTGGACTTTGAGCGGCGCGATGGGCAGGGAACCCAGCGTTTCGCGCAAGGTTCCGGTGATTTCCTCTACCCCGCGCGGACTGGCGCTGTCCACGATCAACCATCCTGCCGCCAAATCCAGGTAAGCATAACTGAACCGGCTACGGGTAAGGGCGCGCGGCAGCAGTTCCTGAACCAGTTGATCACGCAGATCCAGTTTTTCCCGCCGCCGCACGGGTCGCCGCTGTTCGTCTTCAATCAAAGCGATGCGTTCCGCCAGCGCCTGATTCACCACGATCGGGGGCAAAACCTTTTCCTCGGTGCGCAGACAAATCAACCAGCGTCCCGCCACAGCATGCGCATGATCGCGGGCCTTGCGGCCCAGGGGCGGCGTCCAACCGAATGTGCTGGGTTGATGGCTCGGACAGGGTTGAAAAGCGCGCCGCTCCAACTGAGCCGCTAACGCTTCAATCGTCAGGGGCAACGGCTCGATGAGTCGAAACAGGCTAAGATTTTTAAACCACATGAAAAGCATCCGGGTTCGCGAAAGCGCCAATTATCCGCGAATGTCTGGTTATCGCCAAGCGGACGGGCCTTAGCGGTTTCGCATGACGAAAACCCGGAGTGGTATATTGCACTGCAACAAAAATCGCGTTATGCTGCAACCGCACAATTCGCTGTGATCGACAATTCCTGGGAGAATCAAGATGAGTAACGATATGTTGGCCAAAATGTCCGAGCAGTATCAAAATTTTCTGAGTCCCGTCATCAAAGCCAACAAGTTATCCGCCGCCAATCTGGAAGCGCTGGTCAATTTCCAGATGAGCGCTTTGCAATCGTATGTCGATATGGCTATGACGCGGATGAAAGCCGCCGCCGAGATCAGCGATCCGGCCAGTTTACAGACTTTTCTGACCAGTCAGGCCGAGACGATCTCCAGTCTGAATCAGAAGTTCGTGGAAGACACTAAAGCGCTGGGCGATATGATGGGACGCTTCAAGGCTGAATTTGACAAGCTGGTTAAGGAAAGCCTGCCGCCGGGCAAATCATGATGCGCTGAACTCGGTGGGACGGGCGTCTTGCCCGTCCTGGCGGAGAAGCTGATTCTCTCCTTCCCATGTCTAAAACCCGGATCATCGTCGGTTTGTCCGGCGGAGTGGATTCTTCGGTAGCCGCCCTGTTGCTCGTTGAACAGGGATACGAAGTCCACGGCGTATTCATGAAAAACTGGGAGGACTCCTTTGAAGCGGGTTATTGCGCCGCCGCTGAGGACTTGGACGACGCCCAGGCCGTGTGCGAAACTCTGAGCATCCCGCTGCACACGGTCAACTTCACCGCTGAATATCAGGAGCGGGTGTTTCGCTACTTCCTTGAGGAATATCGCCGAGGCCGGACCCCGAACCCGGATATTCTGTGCAACACCGAAATCAAATTTCGGGCTTTTCTTAACCATGCCCGTCACTTGGGCGCAGATGCCATCGCCACTGGCCACTATGTTCGGCGCATCGAACAGGACGGTGGTCAGCGCCTGCTCAAGGGTCGCGATCCAGGTAAGGATCAAAGCTATTTCCTCTACGGACTCGATCAGCAGCAATTGGCCAGCGCCTGGTTTCCGGTCGGCGATCTGTTGAAATCCGAAGTGCGGGAACGCGCTGCGGTCGCCGGACTGGTCACTCACGCCAAAAAAGATAGCACCGGCATCTGCTTCATTGGCGAGCGCCGGTTCCGGGAATTTCTGAACCGTTATTTGCCCGCCCAACCAGGGCCGATTCAGACGGTGGATGGTCGACCGATCGGCGAACATGCCGGCCTGATGTTTCACACCATCGGTCAGCGCCAGGGATTAAGAATCGGTGGACAACGTCAGGGCAGCGGCGAACCGTGGTATGTAGCGGAAAAGGATTTGGAACACAACATCCTGATCGTTGCTCAGGGTCACAATCATCCGGCTTTGTTTCATCGCCGGTTGCGCGCTTCGCCACTGCACTGGATCGCCAGCGAGCCGCCCACCCTGCCGCTCGCCTGCATGGCTAAAATTCGCTACCGTCAGCCGGATCAGCTTTGTGTGCTGGAAACGTTGGAGAAAGACCGTGCCGAGGTCTGTTTCACCGAACCGCAACGGGCGATCACTCCGGGGCAGTCGGTGGTATTTTATCGGAATGAGGAATGCCTGGGCGGCGGAATCATCGAGACCGGCTACAATTGATCGCGTTCTCTTTGCAACTCATCATCGAAACTTATGCCCAGAACCGACCATGATCGCGTCATCGCCTTGGCTGGCGTGATGCAAGCCGTTGATCTCGTGCGCAACGTTGCGCAACGGGGTCAAGTCGACGCCGACATTTTCGAGACCTGTATGAGCAGTCTGCTCCAGGTGGATTCCTCCAGCAGCGAGGACGTGTACGGCGGCGTGACCCGACTTCATTCGGGTCTGCGCCTGCTAGAGGAACAGCTCCATAATCCGCGGGACAAGGAGTTAACTCGTTACGTGCTGACCTTGCTAAGCTTGGAGCGCATCCTGGCGCGGCGCAAAGACCTGCTGGATGTGATTGGCGCAGGCATTCAGGACATTAATCGGAATCTGGCGCATTTTCCGGTTACGCACAGCAACACGATTGCCCGATTTGCGGAGCTTTATTTGCAAACAATCAGCACCCTGTCGCGCCGCATCATGGTCAGCGGCGCGCAGATTCACCTGAACAACCCGGAAAACGCCAATCGAATTCGGGCGTTGCTGCTGGCGGGAATCCGGGCGGCGATTCTTTGGCGGCAAAGCGGCGGCACCCGACTTGGCCTGCTGCTGCGCCGCAATGTTCTGTTGCGCGAAACCCGATTGTTGCTCGCCGAGCGGGAGTGAATGGGTAAAATTGCTCCACGCTCGCCCATAAGGACTGATTCTTGCTAGGGTCAGTGTTACCCAGAGTCATGATAATCCCTCGTATTTGCCAGATCGCTCAGCCTTGTCCCGAGGCTGTCTTGAAAACATTCACCGCGCCTGTCAGGGCGTTGGCCCGAAGTGTCAATTGCCCGGCTGCGGCGGTAATTCTTTCAGCAAAAGCCGCGTTTTCCTGGGTGACGCGGTCGATCTGCATGGCCGCTTCGTTAATCTGTCCGATGCCAGCGGCCTGTTCGCGGGTGGCTTGATTGATTTCGCTCATGATGGTGGATACCCGCTTAACGGCAACCACGACTTCCTCCATCGTGCCGCTGGCATCGCCAGAAAGTTTAGCCCCAGATTCGACTTTACGCAGCGAATCGGAAATCAACGTTTTGATTTCCTTAGCGGCTAACGCGGTTTTTTGCGCCAGATTGCGCACTTCGCCAGCGACGACGGCAAATCCCCGGCCCTGTTCCCCGGCGCGGGCCGCCTCGACCGCCGCATTCAACGCCAGGATGTTGGTTTGAAAAGCGATATCGTCAATCACGCTGATAATATCCGCGATTTTTTTGGAGCTGGCGTCAATATCAGCCATATTGGCGGCAACTTGGCCGACAACTTTTCCACTACGCTCGGCGACCGTCGAGGCGTTCACCGTTAGTTGATTGGCTTGCTGGGCCAGATCCGCGGTTTGTTGTACGGTGGCGTGGATTTGCTCCATACTGGCAGCGGTCTCTTCAAGGCTGGAGGCCTGAGACTCCGTTCGGGCGGACAATTCGCTGATGCCAGAAGAGATTTGTTCAATTTCGCTGTGGATCTCCTGCGCCTGGGAGCGGACATCCCCCACAATCCCCAGGAGATTGACATTAGTTTGATTGAGAACTCGTAGGATGCGCCCGATTTCATCGCTACGAGTCGTGCTTATGCGTCCGCCCAAGTCGCCGCTGGCGATGCGCCGGGCAAAATCCAGGATAGCCTCCAGGGGTCGAATCAGCGTGCGCGACAACCAGGCGCCGAGTAGTCCTCCTACGCCCATACAGGTCACAATCAGCATCAGGAGTTGGCGCCAATCGAAGCCGGTCACCGGGGAGTCGGCTTGCAGCCAAAGCAGGCTGACGGATCGAATCCCGATGATCGCAGCCACCATCAACAGCATCGCGATCCAGATTCGCGCATTGATGCCGATGCTCTTCCAGAAATTCAACTTGCCCAGCAGACCCTTACGGATGACCAGGCCATTACGTAGGCCGTAACGGCTTTGACCGCTTCGTATATCCTGGTAGAGCGCGCTGGCTGCGGTAATTTCGTCACGGGTGGGCTTGACGCGGACGGACATGTAACCTACGGGCTTACCTTGTTCGATGATGGGGGTCACATTGGCTTTTACCCAGTAATAATCCCCGTTCTTGCAGCGATTTTTGACCAGTGCGGTCCATGACCGTCCCGTTTGAATGGTCGCCCACAAATCGGCAAACGCTTCCGGCGGCATGTCTGGATGGCGCACAAGGTTGTGCGGCGCGCCGATAAGCTCCTCTTCGCTAAAACCACTAATCTCGATAAAAGCTGGATTAGCGTAAGTAATCCGGCTCTTAAGGTCAGTAGTGGAAACCAGAGTGGCGTTCTCTTCGAGAATATGTTCTTTATTAGTGACGGGAAGATTAGTGCGCATGGTTACAATCCATTAGTTACTCTTTAAAGGCATTCGTAGTAATCAAAAGGCGATTTCCCCAATCCTTGAAAATCATGCGGGATTTTCTTTACAACACCCTGAGAGAAGCCGCTGCCTAGTTCGTAAGCTTCAAGTTATCATTATAACATTAGCAAGTTTTTGGGGAAAATTCCGACTTTTTTTGTCGCTTTAATCAAGCGCCGCCTCTCGCTGGAAATTGAGAGGCTCGGCGATCCAGCCGAAGCTTCGGCGAATTGGCGCGTTTTCGCCTAAAATGATAAGTTGTTCGCATTCACCATCTCAGTACGGAATCATGTCCTCCACTCCGGTTTTCCACACCATTGGCCTGATTGGCAAATTCGGCGATCCAAATGTTGCCGGCACCCTCCATCAAATCGCTGCTCATCTGCAGCGACAGCGCCAACTGCGGGTGCTGCTCGATGACAGTTCGGCCCGTTTGATTCCCAATCACGATCTGGAGGTCGCTAGCCGGGAAGCAATTGGCGAACAATGCGATTTGGTCATTGTCATGGGCGGCGACGGCACCATGCTGAACGCCGCCCGTTCGCTGGTCGATTACGAAACGCCGATCCTGGGCATTAACTTGGGCCGGCTGGGCTTTCTGGCCGATGTGTCGCCGGGCGAACTTCCACATCGGCTGGATGAAGTGCTGAACGGCGAATTCCGTGAAGCGCGTCGTTTAATCCTGCATGCTCAGGTATTGCGCAACGGTCAGGTGACCGGCGAAGCCGATGCGCTGAATGATGTGGTCGTTCACAAGTGCGAAGTGGCGCGCATGATCGAAGTGGACACCTTTCTCGACAGCCGTTTTCTGAATGCCTACCACGCTGACGGACTGATTATTTCCACCCCGACCGGCTCCACCGCCTACGCGCTGGCGGGCGGCGGGCCGATCATCTATCCCGGTCTGGAAGCGGTGGTGTTAGTGCCGATTTGCCCACATACCCTGACGCATCGCCCGATCGTGGTTAGCGCCGACAGCAGCATCGAAGTCGTACTCAACGCGGCCACCACCACCCAATCGCAAATTACCTGCGATGGGCAGGTCAGTCTGGCGATTGAACCCGGCGACCGCGTAGTGATTCGCAAGAAGGCGCATAAGGTCAGGCTGCTGCATCCGGTTAACCATGACTATTTCAAGCTGCTGCGGGCCAAGCTGCGCTGGGGCCTGAGTCCGGAAGCGTCGCCGTTCATCTGAACTTGCCGTCATGCTGACCCAGTTGCGCATTCGCGATTTCGCTATTGTTGAGGAACTGGAGCTGGAACTGGCGGCGGGCATGACCGCTGTAACCGGTGAAACCGGAGCCGGTAAATCCATTCTGGTCGACGCCATTGGTTTATTGCTAGGCGACCGGGCCGACAGCGGCGTAATCCGGCATGGCGCAGAGCGGACGGACATCAGCGCGGCGTTCGACCTTGACGCCCTGCCAACAGCGCGGGCCTGGCTGACGGAGCGCGATCTGAGCGATGCCGGGGAATGCCATCTGCGCCGGGTCGTGGCTCGCAATGGCCGTTCCCGCAACTACATCAATGGCGTTCCGCAACCGGCCCAGGCGTTGCGGGAGCTGGGCGAGCGTCTGGTAGATATCCACGGCCAGCATGAACACCAGTCGCTGCTGCGGCGCGAAGCGCAGCGGCAATTGCTGGACGACTACGCGGACAATACGAATTTAGTCACCGAAGTTGCAGAGCGTTACCGAAGCTGGAGCCGGTTGCGCCAGGAATGGCGCGATTTGCGCCAAGCCAGTCAGGAGCGCGACGCCCGGCTGGATATTCTGCGTTATCACCTGCGGGAGCTGGCAGCGCTGAATCTGGCCGAGGGCGAGGTGGCGGAACTGGAAGCCGAGCAGAAACGGTTAGCTCACGCCAGTCAGTTGCTGGAGACCGGCCAGCGTCTGCTGATCTGGTTGAGTGAAAGCGATGAGAATGCGGTCGCCGACCGGCTGAATCAGAGTTTGCGGGAGCTGGAAACGCTGAATCGGCTGGATGATCGACTCGCTCCGGTGGGCGAACTGTTGAATGCCGCTTTAATCCAGGTGCAGGAGGCCAGCAGTGAATTGCGCAGTTACGTCCAGGCCCTGGACCTCGATCCTGGGCATTTGGCGCAAATTGACCAACGGTTAAATGCCGCCCACCAACTCGCACGCAAGCATCGCATCGATGCCGGGGAGTTACCCGCGTTACGGGCGCGGTTCGAGACCGAACTAGATGGGTTGGAGCATAGCGAAACCCGGCTGGATGAGCTACAGCAAGCGGTGAAAGCGGCGCGGGTCACTTATCAGGAATCTGCCGACCGATTGAGCGAGCGGCGGGCAGCGGCGGCACGGGAGCTTGGGGAGCGGGTTTCGCAGGCTTTGCCCGGCCTGGGGATGCCGGGGGGACGTTTCAGCATCACGCTGGAGCGACTGGAAAAACCCACAGTAAGCGGCATGGAGACGGTGGAGTTTCTGGTCAGCGCCAATCCAGGTCAACCCTTGCGGCCCTTATCAAAAGTCGTGTCCGGTGGCGAATTGTCGCGCATCAGCCTGGCTATTCAGGTGATCACCGCCCGCGCCGCGCGCATCCCGACGCTGATTTTCGACGAAGTGGATACCGGCATCGGCGGCGGTGTGGCGGAAGTCGTGGGCCGGCAATTGCGCACTCTGGGCGGCAATAGGCAGGTGCTGTGCGTAACCCATTTGCCACAAGTCGCGGCGCAGGCCCATCAGCAACTCAAGGTGGAAAAGCAGACCGATGGCGAAAACACTCACACTCAGGTCATGCCGCTGGAGATTGGGGAACGGATCACGGAAATTGCCCGGATGCTGGGCGGACTGGAGCTGACAGCGAATACTCTGGCCCATGCGCAGGAGATGGTGGAGAAGGCGGCTGTATCGACGATAGACGGGGAACTCTGATGAACTGGCAAGAAGTCTGTGCGGATACGCATCTACGCAATCTGCCGTTTAAAATTGAATTAAATGAATACGGGCAGGTGGTCATGTCTCCAGTCAAGGTTTATCACTCGGCGTTTCAGGGAGAAATCGAATATCGGCTGCGCTTCCTGCTGCCTCATGGTCGAACTTTGCCTGAATGCGCAATCGCGACGCCTAAAGGCACGAAAGCCGCTGACGTCGCCTGGATTTCCCCGGAACGCTTCCAGATCGTCCGGGAAGAAGATGAATGCTCCATTGCCCCGGAAATCTGCGTTGAAGTGATTTCGTCCAGCAACTCGAAACGCGAGACCAGCGAGAAAATCGCCCTGTATTTCAATCAGGGGGCGCTGGAGTGCTGGACCTGCGACGAGGATGGGAATATGCAGTTTTACGCCCCAGGCGGACCGCTGGGAAAATCAGTGCTTGCGCCAGATTTTCCGGTTAAAGTTGATTTGTAAACGAGGATTCCGCTATGCCCTTCAAGAATTCCGCAACGCACTATGGCTCGGTGACTCGCTTCCTGCATTGGTCAGTCGTCGCCCTGTTCCTCTGGCAATATGTCAGCGCGGCGATCATGACCCACCTGGCAAGGGACAAGACGTTGCTGAGCTTGACCCAGGGCGACTTCTACAACTGGCATAAATCTATCGGTTTGGCGCTGTTAGCTTTAGCGTTGGCGCGGCTGATCTGGCGCAAGACGACGCCACTGCCCGACTGGGCGCCAACCCTGTCGCCGGCGGAACAGGCGTTCTCCCACTGGAATGAAGTCCGGCTCTACTGGTGCATGTTCCTGTTGCCCATCAGCGGCTATCTGTTCGTGATGGCCGGAGGATTCGGGGTCAAGCTGTTGGGTCTGTACGACCTGCCCAATCCCATCGGCAAACAGGGTGGGCTGGCGACCACGATGATGGCGGCGCACATTGTCCTGGGCTACGCCGCCGTCGTATTCATCGCCTGGCATGTCGGCATTGGCCTCAAGCACCACTGGTTCGACAAGGATGGTTTTCTGAACCGCATGTTGCCGTTCAGGCGGTCTTGATCTTGCCAAACCGGTAATGCGACACGCCCCATTCTTCGCCCTTGCGATAACCAAACAGTTCCGCATAGGCCATGAAGAACACCCGCCAGCGCTGAAACCAGCGCTCGGCTTCATCAACGCCATAGGTTTCCCGGAATAGACCGAGAATCTCCTCCCGATGCCGATCCTGGTTCACCCGCCAGGCTTCCAATGTGCGTTGATAGTGGCGACCGTTGAAATGCCAATCCTCCTCCAAGTGGAGGTCGCCTTGGAAACGCGGCAACAAGTCACGGGACGGCATCAGTCCTCCGGTGAAGAAGTAGCGTCCCATCCAGTTGTTCTCGCCCTCGATCTCGCAGGGACAGGCTAAAGCGCGATGCGTGCAAATATGTACGAACAGCTTCCCGCCCAGTTTCAACCAGGCATGGATGCGCCCCACCCATTCTTGGTAGTTGCGTATAGGTCCGAACATCTCGACCGACAGCACCCGATCGAAACGCCGGTTGGTGGAAAAATCGTTCATGTCGGCGGTAATGACCTGCACGTTGTCGAAACCACGTTCCCGGCAGCGCGCCTCGATAAATTCCCGCTGCGAGTTCGAGTTGGACACGGCGACGATCCTTGAATCGGGATAAAACTCCGCCAACCACAAAGTCAGCGATCCCCAACCGCAGCCCAGCTCCAGAATATCCTGATCAAAGCCCAACTCCGCGCGTTCGCAGGTCGAAGCCAACATCGCGGCTTCAGCAGTTTCCAGATCCTTCACTTCATCAGGCCACCAGCAGGCGCTATATTTCAAGCGCGGCCCCAGGATTTTCTGAAAAAAGCCGACAGGCGCTTCGTAATGTTGTTCATGGACTGGGGTCGTGCGCCGGGCGATCAGGCTTTTGTGCAACTCAGTCTCTAACCGGAGCGCGTCGGCTTCCCGCGCTTGCCCATCGCCTATTGCTTTGCCCATGCGCAACCGCTCACCCAACAGGTGCCGAATACCAATGCGGATCAACCCGTCGGGGATATAACCCTGTTCCATGAGGTCAATCATGATTTTGAGCATCAGCAACCTCTACTCGACAACCACTCGAACATTCACAGGATGCCAATAAGCGCACTTCCCGCCGCCGCTGTGGTCTTGTTGAAAAGCTCCTTTCATCGCCTCGGAAATTTCCATGCTGCGTTTTGTCGTCATTATTTGCGGAATCCTGCTGGGCCTGCTGGCGACAGCGATTCTGATCGCCAGCAACCACAGCCATGTGCTGGCCGGATTGCGTCATTTGATCACCGATCCCTGGGGCATCGTCACCCTGATTGACTTGGGTATTGGCCTGCTCTTTGTTGCGGTCTGGTTGTGGCTGGTGGAGCCGGTTCGCTGGCGGGCAGTTGTGTGGATCATTGCTCTATTCCTGCTGGGCAATGTGGTCACGCTGGCGTATTTGCTATGTCGGACCTGCCAGGTTCGGCACTGGTCAGAACTGTTTCTGCCTTCCCGTCCCGGCGACCGGCGATAAGCGACAATAGCGGCATGAATAAAAGACTTGTCTAAAAAATCTTAGACAATAATTGTACATTATATTTGCAAACCGCCCAGACTGTTTGCAAAATTTTGCAGATTTTTGCAGATTTCGAGATAGGGTTCTGCAAAAAACTCTTTGATTGCCGAATTTGTCCCGAAGCGCGCATGAGACAGCTTTTTCGAAATACCCTTCTTACACCCACCAGCCGCACACGCTGGACTTTACGCTGGATCCGTCGGCTATTGCTCACTCTGTTGTTGCCGCTACTACTTCTGGCGGCATTCGGTCAGTGGTGGATATTGCCGCGCCTGAATGATTATCGTGATGACCTGGCCAGCGCGCTGGGCGATGCGTTGCACATACCGGTGCGCATCGAAGCCGTCACCGCAACCCTGGATGGCTGGCGTCTGGCGCTCGGGTTACGGGGAGTGAGCCTGGACGATCCTGGGCAGGATGCGACCCTGGCGCACTTCAAACAGGCGGCCATTACCCTGAACCTGTGGCGCTCCTTGCGCGAATGGCAGCCCATCGTTGGGCGCATCCGCCTGGAAGGCGGTATTTTAACGCTGGAACAGAGACCGGATGGAACACCCGGACTATTCAATACCCGCACTCATTCAGACCAGGATGACTCCTCGCTGTCGGACGTCGTTCGACGACTGTTTGAGCTGCCACAGATGGAGATTATCGGTGAACAATTAACTCTACAACGATCCGATGGTTTCACTTGGCAACTGCTGCATCCCTACCTGCGTCTCCAGGAGACGGCGCGCGGACGCCGACTAGCTGTAACCGCCGATTTGCCGGTGAAGTTTGGTAAACAACTGGAGTTGACTGTCGAACAGACGCCCACCAAGGAGGCGACGGCTGAAAGAAACTGGCGATTGCAGGGAAAAATCCATTTCGAGGATCAGGCCGGTCAGGCGTTCACTCCTACCGAGTTCGAGGCCATGCAGAATAGGACTGGATGGCAAGTAGTCATTCGGCGCCTGCGAGCGGAGAACGCCTTGACCTGGGTGATGCCCTGGTTAAACGAATCGGCCCGTCAATGGCTGACGCCGCTCAACCCGCAAGGCGAGTTGCCAGAAATCACGCTACGCCGCGAACCGGCCACTGGAGCCTACCGGATAACTGCCGTTCTGCAAGGGATAAACGTGAGTTCAACCCACGGACTGCCCGGCTTCGACAACATCGCCGGACGGCTGACGCTCACTCCAGAGCAGGGCCGGATTGAGCTGAACTGCCGCACGATTCAGGTGGACACCGCGGGCCTGCTGCGTGCGCCTATTACTCTCGATACCCTCAGCGGAACCGTCGACTGGCGTCGTTCCGCCGAAGGTCTACAGGTGGAAAGCGCCAGCCTCCAATTGGCTAATGCCGATCTCAATGGCCAGTTTTGGGGCAGCGTCACCGTTCCCGATACGGGCAAACCGTTGTTGAATATCCAGGGCCATTATCACGACGTACACGTCAAACAAGCCTGGCGTTATCTGCCAGTCGCGGTGATTCCGCCAAAAGGCGTCGCCTGGCTGGATCGGGCGCTGATCGATGGCCGGGTCGCGACCGGCGATCTGGTTTTTCGAGGACCGCCCGCCGCCTTTCCCTTTGATCAGGATGAAGGACTGTTTGAAACCGGTTTTCAGGTTGAAGACGCCGTACTGGACTATGCGCCGGGTTGGCCGCGCCTGGAACGGCTGCGGGCTGAGGTGCGCTTCCGCAACCGGGGACTGACCGTCGAAGCCCGCAGCGGTCGATTACTGGATGGCGAGCTACAGAAAACCACAACCCGGATTGATGATCTTTCCCGAGTTGTCGTAGCGGTTAAAGGACAAGTCAAGGGTCCCGGCGCCAGTATGTGGCGGGCGCTTCAGGAAAGTCCTTTCGGTCATGAACTGAACGAGGATCTGCCAGATTTGCAAATCAGCGGCGCCAGTACGCTCGATCTCGAATTGACCCTGCCAACCGATGGACGCCCAAGTCAGACGCGGGGGCGCGTGGGATTACTGGACAATGATGTCAGTTTACCCGCCTGGAAAGTTGAACTGAGTCGATTACACGGTGAGGCGCGTTTTACAGAAAGCGGTCTGGAAGCCCGAAATGTCCAGGCATTGTGGCGCGGCGAAGCGATCCGGTTCGATCTGGATCTGGCGGACCGTGAGGGGCGTCGTGAACTGCGAACGCAAGTGTTGGGAAAGCTGGGATTGCCGGCGCTGATCGGTCCGTCTGCCGCAGCGGATCTGGAATCTCAAATCACCGGCGCCAGCGACTGGAAAGCCGTGCTGGCGGTTCCGACCCATCGCCGGGAACAAGAGTCTGCATTCTCCCTGGAGTTGAGTTCGGATTTGCGTGGAGTCGCTATCGACTGGCCTTCGCCACTGGGCAAGACGGCGAGCGAGCCCCGTCCTCTGCGAATCACCGTGCAACCGACCGATCAGAACCGCTGGGGCGTGGCGCTGGAGTACGAACCTAAGGTGCGAGCAGCGCTGGAGTTAAGCGGCCTGCTGGATACGCCCCAGTTTGAACGGGGTGAGTTGCGGATTGGCGCTGGCGCTGCGCAACTTCCCAGTGAATCCGGTCTAGCGATCACCGCTAAGTTGCCACGCTGGTCTTGGGCCGCTCCGGCTAAAACGCCCTCTTTCAACCCACCGGAAAATCGCAGCAATACAGGCGTTCGCCCCCCCTCTTTGGCAAAGGTGGGTCGGGGGGGATTTCGGAACAATCCGTGCGAACGGCCAAGTGCTCAGGAATTCACACCCAACGCATTCGCGCTGGTGCGCAGTCTGGATGCGCAGATTGATGCGTTCATGGTCGCCGGTCAGTCTTTCAGGGAAATGACGATCCATGCCCGCCGTTCATCCAGGGAATTGCAGATTGAACTCAACAGTGCGGCTTTGTCCGGGCAGGCGACCCTGCCAGACCAACCCACTCCAGCGCGTCCCATCAATGTCGCATTACAGCGCTTGCAGATCCAGCGCGCTACAGATGGCGTCTCCTCGCAGGGCAGACGGAAATCCACCATAAACCCCTGCCAACTGCCGCCACTGGCGTTGACGGTCGCCAATTTACAGATGGACGATCAGCATCTGGGGCGGTTGCGGCTGGCGGCCATACCACGTCCTGATGGCATCCAGTTATCGGGAATTGAATTGCATTCCGAACAACAGCAGATTGACGCCGATGGCGCATGGTGGTGGAACGGCGGCCACCAGGCATCCCGGATCAAGGTCGCGCTGCACAGTCCAGCGCTAGGTGAAAGTCTGGCAGCATTCGGCTACCCGGAGTCCGGTATCGCCCGTGGTCAAACCCAGGCGCAACTGGACGCCGAATGGGCGGCGGCGTTGCCGGATTTCGCGCTGGACCGGATTTCCGGTACGCTGAATTTCGAGGTCGGTCCTGGCCAACTGTTGGAAATCAACCCTGGGCTGGGCCGCATGATTGGTTTGTTCAGCGTCCAGAATCTCAATCGCCGCCTGAACCTGGACTTCAGCGATCTATTTCAGCCAGGCACCAGTTTCGACCGGATCAGTGGCGAATTTACTTTCGAACAGGGGCAGGCGCATACCGATAACCTGAACATTGAAGCACCAGCGGCGCGGATAAAAATCCAGGGCCGGGTGGATTTGAAAAATCGGGATTATGATCAACAGATCACGGTCACGCCCCAACTGGGCGGTGCGCTACCGATTGCGGGCGCGATTGTGGGCGGACCGGTGGCTGGCGCGGCAATGTTCGTCGCTGAACGATTGTTGCAAAAGGGTATTGAGCAGGTAACCCGTTATCAGTACCGATTATCGGGCTCGTGGGATGATCCCGTGCTGGAGCCGTTACCCATAGAAACACCGCCCTCCCTATCCCCGCAGGGGTTTGCGAGTGATAACGAAACAAGGTGATCGCCCATGTCCATCCTGGCTGCTATTCAAATGGTTTCCGAAGCGGAGGTTTCCACGAATCTGGCGGCGGCTGCCGATTTACTGGCGGAAGCGGCGCGGCGCGGCGCACGGTTGGCGGTATTGCCGGAAAATTTTGCCCTGATGGGCCGCCGGGAAAGCGACAAGCTGACGGTGCGGGAAGTAGAAGGCGATGGACCGATCCAGGCTTTTCTTGCGGAACAGGCCGCGCGTCATCGCCTTTGGCTGGTGGGTGGAACAATTCCGTTGCAAGTCAGCGGCGATGATCAACGGGTGCGGGCCGCTTGCCTGCTGTTCGATAACCAAGGTCGTCAGGTCGCCCGTTACGACAAGGTTCATCTGTTCGATGTGCAAGTGCCCGACAGTACCGAGCGGTATGCGGAATCAGCCACGATTGAACCAGGCGATCGCTATGTGGTTGCTGATACGCCGTTTGGCCGGCTGGGTTTGGCGGTCTGCTATGATTTACGCTTTCCTGAGCAATTTCGCGCCCTGTCTGCGCAGGGTATGGATATTTTGGCTTTACCCGCTGCGTTCACCGCCGCAACCGGCGCCGCTCATTGGGAAGTCTTGCTGCGCGCGCGGGCCATTGAAAATCAGTGCTATGTTATTGCATCGGCGCAGGGCGGTCGGCATGGCAATGGCCGTGAAACCTTCGGTGACAGTCTGATTGCCGATCCCTGGGGGTTGATTCTCGACCGGTTATGCGGAGGGCCGGGCGTAGCGTTGGGCAAACTGGATCAGGCGTTTCTGCAAAGCGTTCGCCAGCAGTTTCCGGTGCTGGAACACCGATCCTGGAATATCAATTGAGTTGATTAAAGAGGCTCCATCCATGAATTTCACACCCATCGGTCTCCAGGTTCCCAGGTTGCTGCTACCCCGTGCGGATGTGGATCTCGCCCAGTGGGCGGTGGTGGCCTGCGATCAATACACCTCGCAACCGGATTACTGGGCGCAAGTTGAAGCGCTGGTTGGCAAAGCGCCTTCGACCTTACGGTTGATTCTGCCGGAGGTTTATCTGGGCGCATCCGACGAGGCGCAACGGATTGAGGCCATTCACGAAACCATGCGCCGCTATCTGGCTGAGGGCGTGTTGGAGCCTCAAACGCCGGGAATGGTGCGCATTGAACGCGAGACGGCTCATGGCCGGACCCGCCGAGGATTGATCGCCGCCCTGGATTTGGAGCATTACGACTTCACTCCCGGCGCCAAGACCCTGATTCGCCCTACCGAGGGCACCATTCTAGAGCGTCTGCCGCCGCGTGTGCGGGTGCGTGAACATGCGCCGCTGGAACTGCCGCATGTCATGGTGCTGATCGACGATCCCGAACGCAGCGTTATTGAACCGTTGTTCGCCGAGCCACTGGAAATGCTCTATGACGTTCCATTGATGCTGGATAGCGGTCGGGTGCGTGGTGGGCGGCTGAATCATCCAATGGGGATTCAATGGGTCGTCGAGCAGTTGGCGCGGTTGGCGAATCCAGCGGCATTCAATGACCGCTATGGCGTGGTGGATGAACCGGTGATGCTGTACGCGATGGGCGATGGCAATCATTCCTTCGCCACCGCCAAGACGATCTGGGAAAACCTCAAGCGCGCTGCGCCTGATCCGGCAGCCATCATGGATCATCCGGCCCGTCATGCGCTGGTGGAACTGGTGAATCTGCATGACGAAGGGCTGGAGTTCGAAGCGATTCATCGCGTTGCATTTAACATTAATCCAGACCACCTGTTGGGAACGATGGCGGCTTTCTGCGCTAAACAGGGTTCGACGCTGACGGTCATGGATCACCCATCATGGAGCGCAGCACAACAGGCATGGCAAGAACAACAGCGGCCTGATAGCCACGCTATCGCTTTCACCAGCCATAATCATCATGGCGTTCTGATGATTGAGCGGCCACGACTCACCTTGCCCGTGGCCAGTTTGCAAGCCTTTCTTGATCAATATCTGGAAAATCGGCCTGACGCCCGGATTGACTACATCCACGGTGAGGACACTCTGGAACAGTTGGGCGCGCAACCCGGTAATCTGGGTTTCTATCTGCCGGCCCTGGCCAAGGCGGATTTTTTCCGCACCGTGATCCGGGATGGCGCGCTGCCCAGAAAGACCTTTTCGATGGGCGAAGCGGATGAGAAGCGATTTTATCTGGAATGCCGGCGCATTGTTTAAACGGGAATTCCCATGTCCAACGCTCCAGACCTTGCGCGAGTGCGCAATATCGGCATCGCCGCGCATGTGGATGCTGGCAAGACCACCCTGACCGAGCGCATGCTGTATTACGCCGGCGTTTCCCACAAAATCGGCGAGGTCCATGAGGGGGCTGCCCACATGGATTATCTAGCCGAGGAACAAGCGCATGGGATCACCATTACCGCCGCGGTGACCCGCCTGCCCTGGCGGGAGCATCTGATTCAACTGATCGATACCCCTGGTCATGTCGATTTCACCATCGAGGTCGAGCGCTCGATGCGCGTCCTGGATGGCTGTGTAATCGTGCTGGATGGGGTGCGCGGGGTCGAGCCGCAAACCGAGACCGTCTGGCGGCAACGCGCCCGATTTGGATTGCCCGCGCTGTTTTTCATCAACAAACTGGATCGGCCCGGCGCTGATTTTGGCCGGGCGCTAACCACGGTGCGCGAACGCCTGGATGCGGAACCGGTCGCGGTGACCGTACCGTCGCCGAATAATGACGGTACGGTCATCCACCTGATCGATAAAACACGGTGGCGTTTCACCGGCGAGCGTGGAGAGCAGGTGGACATCACGCCCTGCGATGAAGCCGCCTGGGAGCAAATGCGGCGCTGGCGGGAAAGTCTGTTACTGGCGGCGGCGGAGATGGATGAAGCCTTGGCTGAATTGGTGCTAACCGAACAGGAACCGGAACCGGAAGCGGTTTGGGGGGCGCTGCGGTTGGCGGCCTTGGCCGGCAAGGCGTTTCCCTGTTTCGCCGGCAGCGCCCTGCGCAACCAAGGAGTGCAGCCGGTCATGGATAGCGTATTGCGCTTATTACCCGCCCCGACCGAACGCCCACCCAGTCTGGCCCATCGACCGGATGGCGGTGAGGAGTGGATTGAAATGGCCGCCGATGGACCGCTGGCGGCGCTAGCCTTCAAAGTCCAGATGTGGGAAGGTCGTCGTCACGTCTTTGCCCGGCTCTATCGCGGAGTGCTGAAGCCGGGCGATGAAGTAGCGATTCCCGGCCTGGGGGGAACGGTGCGTCATGAGCGCGCGGCGCGGCTGTTCGAGGTGGACGCCAATCACAAGACCCGGCTGGACCAGGCGACTGCCGGGCAGATCGTCCTTATCGCGGGTCTGCGCTGGGCGACGACGGGCGATACTTTGTGTGCGCCGGATCATCCGCTGTGGCTGGAGCGCATCGAAGCACGTGAACCAGTGTTGGGACTGGCGATTGAACCGCAATCCAGCGCCGATGAGCAAAAGTTGCTGGAGGCCCTGGACAAGCTGCAACAGGAAGACCCTACTCTGCGCGTCGAAGAGGACCAGGAAACGGGGCAGCGGGTATTGCGCGGCATGGGTGAGTTGCATTTGCAGATCGCTGGCGAACGCTTGCGCCGCGAGTTTAATGTCAACATCCGCGTCGGCAATCCCGATGTGGTGACCCGCGAGACCATTGAACACACCACCGAAGCCGATAGCCTGTTTCATCGGGTGATTGAACAGCCGGATGGCAAAAAGCTGGAAATGAAAGCCTGGGCGCGGGTCGCGGTCGCGCCCTTGCCGCGCGGGGCGGATTCGACCGTAAGCGTTGAACCGGTAGTGCGACCGGAGGGCGCTCAACTCAGTCCGGCGCAGCAGGAGGCGATTTCCGGTGGCGTCGAGGACGCAGTAGCCAACGGGCCGATGACAGGAGCAATCTTGCAAGACTTGGCGGTGCGAGTGCTGGATGTGGAGCTGTTTGGCGCGCTCTCCAGCCCGCAAGCGGTGCGCATTGCCGTCGCGGAGGCGGTGCGAAAAGCATTGATTCGAGCAGGCGGGTTGGTGCTGCGGCCCATCATGGCCACCGAGGTGGTGGTTCCGGAAAGCGATGTAGGGACGGTCATGGGCGATTTGCAATCCCGCCGGGCGGTCATTCGGGACACCACCAGTCTGGGGGAGATGACCATTATCCATTGCGATTGCGCGCTGGACCGGTTGCTGGGCTACATCACCGATCTACGCGGCATGACCCACGGTCGCGGTCAGTTCACCATGACTTTTGAGCGGTTTGACGTGGCTTGATCAGGGCAGGAACAAACGAGCCGCCGCTTCCGGATGACTGGCAAAGTAAAGATGCAGGTACGATGCGGTCAACCGTCCCACCCGATAGACCGCCTCGCCTGGCTGGCCATTGCGCTGGCGGTGCCCCTGTGTGAGCGGTGTCAACGGCGTTTCCAGTTTGGAGTGATGGAAAGTATGACCGCGCAGTTCCCCTTCCGGTAATTGCACGGACTGCATCCCCAATCCCGCCAGTTTGGGTTGCATCACCGCCTGACCGGGCAGTAAACCCAACATGGATGCGCGGTAGCCCTCTTTATCCGTCAACGACTCCAGGGTGTAGAGCAGGCCGCCGCATTCGGCATAAATCGGTTTGCTAGAGGCGTGATGCTGGCGCAAGGCCGCCCGCATCGGTTCGTTGCTGGCCAGCGTATCCAGATGCAGTTCCGGGTAGCCGCCGGGTAGGTAAACCGCATCGACCTCTGGCAGATCAGCATCGGTCAACGGCGAGAAGAAGAACAATTCCGCCCCCAACGCCCGCAGCGTGTCCAGATTAGCCGGGTAGAGAAAAGCAAACGCCATGTCGCGGGCGATGCCGATCCGCACGCCTTTCAACAGGGGCGGCGGCGGTTCTCTGTGCATAGCGGGGAAGGCCACCAGCGGCGGCAATTCAGCCAAGCCGGTTTCGGCGATCAGCGCAGCAACGGCATTCAGCCGGGTTTCCAGGTCCGCAATTTCCGCCGCCTGCACCAAACCCAGATGTCGGTCTGGCAGGGTGATTTCGCCATCGCGCGGCAACCCGCCATAATAACGGGTCTCAGGCGGCAGGCTTTCCGCCAGCAGTTCGGCATGGCCCGGCCCCGCGACGCGATTGGCCAGCACCCCAGCGAACGGCAGGCTCGGACGGTAATGCGCCAAGCCGTGAGCGACCGCGCCAAAGGTTTGCGCCATGGCGTGGGCGTTGATCAGGGCCAGGACGGGAACGCCGAACAGTTCAGCGAGGTCGGCGCTGGAGGGCGTGCCGTCGAACAAACCCATCACGCCTTCGATCAGGATCAAATCGGCTTCCTGCGCGGCCTGGTAGAGTAACGCTTTGCAGTCGCGCTCGCCGACCATCCACAAATCGAGCTGATAGACCGGTTGACCGGAAGCCCGTTCCAAAATCATCGGGTCGAGAAAATCCGGGCCGGTTTTAAACACGCGCACGGTGCGGCCCCGGTCGCGATGGTAACGCGCCAGACCCGCGGTCACGGTGGTTTTGCCCTGACCGGAAGCGGGAGCGCTGAGCAGCAGGGCGGGACAGCTTGCAGAGATGGTCATAAAGGAAGAGGCTAAAGGTGAAAGGCTAAAGATTATAGTCTTTCATCTTTCACCTTGCGTCTTTTGCCTTTAACCTTGCATCATGCGTCCCGAAACTCCTGAAACGCCTCATCCTCTCCGCTACGGTTACACCACCGGGGCTTGTGCAACTGCGGCCAGCTTGGCGGCAGCCTGTCGACTATTGACCGGCCTTGACCTTGATCAGATCGAGATCACTCTGCCGCGCGGCCAACGGGCGTGGTTCCCAGTGGAATACTGTCGGCTGACTCCCCAGGGTGCTGAGGCGGCGGTGGTTAAGGACGCCGGCGATGATCCCGATGTCACGCATGGCGCCTTGATCTTTGCTCAGGTTGCGTTGCATGAGCAAGCAGGCGTGAAGTTCTATGCGGGACCGGGCGTTGGGACTGTGACCTTGCCGGGTTTACCCATCCCGGTCGGCAAACCGGCTATTAATCCTACGCCGCGCCGGATGATCACCGAACATTTGACTTGCTTAGCGGCTGAACAGAGTTATCGCGGCGGCTTTGCAGTGACGATTGGCGTGGAGCATGGCGAGGAACTGGCGCGGAAAACGCTTAATCCCCGGCTTGGCGTTGTCGGGGGACTCTCCATTTTGGGTACGACCGGCATCGTCCGGCCATTCTCCTGTTCCGCCTACATTGCGTCGATTCAGCAAGCCATTGAAGTCGCCCGCGCCAACGGCCTTACCCACATCGCCGCCTGCACTGGGGCTACCAGCGAGCAGACCATTCGGCAATATTATGGCTTGCCGGACATCGCGTTGATTGAGATGGGCGATTTTGCCGGGGCGGTGTTGAAGCATCTGCGGCGAGCGCCGATCCCCCGACTCAGCTTGGTCGGCGGCTTCGGCAAGATTAGCAAGCTGGCGGCGGGGCATCTGGATCTACACAGCCGCCACTCCAGCGTCGACTTGCCCTTGCTGGCTGTGGAAGCAGCGGCGCTGGGAGCGGATCCTCAATTACAGGAAGCGATACGAACTGCTAACACGAGCCAACGAGCGCTGACTTTGGCGCATTCCGCTGGATTGCCGCTGGGCGAACGCATTTGTATCATGGCCCACAATCAAGCCCGTGCTATCCTGCCGCCTGAAGTAGCGGTGGAGGTGTGGGCCACTGATCGGGAAGGGAAGCCGGTGGGTCATGCCGGTTTTGATTGTGCGCAACAAGAACAGCTTGCGCCTTGTGAGAGCGAGACCATTCATGGACACTCCCCTTAAAATTACCTACACGTACATTTTCCCGGGTAGCGACGAGCAAAGCTTCGAATTGCTCCTCAACGCTAAGACGCTCAATTTAATCACGCAACCCCGCGACTCGCCGCCGCCTTGGGCGTTGTTGACCCATAACCAATGTATCAATTGTCCCCTCGATTCCAGCCGTCACCGCTTTTGCCCGGTCGCGCTGAACTTCGTTGATGTCGCTGAGCAATTCGCTCATCGGGTTTCCTATGAGGAAGTACGGGTCATTGTAACCACTGCCGAGCGCACTTATCTAAAGGACACTGCGCTTCAACAGGGCCTGAGTTCGTTGTTGGGCGTCGTGATGACCACCAGCGGTTGTCCGGTCATGGAACCCTTGAAACCCATGGTGCAAATGCATCTTCCTTTTGCGACTCTGGCTGAAACTGTGTTTCGCGCCGTTTCCATGTTCCTCCTCGCCCAATACTTGCGCTTTGGCGAAACCAAACCCATGAAATTCGGCCTGAAGGGACTGGCGGGCATTTATGCGGAAGTGGCAATTGTAAACCGGGATTTCGTACAGCGCCTGCGCGAGGCGGCGACCGAGGACGCGGACATCAATGCTCTGATGAGCCTAGATTGTTTCGCCACTATGGTGCCACTGATCGCTGAACACATGCTTAAGGAAATCCGGCCTTATTTCTCGGCTTATTTCGATGAACCCTAAAAGAGAAATCCCATATAACGCCCTCTTTTCGCGCTTCGCACCAGGATCAGCATCTGGTTTTGCACCATATTGCGGCGCAATGCCCTGATTTGGCGCTTCCACCGCCGCTATCCGATGATTAGAATCCGCTAACTGGCCAGTAAGTATCAGCATTCTCCCGATGGCATGGTCCTTGATATAGACCCAGGAAGTTTGCTTCTGAGCGGACTCCCAACCACAACATTAATCAAGGGCTTAATATGACAAAGACCGTGCCGAAAACCCTCTCCTGGCTGTTAGCCGGCGCGCTGACAGTGGGCGCTACGCTGGCGCATGCCGCCGACACCATCAAGGTCGGCGTTCTCCATTCGCTGTCCGGCACTATGGCCATCAGCGAAACGACGCTCAAAGACACCGTGTTAATGTTGATCGACGAGCAGAACAAGAAGGGCGGCCTGCTCGGCAAAAAGCTGGAAGCTGTGGTCGTTGACCCCGCCTCGAACTGGCCGTTGTTCGCCGAAAAAGCGCGCGAGTTGTTGCAAAAAGACAAGGTCGATGTGGTGTTCGGTTGCTGGACTTCGGTCTCGCGCAAATCCGTGCTGCCGGTCTTTGAGGAGCTAAACGGTATTCTGTTCTATCCCGTGCAATACGAGGGCGAGGAATCCTCTCGCAACGTGTTCTACACCGGCGCCGCCCCGAACCAGCAGGCGATTCCGGCAGTGGATTATCTGATGAACGATCTCGGGATAGAGCGCTGGGTGCTGGCGGGCACGGATTATGTCTATCCCCGCACCACCAACAAGATTCTGGAAGCCTATCTGAAAGCTAAAG
Source organism: Candidatus Competibacteraceae bacterium (assembly GCA_020444905.1). Classification (GTDB taxonomy): domain Bacteria; phylum Pseudomonadota; class Gammaproteobacteria; order Competibacterales; family Competibacteraceae; genus UBA2383. The sequence goes on from JAGRHQ010000003.1 coordinate 45,655, forward strand.
GCGTCAAGGACGTGGACATTATGATTAACTACACGCCTTTCGGTCATTCCGACTGGCAGTCCATCGTCGCCGATATCAAAAAATTCGGTTCAGCGGGCAAGAAGACCGCGGTGGTCTCCACCATCAACGGCGACGCTAACGTGCCATTCTACAAGGAACTGGGCAACCAAGGCATCTCTGCAACCGACATTCCGGTCGTCGCTTTCTCGGTGGGCGAGGAAGAATTGTCCGGCATTGACACCAAACCGCTGGTCGGTCACCTGGCCGCATGGAACTACTTCATGAGCGTCAAGGACAAGGCCAACGACGCCTTCATCAAGCAGTGGCACACCTTCATCAAGGACAAGAAGCGCGTGACTAACGATCCCATGGAAGCCCATTACATTGGCTTCAATATGTGGGTGAAAGCGGTGGAAAAGGCGAAATCCACTGATCCTGACAAGGTCATCGATGCGATGGTGGGCATTGAGTACCCCAATCTGACCGGCGGCGTCGCCAAAATGTTGCCTAATCACCATCTGACCAAGCCGGTGCTGATCGGTGAAATTCAAGCCGACGGGCAGTTTGATGTGGTATGGAAGACCAAGGGTCTGGTGCCGGGCGACGCCTGGTCCGATTACCTGCCGGGCAGCAAGGACATCATTGCTGATTGGGCCGATCCCAAAATTCATTGTGGCAACTACAACACCGTCACTAAGAAGTGCTCTGGTCAGAACTACTGATCGATGCTGCGAAATCCCCCCTGCCCCCCTTTTTCAAAGGGGGGAACGAGGATCAGGGCGGATTTTCCCTCCACTTCCCTCCCAAGAGAGACATCCCGCATGGTATCCCGCCCGTCATTTCGCGTTGGGTTGACCGGTCTTGCCTTGATGCTGTTGACTCTGTTCGCGCCACTGTCCGTCCAGGCCGCCGATGACGAAGCATTACGCGCTGTTCTTGCGCAACTGCGCGAAGCCAGTTTTTCGGAAAAAGCGACGCTAGTGGAAACGCTGGTGAACATGGATCATCCCCGGATCGCCGCGATTTTAAATGCCTTGGCGGCTGGGAACCTGTATTACCAGGAAAAGAGCAACCAGGCGGTCATCAGCCTGAGTGACGAGGCGGAGGAGGTGCCCATCGAAGCGGCGGTGACCGGCGAAGCTCTGGGAACTGTCACCAAGCGCGATTTGGAGCGCATTATCGCTAATAACCGATTGCGGGCGCTGATTGAAAATCAACTGGCCAGCCTGGGATTGTCCAGCGCTGATCCCCAACAGCGTCGTGCGGCGGTCGAAGCCTTCCTGCGCAGTCCGAAACCCGAGGGTGTCTCTCGATTGAAGGCGCGGCTGGAAGTAGAACCGGACAAGAAAATTCAGGAATTATTGACAGCGGCGCTGGCGCTGGTTGATCTAGCCAGTCCCGATGCCGCCGTGCGTGCGCCCGCCGCCAAGGCGCTGGGCGGCTGGACACAAGCGGAGATTCGCGGCCCGTTGCTGCGGGTGGCTGCCGAAGACAGCGACCTCACCGTGCGCGAGGCAGCCAAAGCTGCACTGGCCAAAACCGAATTTCGTCTGCAACTGTTGGGCTGGGCGGAAACCTTGTTCTTCGGTCTGTCACTGGGTTCGGTGCTGATTCTGGCGGCGATTGGCTTGGCCGTCACCTTCGGGGTCATGGGTGTGATTAATATGGCGCATGGCGAATTAATGATGATCGGCGCCTACACCACCTGGCTGACCCAGCAGTGGCTGCCGGTCAACTGGTCATTGCCAGTCGCCGTACCATTAGCGTTCCTGGTCGCCGCCCTGGTCGGCATCGCCATTGAACGCGGCGTGATTCGCTTTCTCTATGGTCGGCCCTTGGAAACTCTGCTGGCGACCTTTGGCATCAGCCTGATTCTGCAACAGGCGGTGCGCTCGATTTTCTCGCCGTTAAACCGTTCGGTAGCGACCCCGGACTGGATGAGCGGCACGATTTTGCTCGGTCCACTGGAAGTCACCCTGAACCGGCTGGTGATCGTCGGCTTTTGCATCGCGGTATTCACCTTGCTCTGGCTGGCGCTGCAACGCACCCGGCTGGGTCTGGAAGTCCGGGCGGTAGCGCAAAACCGGGCGATGGCGCGGGCCATGGGCGTCCGTTCGGCGCGGGTGGATGCGCTGACCTTCGGTCTGGGCAGCGGCATTGCCGGAGTCGCCGGGGTCGCCCTGTCGCAATTGACCAATGTCGGTCCTAATTTGGGGCAGAACTACATTGTGGATTCGTTTATGGTGGTGGTGTTCGGCGGAGTCGGTAATCTGTGGGGCACGATGGTGGCGGGACTGTCGCTGGGCGTCGCCAACAAACTGCTGGAACCCTGGTCTGGCGCAGTGTTGGCCAAGATTCTGGTGCTGATCTTCCTGATCCTGTTTATCCAGAAACGCCCGCGCGGACTGTTCCCGCAACGTGGCCGCGCGGCGGAGGTTTAAGCCATGCTCTTACCTCGTTGGCTGCTCTCCGACCGCGTTGGACTGGCGCTGCTCGCCGTACTGGCAATTATCGGTATCGGCGTGCCTATTCTGAATTTGCTGGTTCCGCCCGAGCATCCCCTGCATCTATCCGCCTACACTGTGACCTTGCTTGGCAAGTATCTCTGCTATGCTTTGCTGGCGGTGTCCATCGATCTGGTCTGGGGCTACATGGGCATTCTCACCTTGGGTCACGCGGCTTTTTTCGCCCTAGGCGGTTACTGCTTCGGCATGTATCTGATGCGCCAGATCGGGACGCGCGGGGTCTATGGCGATCCGGTGTTGCCGGACTTCATGGTGTT
>JAGRHQ010000400.1 GCA_020444905.1 Candidatus Competibacteraceae bacterium
GCCCGGCAAACGCGCTCACGAGATGGACGGCAGGGTCGTCACCTTTCCGACTGCCCCGGACCGCCTGGCCATCGACACAGACCTGCTCGTTGGCCAAGCCCGGCAAGGCCGCCGTCGCCCAGGCGGTAAAGGCCGTCTGGAACGCCCCTGGATCGATCCGTCCCATGACATCGCTCAAGGTGTCGTGCGAGGGAATGCCGTTGGGCAAGGCCAAAAAGCCCCGTAACCAGGCTTCCTTCTCCTCGGCAAACGCTTCCATCCCCACCCAATCCTCGACGCCGCTCAGCACCGCGCACAGCACCATCATCAAAATGTCATGCAGCTTATGCAGCTTGTTTTGGGTCTCGCGGCGCGGATCGGGCAGGTGGGCAAAATACGGGCGTGGGTCGAATGGCACTGAGATAAGCACTGAGGTTGTATAATCATAGGGTTATTGCAGAAATCGCTGACAAGAATTCAACGCTGCTTCTTCGGGTGCCCGTTTTGCCGAACGTCCTCTCGCACGACTGCTCGGGGTTTGGTGAGCAACGGAAACGGTTTCGGTCTGCGTTTGCGGGCACGCGGCTCGATTCGCCCCGGCCGTAAGCCGACCTGCGGCTCGGCGATCAACACCAGTAGGGCGTTGATACAAACCGCCGCATCGTGACCGCCACTGGCGCGTTGCTGCCAGGAAAGCCAGATCTGCACCGTGTGCTT
>JAGRHQ010000401.1 GCA_020444905.1 Candidatus Competibacteraceae bacterium
AGCTCAGAAATTCCCGACCCATCTCAGCCGGTCGGCGTGGCCATTCACTGCCGGATAGGCAGCTCAGAAAAGGAACTCCGGCGCCCAGCCCGACGACGCCGCATTCACTGCCGGATAGGCAGCTCAGAAAAGCCGGTCAAGATCGCCGACGATCCCGCTGCTATTCACTGCCGGATAGGCAGCTCAGAAAAGGATTGGCGCCACACCGATACGCGCATGGTCATTCACTGCCGGATAGGCAGCTCAGAAACGCGGCAGCCGCATGCCGACGCGGGCATGGGCATTCACTGCCGGATAGGCAGCTCAGAAATTGGGGCCGGCGGTGTATGCCTGCAACAGGTTATTCACTGCCGGATAGGCAGCTCAGAAACTCGTCATGCACACCGCCGAGACCGCGCCGCAATTCACTGCCGGATAGGCAGCTCAGAAAGTGATCGCGGGCGACCCTGACGCCCCGGTGCGCATTCACTGCCGGATAGGCAGCTCAGAAATGCGGGTAGCGGGCGTGGAGCTCGCGCACCATATTCACTGCCGGATAGGCAGCTCAGAAAATCTCCGTCTCGTACACCCGCGCGGCCGCCGAATTCACTGCCGGATAGGCAGCTCAGAAATTGGCGATGACCGGCGGCGAGCTCGCCGGGCGATTCACTGCCGGATAGGCAGCTCAGAAACGTCCGGGCGAAACTTCCGCAGAA
>JAGRHQ010000402.1 GCA_020444905.1 Candidatus Competibacteraceae bacterium
AGTAGAACGCGACGAGAAAGGCCGCTGGTTGAAGGGCCACAGCGGCAATCAGAACGGATTGCCCAAGCGCCTGGCGGAAATCCGCACCTTGGCCCGCGAGTACACAAAAGAGGCTATCGAGACCCTGGTCAATATCATGCGCGACGAAACCAGGGAGGCCAGTTGCCGGGTTCGCGCCGCGCAAGAACTCTTGGATCGCGCCTGGGGCAAGCCGACCCAACCCCTCGATCACCAGGGGGAGGCATTCAGCCTGGTGCTGAACCTGGGCGGGAAATAGACACACAGGAGGCGAACGGTATGAACACAGCGATCTATGAAACCGACTTCTATCTCTGGACACAACAGCAGGCGGATTTACTACGCCAAGGTGCGTTATCTGCGCTGGACACTGAGCATCTGATCGAGGAGATTGAGAGCATGGGACGGCGGGATAGGAACGCACTGAGAAGCTACCTGTTGAACGTCACCTTGCACTTGCTGAAATGGCGGTATCAGCCGGAACGGCAGGGAACCAGTTGGCGGCTCTCTATCGCCAATGGACGCGACCAAATCACTTGGCAGATTAAAGACAGTCCCAGTTTGCGCCCCCAATTGGAGGGTCTGCTGACCGAGATTTATCCCAGTGCAAGGCGGAATGCGGCGGGTGAAACCGGCTTACCCTTGACCGCCTTCCCGGAACAATGCCCGTTCACTGT
>JAGRHQ010000403.1 GCA_020444905.1 Candidatus Competibacteraceae bacterium
GACGGCTCGCGGCGCGCGAGCGGCGCCGGGCGGTGAAGCGGATGCCCATCGCGCCGGGGCTGGCGCGCGATCACCAACATCCGTTGGCGTGCAACCGCTATTTGACGGACACCCACCGCTCGCTGGTGCAAACGCTGGTCAACGATCTGCGGGCGGCCGGCTTCGAGCTGGCGCCGCTGCCGGTGGCGGCGGCGTGTCGGTGGATCCGCCGGGAAATCGATCCGGCGTGGACACCCGAGGACTGGCAACCGCTGTTGCCGGGCACGAACTGGCCGGCCCCGCGCGTGCGCCCGGATGGGGTCCTGGACCAGGCGGGCTGTTGGTTTCCGGCCTTCGGCGGACAATTGATCCCGCGCGGACTGGAGATGATCGACGACCGAACGGTCCGGGTGGGCGACCGCTTGTATCAGCCGTTTTTTGTCGATCTGCCGCAATTGACCGAGGTGCAGCGCTTCGAGCGGTTGCTCGACCGGGTTCGCCAGCAGCGGCTCCCCTGGCGCTTCCTGATGCGTTTGAGCGGCGGCGCCGAGGCGTGGCTGGCGGCCCGGCATCGCTGGGCGAGCCTGCTGTACTTCGCCAGCACGACCAACCGCTTGATCGACGCGGCGGTTCAGGCGTTGCGTCGGCACCTCCACGAAGGCCAGGTTGGGGTGTTGGCGCAAATGGCGCTGACGACCTGGGTGACGCTGGAT
>JAGRHQ010000404.1 GCA_020444905.1 Candidatus Competibacteraceae bacterium
AGCCAGCCGCCGACGCTCGGCGGACAGGGCTTCGCTCACCAGCTCTTGCAGGGTGGTATAGCCGGGCCGGATGATCTTGTGCTCGTTTAGCCAGACGATCAGCTCGGCGGCGATGAACCCCGGCATCACGTCGCGCCGCACGGTCTGCGCGGCCTGCTGCGCGAGCTGCGCCAGGAACTCGGCCGCCCACGGCCGGTAGCCGAACAGATCGGCAATCCACTCGCGCTGGGTGTAGTGCTCGTGCTTGGAGATTGGCTTGTGCTCGAAGGACTCGCCGTGGAAGTAGCGGCTCAGCACGAAGGCGCAATCGTGCTCGACCTCACTCCAGTCGAAGCGGAAGAAGGCATGCTTGGCCTTGAAGTAACCGATCTGCAAGATGCAATAGACCTGGGCATGGAGACCAGGCCGGCTGCTGGCGAGCGCCAGTTCGGTTTCAGTCAACGCCAAGTATTCCAGCCGCTGGGCGTCGTCGAAGTCCGGCAGGCCGTACAGGGCTTCCTGCTCGGCGTCCGACAGGACGGTCAATCGTTCGCTCTTGGTCGTCATCGCGATGACGCTCCACGAGAGCCCGTCCAACCAACCCGTGCCAGGGTCTCGATCAGCGTGGTTCGCTTGACGCCGAAGTTGCGGCACACCGCCGCCTTGGACATGCCGCCATCGAGCGCAGCGACGATGGCCTCCAGCTTCT
>JAGRHQ010000405.1 GCA_020444905.1 Candidatus Competibacteraceae bacterium
TCGAATTTCTCCGAGTCGCCGAAGTACAAATTTCGCAGGACGTGAACCGTGGCCGTCGGAATGGACGGCAGAAACCGTTTGAGCAGCGCCACCGAATCCCGTTGGCGGTTGATGACCCACAACGCGACGAGCGCGCGGTTCAATTCCTGCACCGCGCCGTTCAGGATGTCGCCGTGCCGCGCGATCCCGGTGTTGTTGCGCGCGGCGGTGTTGATGACGAGGGTGTGATCGGGATGCGTTTCGCACAGATTGACGAGCGTGATCCAGCCGTCGGCGTCGTCGAGTCCAACCGATCGAGACACGATCCCCGGTTCTTGTTCGTAGCACCGCCAGACATCGGGATTGGAGGTGTCGGTTTCGATCAATAGCAGTGCCGTTCCTCGTTGCGCGAGGTGGTGCACCAGCGCCACCGAGACCATGGATTTGCCGACCCCGCCTTTGTCGCCGCAGACGAGATAAAGGGGATGGGATGAGAGAGCGGATGGCATGAAGGGAAACCTCCAGTGGGATTAAAGATCGTCGGAATCCGGGGCGGGTATGAAACAGCCGTCGGCGGTGAAGACACAGGACGCGCCCGGTGGGAACACGACCGGCGGGGAGGGGTCCGGGGTGGCCGGGGGTGACTTCACCGGCGCGACCTCGCGCACCGTTGTCGCGCGTTCGCGTGGCGCTGCACCTGACAACGACG
>JAGRHQ010000406.1 GCA_020444905.1 Candidatus Competibacteraceae bacterium
TCTGCCGCTACGGGAACAGGCGATCCATCTCGATCGTGTCCTGCGGGGTCACTATGCCTACTATGGCATCGCCGGCAACTTCCGAGCCTTGCAGAAAGTGCATCGGTTTGCGGAGTGGTATTGGCATAAGATGCTGAGCAGTCGGAGCCGGGAAGGGCACCTTTCTTGGGAGATTTTCCAGCAGATTAAGGTGCGCCATCCGTTACCGCGACCGAAGCTGCATCTTCCCTATCGGGAGTTGCAGGCACTCGCGGTGCTGTGAATCTTTCACGCTGCGAAGAGCGTCGTGCAGGAAATCTGCTCGCGACGTTCTGTGGGAGCCGGAGGCGGGTGACTGCCTCCGGCGACCCGGTGGGAGGCGAGAGCTTTCCCTACCCCTATTTCGGCTGCACTCCCAAGCACAGTTGCTAAAACAAGGGTAGCATTACTCCAAAGACCCCTTTTTCTAATGTGACCTTCTTACAAAAATTTCTGATCAAAAAAAACAGATACCTGATTCGTTACGCAGCAAGCTGCGGGGAATCAGACCCTCAGAGATTGAGTAGTTATCTGATTTTGAGAAATTCATTATTATTGATCCTGTAAATTTTCCTGTGATAAAATCTCAATGATTCAAATTTATGGTTTTTGCCCAGCTAAAGGTTGTGCGTTGTACTGACCAAACAACATTTTTTTCAAAACCACAGTT
>JAGRHQ010000407.1 GCA_020444905.1 Candidatus Competibacteraceae bacterium
CTGCCCACGGTCGCGGTGCGCCACAGCACCAACCAGAGTCCGGTGGTGCCGGCCGCGCGTATCCGTTACCTGGCCGAGATCGCCGACGCCGTGCGCGCGTACAAGCGCCGCGCGCGCGAGCAGGCGCGGCTGGCGCGCGAGCTGCAGCAGCTGCGCGAGACCGCGCGCATGCTGCACGAGAACGACGCCACGCGCGGCGGCGCGCGCAAGACGGTGCTCGCGCTGGCCGAGCCACGCGAGGCGGCGCTCGACGCGCAGGCGAGGAAGCTGCTCGCGATGTGGCCCGACATGGTCAAGGCCTACGCCGGCGACGAGTACGTGGTAAAGATCCGCGACAAGGAGATCCGCACCGCGCTCGTGCACACGACCTTGTCGGGCAACAAGATCCGCAAGGTCGCGCTGCCGAAGTACGAGGACCATGGCGAGCTGCTGCAGTGGCTGCTGCTGGAGAACGTGCCCGGGTCCTTCCCCTTCACCGCCGGCACGTTCGCCTTCAAGCGCGAGAACGAGGACCCGACGCGGATGTTCGCCGGCGAGGGCGACGCCTTCCGCACCAACCGGCGCTTCAAGCTGCTGAGCGCCGGCATGCCGGCCAAGCGGCTGTCGACCGCGTTCGACTCGGTCACGCTGTACGGCCACGACCCCGACCCGCGCCCCGACATCTACGGCAAGGTCGGCAACTCGGGC
>JAGRHQ010000408.1 GCA_020444905.1 Candidatus Competibacteraceae bacterium
AACCGGCTGGCCGGATACCGCCTGAAAGGTCAGCGGGGCGACGAAAGCAGTGGCGGCCGGCGTCATGGCGACTTGCACCTCGGCACCCGCCTCGCGCAGCCGGCGGGTCAGGTCGGCGCTCTTGTAGGCGGCGATACCGCCGGTGACGCCCAGCAGAATGCGTTTCTTGGCCAGAGGTTGCAGCATGGCGAAACTCCGCGCGATGAGGGAAATCGCGGCAAGCTTAGCGCAGCTTGAACAGGTACAGAAGCAGGAGAGAGCAGGGTTGTTCAGGCAAGCGGAGATAAAAAGGGCGTCCAACCACGCAACGTGCGACGATACATGGTTGGACGCCATAGTCCGCGACGGCGGCCCCCGTTAGCCGCCTGGAACCCGCGCTGGTGTCGGACCTGAAGAGGCCGACGAGCGCGAATCCACGACTATAGGGTTAGCAAACCGATTGCCAACTTTTATATCTTATTGTTTATAAAACATAATAAATTATTCAATAATCCAGAAACGCGATTTTTGGCCGGCATGAAAGGATAAGCCCGCTTCATGGCGGTGCTTTTGACGGGACGCGCGCCCGATTTCAGGGCAATACGCCGTTTTCGCGACGCGATCGGTGACCATCAAGAAAGTGTCACAGTTTCTTGATTTGTTCGAATCGGGTGGCCATGCTTGGCGTTATCAATCGAAAAAAGAG
>JAGRHQ010000409.1 GCA_020444905.1 Candidatus Competibacteraceae bacterium
AGGTATCGCGCTCCATGCGCCCCTGCACTTCCTCCAGCGTCCGGCCGGTATGCCTGACATAGATGTCGTTGAGCCGCGACTTGATCTTGAGGATCTCGCGGGCGTGAATCTCGATATCGGTCGCCTGGCCCTGAAACCCGCCGGAGGGCTGATGGGTCATCACCCGGGCATTCGGCAGGCAGAACCGCTTGCCGGCACTGCCGGCGGTGAGCAGGAGCGAACCCATGCTCGCCGCCTGACCGAGGCAGAGCGTCGCCACGTCGCAGCGGATATACTGCATGGTGTCGTAGATCGACAGCCCCGCCGTCACCACGCCGCCCGGCGAATTGATATAGAGATAGATGTCCTTGTCCGGATTCTCGGCCTCGAGAAACAGGAGCTGGGCGTTGATCAGGCTGGCCATGTGATCCTCGACCGGTCCGGTGAGGAAGACGATGCGCTCCTTGAGCATCCGCGAATAGATGTCATAGGCGCGCTCGCCACGGCTCGTCTGCTCGACGACCATGGGTACCAGTTGGTCAGTGACGGGTTGCATCGTTGCTCCTGCCTGAGATCAATACATCAATGAGCGGTTCGGGTCCGGAATTCAGGCTTCGCCCTTCCCGTCCCCTTCCGCCTTCGCGGCAGGCGTTTCCTCATCGTCCGGATCGCGCATCAGTTCCTCGACACTGACGGTCTCTTCGG
>JAGRHQ010000040.1 GCA_020444905.1 Candidatus Competibacteraceae bacterium
CCCGTCGCGGTTGAATCGTTGTTCACCGTCGTCTATCTAGACGAGATTCTGCCGGCGTGGCGGGCGCGGGAACCGGACAATCCCTTTGTCGCGGTTTTTACACCGCTCCTGGTCAAAGCGGATGATGAACTGTGGGCCTGCGCCCCTCACGCCTGGCAGGCGATTCAGACCGCACCCCTGAAACCCGCGACACGCATCATCCTGGAGCGGATTCTGGAATTCTGGTTGTTTGAACGATTTCCTTTCTTGACGATGAAGGAGTTGCGAACCATGTTGAGCGTACTAACACCGCTTGAACAAACCGTGATCTATAAAGAGATTTTTGCCGAGGGCGAGGCCAAGGGCAAAGCCGAGGGCGAGGCCAGGGGCGAGGCCAGGGGCGAGGCCAGAGGCGAGGCCAGGGGCGAGGTCAAGGGTAAAGCCGAGGGTCTGAAACGGTTGCTGACCCGGCGGTTTGGCCGGGTGCCACGCTGGGCGATCCAGCGCTTGGACACGGCGGCGATGGAACAACTGGATGCCTGGTTGGAGGGGATTTTCGACGCCCGCAGTCTGGAGGAGCTGATCGGCCCTAAACCGAAAAAGAGCGTGAAGCCGTCTGTCGACTCATAGGTCTTGAATCATGAGTTCCTTTAGCAAAGGGGGTGAGGGGGCTTTGCAATGAATTCCCCCCTTTGGCAAAGGGGGGCAAGGGGGGATTTTGACCTTGTCGCTCGCACGGAATCCCCCCCGGCCCCCCTTTTTCAAAGGGGGGAGATCGATGCTGACGCTTCCTTATTTCGCTGCTTCCATCAGCAGGTTGGGTAGCCGATGCAGCACCGGCTCACTGCCGGGGCCTTGCAGCGGGTTCATCCACCACAGTTCACGGTTGGCGTTGCCGAACACCGGGGCCTGTTCCGCCAGCGCCGCATCTTGCGGCCAGGGTTGCGGAATCCACCGCCCGGTAGCGCGATCAAGCAGAATCAAGCGCCGTTCGCCGTCCACCGTGGCTTCGCGCCACGCCAGATACGCGCCGTCCGGGCTGACGCTGGCGCAGCAATTGGCCACCGCCTGGCCGTACTCATTGAAGAACGGACTAACCCGCTCAGTGAGATTACGTGCCTGATTGTAGAAATAGATCTGGAGGGCATCCGCGACCGGCCCTTCCGGCACGGGTCGTTGATAGGCGATCAACGCCAGTGTGGCGTCCGCCGCTGGGGCGTCGGCGTGGGGATCGGGTTGACCCTGGTCGTCCACCGCGATCACTTCGCGCAACCCGGTGCGCAGGTTGTGCCGGTACAGGCCCGGCCCAGCATCGAGGTTGGCGGCGGCGCTACGATAGACCACCTGTTCCCCAGCGGCGTCGAGCAGCAGGTGAGTGATGGCGGCATCCGCCGGTTCGCCAAGGGGCGTTTCGCTCAGGCGCATGAGGCTTGGGCGGGCGTCATCGTGGAGATAGAGTTGATCGGCCTTGCCTGGTAAACCCAGCGTGAGGTTGGTAGCGGCGGACAGGAACACTACCCGTTGCCCGGAGGCATCCAGACGTGGGCTGTGGCTGGCGGCGTTGGCCGATTGGCCGTTCAACCCCACGCTCAGGCGCTGGATCTGGTTGCGGGCGGCATCGAAGCGGTAGATGTCCGAAACGCCATTATTATCCTCGGGCAGCAGGGCTGCTTCAGTGGCAAAGACGATCACGCGACCATCGGTGCTGGTCTGCGGGTTGCTCAAGGGGGCTTGGGCGTCGTTGATCAATCGCTGCAAGGTGGACGGAAGTTCCGACGCGAGAAGGGCAGACGCTGCCTTGGGCGACAAGAGCGGGTCTTGGTGGGTGGCTAAGGCAGAGGGTAAAAAGACCAAAGACTGTCCGCCGCGCACGAGACGCACATGGCCGTAGGTCGACTTAGCGTAGGCATGCACGAAGCCACCGTCGAAGTTCACGTACCACGCGAAATCCGGATAATTGGCGTCGACCGAGGAGGACCACCAATAATGCCACACCCTCCCCATCGGAAATGCCTCCTGCACAATCGCAGGTGTGTTGAAAGGAACATCATCACTTCCGCAAGACACAGGCCAGTCTTCATACATGCCAATCACGCCCGTGTTCGAGCAATACACTAGGGAGCGCAGTTCCTCAATGGTCGGCAGGCGGAACCCGCCGGACGCAGTTAGTGTCACTGCTGCATCCCAGGTGTACACCGTATTCGGGGAGTCACCGCCGCAGCTTTGGGTGCTGGCATTCCACGTTTGGCCTCCGCTGCACCGTTGCCACTCCAGACCGGTGACCAGATCGGCAACGACGCTGCAATCACTGCCGACGACGCGGTAGCGATCGACCCCGTTGACCTGGATGATTTGGCCTTCGATGCAGCCGCTACCAATCGTAAATGCACCGATGGGCTGGGCGTTTTCGGTGGTGAGAGGCAAAGAAGTAGAACTCTCCATATACAAACGGGGATAGACCGTATAACGCCCAGCTTCGGCATTCTCATTGGGGACATAGATAGCCTCGCCTTGCCCACCGGTAAAGGACACCGGACCAGCCAGCTTAATGAGTGCATCCGCATTATCCCGGCTGGCCCAGAATTCCACCGTACCGGTTGCTACCGTATTGGCGTAGGCATTGAGGGTAACCTTGCCGCTGCCATCCTGGAGTACATCCTCACAATTAGGACTACAGGCGACGTTGCCGGTCGGTTTTACATTGCTCCAAAGAACCAATTGCTCAGCGAACACCGGGAAGGTGAGATTGTTTGCCAGCGTGAGAAAAGGTACATACTTGTCCAGCGTACCTTTAAATAGTGATGCCTCAAATTCGATAGCCGCATTCATGTTAACGCCCAGCTCCGATGTTGGACCACTGTAGTCTTTGAGGGCAGGATCGAGCGGGGGGGTTATACCAAGCTTTCCATAAAGCTCACCATTGATTCCAAAAAAACCGACTGAAGCCAGATTCCGACTTAGCCACCCTACGCCTAGATTGAAATCCAGATTCCAGTTCAATTTGGCATAGGGTCCAAACGTGACGTCCAGATCAGTATTCCACGAGGTATTCACATCCTCTAGATCGCTCTGGGCGCTTGATTCGGCAATGCCCTGCCAACCTTCACCGGCTGTCCAGCGCACGCCTGCCTTGGCCTGCCAACTTCGGTTTAGCCTTGGTAAAGTAATCTCAGTACTGGTCGTCGCATTGACCGATAACTTGACGCCGAACTCGGTACCCAGGACGGGTTGGATACTGATAGGTCCCCATTGCAGGGCTGCCAGTTTAATATGCACATCTTTAACAGCGCATTGCCCTGATAGACTTCCACCTCCGCCCCAAGTCACTCTCAAGCCACTGGTCACACTCACTTGACCTTCGAGTAACAGCAAAAAATCGACCAGCTCAAAGTTTTCGATCCTCCAGCTCAGGCGTGGGATCAAATCCTGTTGAAGCTCCAGCGCTGAGATATCCAGGTTAGCTCCAAGGTTCAATCCTCCTTCACATTTCAGATTGCTAAGATCAATTACTTGAGGAGGTAATGCCTGTTGACTGACGATCTTGCCATTGCGTAATGAGCGAAGCGTCATGCTCGAAACGCCGTCTCGAATGACTTGAATGTTCAGGCGCATAGGCTCGCTCTGGACGGTGACGTCTATATCCTCGAACGCTTCGGTAATCGGCGCCGGTTCCACGGTCAGAATCACCCGGTTGGCCTCTAGAGTCACCCCAAGAATACGCACCATCACCCCCGCCTGATCACCAGTGACGACCACCTGCCCGACCTGCAACGCCTCGGTTTGCGCCGTGCGCGTGGAAATGACTTGATGAACCTCGGCGCGGTCGCCCGAGATATCCAACACCTGCGTACTGCTCACCAGCACCGCATTGGGGGCCATGACCGCCATAACCGCCTGCGCTTGTGCGCTGAGATTCAGCGGCGCATACGTCGCGGTCAGTGTGATGGAACTGCTCCAGTTGGCCACAGCATCGGCCTGCGCGCTGAGCGCACCAGTCGGTGTCACCGCCACCGAACCCGGCGATGACGACGACCAACTCACCTGCGCGTCCGGGATTTCCTGGCCTTGCGCGTCGAATACCCGCACCTGAAGATTTCCACTCTGTCCAATCGCGTCAAAAAACAACATTTGATCGCTGACAAACTCAATGCGTGGATATAACGCAACGGCGATGATAGAACCCAATGTATCCTCCATGAAGGCGGTAAACTCCGGCGAGTAGAGGAACCCCTGCATTACCTGATTGCGTGTCATGCCCTGGGCCAATTGATCCAACCAGAAGGCATAACCGCCGTCATCGGGTTCCCGCTGGAAGAAGGTCAGATACAAATTGGTGATGAACTGACGATCGGTCGTATTCCGTCCGAGGTATTCCGGGCTGTTGAAGAAAAAGTTCGCCATCTGCCGAAAAACGTCCTTGACATCCTCGCCCTGAGCTTTTTTATCCGCGACAAGTCCTTGCCAATACGCCAGTCCATCCGGTTCAGGTTCTCGTTCGAGAATCGAGACGTAGTAATGGGTAATCAATGTCGTGGCCGGATCGCTGTCTTCGGCGTTTATTGTGGCCAGGGTGTCGGCCTGAACCACCGAAAGGTTCAAAGCCAGGATCAGAAATAGAGTCATAGCTCCGGCGCACCAGCCCTGTGAGGCCCACTGCCGCCGAACATGTCGAGTGCTCATGAAAAATTTTCCTTGTTAGATATGAGTACATCGCTGTCCACCTGATCTGTCATCAGGATAAACATGGCCAGTTCCGAAGCATGGAATATAGCACCTGCTTCAACAAGGAAAAATAGCAGAAAATTAAAGTGACAAATACCAAATTTTTCTAAGAGAAGTCACATTACATCAAAATAAAGACAATTTTCAGCTTAAGAGGCAGGAGGTTTTTCATATCGATAAGCGATATCTTGATCTACCCGCCTCGCCCCATCAACGCATCCAGCGCCGTGACCAATGCAGAGGTTGGTCGGTCATGAAACACCCCGCACTCTGCGCCGCGCGCCGGGTCCATGCCGCGCAGGAACAGATAAAACACCCCGCCGAAATGCCGCTCATAGTCATAATCCAGCACCCGCAACCCTAAATAACGGTGCAACGCCACGGTATAAATCAGGTATTGCAACACATACGCCTCGCGGGCCATGGCCTCTGCCAACCGCTCCGGTTGATACGCCGCCGGTTCTGGGCCAAGCCAGTTGGATTTGTAATCCACCAGATAAAACCTCCCTTCCGCTTCAAACACCAGGTCAATAAAGCCTTTCATGTAACCGCGCAGGGGATTGAACTCCAGATTTTCGATCATTTCCGCAAACGGATCCGCCGCGTATCCATGCCGTTCCAGCACCCGTCGCAACGCCTCGGGACGCAGGTGCGCCAGCGGGTAATAAAACTCCAGTTCGTTCAACCGTCGATCCAGCGTTACCGCCTCCAAGCGCAATTCATCGCCATCCAGCGGCGTCGCCAGCACCCGCTCCACCCAATCAGCGACCACCGGCGTCCATTCCCCCGCTTCCAGACCATGCCCGGTCAAGGTGCGCTCCACCACTTTCTCCAATCGCTCCCGATCGTGTTGACTGAAATCCAGCCGCTCGAAAATGGCGTGCAAACAAGTTCCTGCCCGCGCGCCGCGTGGGAAGCTGAAAAGGTCCAGACGCGGCGTAGCCAACCACTCGGGTTCCGCCATCGGCGCAACGGTGGTCATGTCATAGTCCGGCATTTCCGCCGACAACCCAGCGGTGAGCGAGGTAAAACTGCCCACGCGCCAGAACTCGGCCAGCGAGCCGGTGAACGTGCGCGCCCGTAACTCGGGTTCTTCCACCGCCGGGGGTCGATAACGGCTGCCGGTTTCCTCGGGCAAGGGCGTTATCGCCACTGTGTCCCCCGCTTCGGCAAATACGTTCTGCAAGTCACCGAGAAAGGCAGCGGGCGTGAGGCCGTCAAACCGCTGTCGGGTGACATCCAGCGCATCCTGGGAAGGTCCGATTGCCGCGGGATGGTGCAACAACCAAGCAGGTGGCGCGGTGTCCGCATCCTTGATCTTGCCCCAAACCAGTGTGCAACGCTGCTTGGCGCGGGTCAACGCAACGTAGAACAAGCGCAGACTCTCGGCCATTTCCTCCCGCCGGGCCAGTCGAATTGCCGGGTCATCGTCCTCAACGCCAATCGCCAGAACGGAACGGCGCAAATCCGCCGGGTCGTGATACAGCACTCGATCCTCTTCGCCAGTGCGCAACCGACCATCCCACAGGAACGGACAGAACACGATTTCATATTCCAGTCCCTTGCTCTTGTGGACGGTGACAATCCGCACCAGATTTTCATCGCTTTCCAGGCGCAATTGCTGCTCTTCGTCCTTATTCGCCGGCAGGCGGCGGCTGTCGCCCAGCCATTTGAGTAATCCGGCCATGCCCGGATGGGCGCGACTGGCGATGTGCAGCAATTCCGCCAGATGCAACAGATTAGTCAAGCGTCGCTCCCCGTCGCGAAAGGCCAGCAGGCGTTGCGGCACGCCTTCATGGATCAGCCAGACGCGGAAGAAACGCATGAAGCCGTGCTCCTGCCACAATTGCCGGTAATCCTGGAATTTCTCCAACCAGCGCGCCCAGGTCTGCTCCTCTTCATGCAACTGATGCAGGGTTTCGCCGCTTAACCCGAACAGCGCGGACGCCAGCGCAGTGCGCACCCGGCCCTCATGACCGGGTTCAGCAATCGCCGCCAGCAACCATTCCAGTTGTCGCGCTTCGTCGGAGAGAAACACGCTGTCATCAGCGTGCTGGACGCTGGGCACGTTCAGTTGCAACAACTGTCGGCGGATTAGGCGTCCCTGCCAATGGCTGCGCACCAACACCGCAATATCGCCGCCGGCCAGCGGTCGTTCGCCGATATGCGCCTGGTTGCGTGCGCCCAGATTCAGCAGTCGGGCAATTTCCGCCGCGGTGGCTTGAGCCGCTTGCTTGCCCGCTACGCCCTTGTTGACCGGCTTGCCGGAAGCGTCGGATTCGACCTGCCAGAGATGCAAGGGCGGCTCCAACTGGCCCTGAATACGCAAGGGGGGGTGTTGCTTGCGCTCTGCGGGAATCGCCGGATGGAAGGGAATACCCTCGAACAGAAAGGGCTGATCCTTGACCGCGCCGAACACCGCGTTCAACGCCATCAACAGACGCGGATCGGAGCGCCAATTTACATCGAGAGTATGCTGTTGCTGCGTGTCGCTACGAGCGGTCAGGTAGGCAAAAATGTCCGCGCCTCGGAAGCTGTAGATGGCCTGTTTCGGATCGCCGACCAGGAACACCGGCTTGCCGGTTCCGACATAGATACGCCGAAAAATCTCGTACTGCACCGGATCGGTGTCCTGAAATTCGTCAATCAGCGCCGCCGCATAGCGGTTACGTAAGGTTTCAATCAGCGCCGCGCCCCGGTGGACGTTGTGCAGGGCGCTATGCAAATCTAACAGCAAGTCGTCGTAGGACTGCAATTGTTGCCGCCGCTTGCGCAGCGCCAGCTCCCGGTTGCAGTATTCCAACAATTGCACCGGAATCTGATAACGACAGTAATCCGCCAACACTTCGCAGGCGGCTTTCAACGCATCGCAGGCGTCGAAAAAGGCATGGTGCGGCGGCGTCTGACCTCTTCTGATCGAGGCGCGCAGTTTGGATGTCGTAAACTGCTCGAACTTGTTGAACAGGGCCAGCCGCGGTGGATCGGCGCTCAAATAAGCGTTCATCGTTTCCAGCCAGCCCGGAATGGACCTCAGGTTATAACTGGTGCGGCTCAGAGCCGGCGAAGTTAGCAGCAGATCCTCAATCGCGGCCCGATCCTGTCGCCATACATCACGCGTTTTTTGGAAGGCGGCGATGAATGCTTGCTCCAGCACCGCGCCGTTGGCATCGCCATTCGGCGTCATGATATGCAGATACGGCTTGCCAAGATGCGGTTCGACCTGTTTCAGCAAGGTTTGTGGGCTGTCGCCCCGATCCAGGAAATATTGCACCACCAGGGGCGAACCGGGATAGAACTGCCGGCGCCAGAAATCTTCAACAATCTCTTGCAACAACTCACGGGTATCGGCCATCAGTTCGGTATCGAACGACAGACCGCTCTCAAACGCATTGTCGCCCAGCACCCGTTTGCAAAACCCGTGAATGGTGAAAATGGCGGCTTCATCGAAACCACGCAGGGCGTTGCTCAGGCGGCGAATCGCCAGTTCCCGATCCGGAGCCAAATCCAGCAAGCGCATTCCCAATTCATCCTCATCATCCGCGCGGCCCCGGAGAAAGGCGTGGCGGATTTGCGCCAAGCGGCCTCGAATGCGGTCGCGCAGTTCCTTGGTGGCGGCGTTGGTGTAGGTCACTACCAGAATGCGGTTCACCGGAATATGCCCCTCAACCACCAGGCGCACATAGAGCGCGGTGATGGTGTAGGTCTTGCCGGTGCCGGCGCTGGCTTCGATCAGGTTGAAGCCGGTCAGAGGCGTGTAGAGCGGGTCGAGACGTTGCATGGTGCTGAATCTGCTGCGTTGAGAAGGTAGCGTTGAAGGCGTTCCCCATGGTCAAGACCAAAATCCTATGAAACTTAATGGGCCCTGTTCAAATTTGAGTTTAGCCGGATGCGCCAAAAAATATCATGCAGGCGCACAGTCTTCAGCCAGTCAGCTTTGCCAACGGCTCCCCCATGCGCACAATGGCGTCGCGCTGCATTTCACGCTCCCAACGAACTTTCTGTGGGCTGAACAACAGGATGACGGTGGAACCCATGTTGAAACGGCCCATTTCTGCCCCCTGATCCAACTGCACCGCGCCGTCGCCCTGCAATGGATAGCTCCAGTGACGGATCGTTGTTCCCAAGGGCGGGGTTATCGCCCCGGCCCACACGGTTTCGATGGACGCCACATTGATCGCCCCAACCAGCACCAGCGCCATCGGTCCCGCCGCCGTATCGAATAATGTGACCACCCGTTCGTTGCGTGCGAACAGATTCGGGATCATCCGGGTGGTCAACGGCGAGACACTGAACAGCTTGCCGGGAATGTGCGTCATCTCGCGTAGCTGGCCTGCCAGCGGGATATGAATGCGATGATAATCGCGCGGCGACAAATACAAGGTCACAAACGCGCCATTCTGAAAAGGTCTAGCCCGTTCCGCATCGCCCAGCAGTTCGGCGAGCGAAAAAGATCGTCCCTTGGCTTGCAGCAGAGTGTCCTCATGCGCCATGCCGATCTGACTGATTGCGCCATCTACCGGGCAACATACGATTCGGTCGCCATAGGCGATGGGTCGCGCGCCGGACTGGAGCGCACGGGTAAAAAAGGCATTAAAATCTGGATAGGCGCGGAGATCAGTCTCCAGCGCTTCAGCCAGATTCACCCGGAAATGCCGCGCGAATTGGTGGATCAACCAATTTTTAAACCAAGGCGTCCGCCTCCGCGTCGCCCAATGAGTCAAACGGGTTAACCCCCGTTGCGGCCACAGGTGTTGCGGGAAATTACGGAGATGATCACTTAACGTTGCGGATATTGGAGAGTCTTGCAGTTTGGACATGGCCAGGTCAATTCGTCAGTGTGGAGTCTTAAAGTAAGACCAGCATATCGGGCGGGCGATTAAAACGATAGAATTCACTGACCATTTGTTGGCTTCGCCGCGTCCGCCCACTCTCCATCGCATTGCACGCTAACCCCATGACGATCAACCACGATGATGTTCTCTCCTCCCTTCATACCCTCCGCGACTTTATTCGCTGGGGCGCCAGCCAGATGAATGAAGCCGGTTTGCATTTCGGTCACGGCACTGACAATGCGCTGGATGAAGCGGCGGCGCTGGTGTTGCACGCGCTGCGCCTGTCCCTTGATTTGCATACGGAATATTTACAATCATCCCTGACCTTCTTGGAGAAGCAGGCAGTCTTGCGCCTGCTGGAACGGCGTCTTGTCGAACGCAAGCCGGCGGCTTATTTAACCCAGCGCGCCTGGTTCATGGGTCTGCCGTTTTATATCGATGAACGGGTGCTGATCCCCCGTTCGCCCTTGGCCGAGTTGATTGAACGGCAGTTCGCGCCCTGGTTGCCGGATAGCCGCGAAATGGAGCATATCCTGGATTTGGGAACCGGCAGTGGTTGCCTGGGCATCGCTTGCGCCTATGCTTTCCCCGATGCGCAAGTGGATTTGGCCGATGTCTCCGCCGATGCGCTGGACGTTGCGCGGCGCAATGTCGCCGAGCATGGCCTGGAAGACCAGGTCGAAGTGATCCAGTCCGATTTGTTCTCAGCGCTGAAGGGTCGCCGGTACGATTTGATCATTAGCAATCCGCCTTATGTGGCGCTGGAAGAACTGGACGCCTTACCAGCTGAATATCACCATGAACCGCGTCTGGGTCTGGCTGCTGGTGTGGCAGGACTGGACGTGGTGTTGGAAATTTTGCAACAGGCTGCGGATTTTCTGAAACGCGACGGTTTACTGGTGGTCGAGGTGGGTAATGCCCAGTACGCCTTGTGCGAAGCCTTGCCTGATGTACCGTTCACCTGGCTGGAATTCGAGCGCGGCGGCCAAGGCGTGTTTTTATTGAACGCCGCGCAAGTTCGCCGTTTGTGACACGGTGCGGAGCCTCTTATGGATACCACGCTGATTTTCGATCCAGCCCTGATTGGCAAATACGACAAAGCCGGTCCCCGCTATACTTCCTACCCGACCGCCGTGCAGTTCCACGAAGATTTCGGCGAGGCGGAATACCGTGAGCAAGCGTTGGCCAGCAATGCCAGCGGTCGGCCTTTGTCGTTGTACCTTCATATTCCCTTCTGCGACACGGTTTGTTTCTACTGCGCCTGCAATAAGATCGTCACCAAAAACCGCCGGCATACCGCACCTTATCTCGACCATCTCTACCGGGAGATCGCCTTGCAAGGCGCATTGTTCGACCACTCCCGCCCGGTGACGCAACTGCATTGGGGTGGCGGCACCCCGACCTTTATTAGCGCCGATGAGATGCGCGAACTGATGCGGGTCACCGGCGAATATTTCCAGTTGCTCCCCGATGATCGCGGCGAGTACTCCATCGAAGTCGACCCGCGCGAGACCGATGGCGGCACGATTGCCCAGTTGCGCGAACTGGGGTTCAACCGCTTGAGTCTAGGGGTGCAGGATTTCGACCCCCAGGTACAGAAGGCGGTCAACCGCATTCAGTCCCGCGAGATCACATTAAAGGTGATGGACGCTGCGCGCCGTGAGGGCTTTCACTCGATCAGCGTGGACTTGATGTATGGGTTGCCTTTGCAGAGCGTAGCCAGTTTTGGGCGCACGGTGGATGAGATCATCGCCCAGAACCCGGACCGGATCTCGGTCTTCAACTATGCGCACTTGCCGGACTTGTTCAAGACCCAGCGGCAAATCGACCCCAGCGCCCTGCCATCGCCAGCGGTCAAGCTGGAAATTCTGCAAACGGTCATCGACCGGTTGACCGTCGCCGGTTATGTCTATATCGGCATGGATCATTTCGCAAAACCGGAGGATGAGTTAGCGCAAGCGCAACAGGCCGGGACGCTGTATCGCAATTTCCAAGGCTATAGCACTCACGCCGATTGCGACCTGATCGGTCTCGGCGCCACCTCGATTGGCATGGTCGGCGAGAGTTATAGCCAAAATCTGAAAGGATTGGAGGCGTATTACGCACGGATTGACGAGGGCCGGTTAGGGGTATTCCGGGGCGTGCGTCTGAATGCTGATGATCGGTTGCGACGGTCGGTGATCACCGCGCTGATTTGTCACTTCGAGCTGGAGTTCGCCGCTATCGAGCGTCAGTACGGTATTGCTTTCAGCGACTACTTCGCGGTGGAAATGGCGGAAATGGCGGAGATGGCTGCGGATGGCTTATTGTCGCTGTCCACAGCGGGAATCCAGGTTCTGCCGCCGGGCCGGTTGCTGATCCGTAATATCTGCATGACGTTCGACCGGTATTTGCAGGTGCAAAAGCAACAGCGCTTTTCCAGGGTGATTTGAATGCCCGGTGGGAACTAGCCAACCGCTTCCCACCGCACCCGCGCCTTCACCCCGCATAATAAGGTGTAGGCGATCGTACCTGCTGCTTCGGCGATGCGCTCCACGGGCAAGCCCTCGCCCCACAACACCACTGGATCGCCAATCCGCGCCTCGGGATGCTGGCGCAAATCCAGCGTAATCATATCCATCGATACCCGTCCCACTAACGACGCTTCCCGACCATTGACCAGCACCGGCGTCCCGGACGGCGCATGGCGCGGATAACCATCGCCATAACCCACCGCCGCAACCCCCACATCCATGTCTTCAGGGCAAATCCAGGTTCCGCCATAGCCGATCGGCTCCCCCCGACGCAGGCGCTTGATGGAAATCAGCCGGGTGTGAAAAGTCATGACGGGCTGCAAACTTTCGTCAGAGGCAAGACTGTCCACGAACGGCGACACGCCATACAGCATGATGCCAGGCCGCACCCAGTCAAAATGGGTCTGTGGCCAACCGAGGACACCCGCGGAATTCGCCAGGGAGCGCTCGCCGGGCAAACCGTTGGTAGCGGTCTCAAAAACGTTGAGTTGCCGGAGCGTATCCTTGCAATCCCGCTCATCGGCCCGCGCCAAATGGCTCATTAGGCCCATGTCCAGGACCACTGCCGGGCAGTCACGCAGACGCTGGAACATCGCCGGAACCGTTTCCGGCTCCAGCCCTAGCCGATGCATCCCGGTATCAATTTTCAACCAGACCCGAAGCGGTCGCTTCAACCGGGCGGTTTCCAGCATACGGACTTGTTCGGGATGATGGATGGCGATTTCCAAACCGTGATGGGCGCACAGCGGTAATTCCGCCGCTGCAAATACGCCTTCCAAAAGCAGAATTGGCCGGCTGACGCCCGCCTCGCGTAGGATCAGCGCCTCCTCGATGCAGGCCACGGCAAATGCATCGGCATTTAGCGTACGGGCGACCCACAGTAGGCCATGACCGTAGCCATCAGCTTTAACGGCGGCCGCCACCCGACGGCCCGGAGCGGCTGCCCGGACCCGTTGCAGATTGTGAACCAGCGCCCCCGGATCGAGGCGCACTGTGGTTGCTCGACTCATAATTTGATGAATAGGATTGAGAAGCGTGACTCTCAAAACGGGTGAATTGCCCCAGGAAAGTCAGGCGAACTGTACCAATGGGACCATTGCGCTGCTTACCGATGATGATTTCAGCAACGCCCTTTTCGGGACTCTCGGGATTGTAAACTTCATCGCGGTAAATGAAGCAAATCAGATCCGCATCCTGTTCTATGGCGCCTGATTCACGCAAATCTGACATAATGGGTCGTTTCTCGCCGCGTTGCTCCAGCGTGCGATTCAGCTGCGACAACGCCACCACCGGCACCGACAATTCCTTGGCCAGCGCCTTGAGCGAACGCGAAATCTCCGAAACTTCAGTCGCCCGGTTCTCATTGCTGCCCGGCACCTGCATCAACTGGAGATAATCGACCACGATCAGGCCCAACTGCCCCTCCTGACGGTGCAAACGCCGCGCTCGCGCCCGCAACTCATTCGGACTCAGGTTGGAACTGTCATCAATAAACAAACGCGCACCCGACAGCAGCGTCACCGCCGAGGTCAAGCGCGGCCAATCCTCCTCCTCCAACCGCCCTGTGCGAATGCGATGTTGATCAATCCGCCCCAGCGACGACATCAACCGCATGAGCAGACTCTCACAGGGCATTTCCATGCTAAAAACGGCTACCGCGCACTTCAGTTCAATCGCTGCGTATTCAACGATGTTCATCGCCAGGCTGGTTTTGCCCATCGACGGCCGGCCCGCAATGACCACCAATTCGCCTGGCTGCAACCCTGCGGTCATTTCATCAAAATCCGGCCAGCCCGTCGCCAGCCCGGTAATCGCATTATCACTTTGGAACAGCAGGTCGATCCGCTCCACCGTGCGCGCCAGCATGTCCTTGATATTCGTGAATCCCTCACGAATGCGCATACCCCGTTCAGCAATGGCGAAAATCCTTTTCTCGGCATCGTCCAATAAATCCTTGCTATTCAAACCCTTGGGATCGTAAGCGCTGTCAGCGATCTCCACTGCAATGCGCACCAGGCCGCGCCGGATCGCTCGCTCCCGGATAATATCGGCATAGGCGCGGACATTCGCAGCGCTCGGCGTATCGTTGGCCAGCGCCAATAGATAAGGAAGACCACCGGCTTCCTCCAACTGATTATTATCATCGAGTTCGTCAGAGAGCGTAACCGGATCAAAAGGCTTGCCCTTTTCCGCCAGACGGCGAATAGCGCAAAAAATCAACTGATGATCATGCCGATAAAAATCACTGTCGCTCAGCCGGTCGGCAATCTGATCCCAAGTCGTGTTGGCAATAATCAGCCCACCCAACACCGCCTGTTCCGCTTCCAGCGAATGCGGCGGTATCCGCAACGATTCGGCGACGGCATCCTTACGATGGGGAAACGGGGAGACAGGCTGCATGGCGGCGGATAGGCGGCAGGTGATTTGATACGGCAGGTATCAGCGATCAGACGTCAGGATCCCAGTATAGACGACGTGGTTAAGTCGGTCCCAATTTGGGCTGCCGTCATTTTGACAACCCAACCGAAATTAACTCCAGCGCCATGATGAATTCTAGTTCAACTCACCGGTCATGGCGACCGCCGCTCAAGCCTCGGCAATGACGTTGACTCGAATCTGCGTCTTGATTTCTGGATGCAAATGCAGATCCACATCATATTCGCCAATCTGGCGAATCGAACCATCGGTCAACCGGACTTCCTGCTTCTGCAACTCGATGCCGGCGGCGGAAACCGCATTGGCAATGTCGGCGGAACCGACTGAACCGAACAACCGTCCTTCACTGCCGCTTTTCACCGACAAGGTCACAATCAGCTCAGCCAATTGCTCAGCGCGCGCCCTGGCTTTGGCCAGCGCCTCGGCGGCGATCCGCTCCAGTTCGGCGCGGCGCGCTTCGAAGCGCGCAATATTCTTTGGGGTCGCTTCGGTAGCCTTCCCTTTGGGAATGAGAAAATTGCGCGCATAGCCTGGTTTTACCTTGATCCGGTCGCCCAGTACGCCCAAGTCAGCAACTCTTTCCAACAGAATGATTTCCATCGTTAGACTCCAAATACTCACTTATTCAATAGACAAAATCACGATAGACAACAGGAGAATGTTCAACGCGGGTCCGGCCGCGACCGGATGCGGTTCCGAAAATCGGCCCAGGCATCGACCACTCCCAACGCCATGACCAGCTGCGACAGAAATGGAATCAACAGCAGGTAGAACAGCACCAGCCAGGCTGGAGATAATCGCCGCTTGAACACCATCGCATGGACCAAAGCGATCCCTTGCACCGTGTAAGGCATACCTAGCGCCAGTAACCCATTCGCTAATGGTGGCCAGCCCAATAACAACGTCGAGCCGAACAACGCCAGAGTAAACGCCGCCAGCGGTTGGCCTAGCCGCAACTCGTGAAATTCGGGACGAAAGCCACCGGGATTGAACAGCAACGCCTGTTGCCAGCGCCCCAGCAACAACGCCAACAGTACGACCATCAGTACTGCGCTCACTACTTGTCCTGGCAACCAGGGCGCCCACGCTTTGAGTAGCTCCAGCCATTGCCCCAACAGCGCATGGTCACCCGCCGGTACGGATGGCGCCAACGCAGCCAATTCCCGTTGAAAATGATCCAGTACGGCGCTCCACCAGATCGCTGGGTCGCCTAACGCCAGGTAAAAACCGGCGACGCCCAACAAACCCAACAGAGCTGCCGTCTGCAGGGTCCGTGACAGCGAAATAGTAGCGCGCAACGCCAGAGCCAACAGCCAAACCGGCAACCAGGTTGCCAGCAGGACATCCAGCATGGGCTGCGGATCGCCTAAAACCGGCCAAATCAAGCCAGCGGCAACGATCCCCGCCAGCGCCATGATCAACGCGCCTTCAACACCGCCCCGGCGCAGAGTGACCAGCGCCACCACCGCCCCGGACAGGATCAACAGAGGCGGGAACAGCCAGAAAGATGCGGCGGCGACCGATGCGATCAACGCCGCCGACCATCGGCTGCGCATGATGAAAGCGGCGAGCGATTTCACGCCGGACGCGCCAATCGTGTCCGCGCCTGTGCTTTAATGACGGTCGCAGTACGGCAACAGAGCCAGGAACCGGGCGCGCTTGATTGCTACCGACAACTGCCGCTGGTAACGGGCCTTGGTTCCGGTGATCCGGCTAGGCACAATCTTACCGGTCTCGGTAATGTAGTTCTTCAGAACAGCAATGTCCTTATAGTCGATTTCCTTGACGCCTTCGGCGGTGAAACGGCAAAACTTCTTGCGGCGGAAAAATCGCGACATGGAATTAGTCCTCGAATGATTCAGTATTCAAAATGTCAATATGCGCGGCGTGCAGCACTAAGCGGTACTCGCCCTCGCGGGAGTTGGCGCGACTGACGAAGCCTTGCACGCGCACGGGCATGCCTGGCAATAGCCGTCGCGCCGCGTCAGCCAGTGATTCGCCACAGGCGATCACTGGAATTCGGCAACGCGCCTCGCGTGGAAAGCCCGCTTCGATTTGTCCAGAGTGATGGTCCAACAAAAAGCGGCCAATCAGTACGCCAGCAGGCGAAGCGCGTACTTCGCCCGCTCCGACCGCCTGACCGGCAATGGTCAACCAATTTTCGGCGGGAGCAACCGCGCTCATGACCGATGTAGTCAATGCGCCGTCAACGTAGATCAGGGAGTCTCGTCGTCCGCATCAATCTCGTCATCGGACGCCTCATGATCGGCATCATCGCCCCGATCTTCACGGTTTTCCCGATCATCGTGATCCTCTTCCTGGTCATCGGCATCATCCCGATCGTCACGCTCGGCGCGTTCGTCGCGCGATTTGACCAGCGGCGAGGGTTCGGTCTCTGGGCTATCCCGCTGGATAATGAGATTGCGAATCACGGCGTCGTTGAAGCGAAACGCTCTCTGGATCTCATCGAGCACCGTTTGGCTGCATTCGATGTTCATCAACACATAATGCGCCTTGTGAATTTTATTAATGGGATAGGCCAACTGGCGCCGACCCCAGTCTTCGAGACGATGAATCTGACCGCCATCTTCGGCTATCAAGGTGCGATAACGCTCAATCATGGCGGGAACTTGTTCACTCTGGTCAGGATGGACCATGAACACGATTTCGTAATGTCGCATACTGGCTCCTTACGGATCAGGACAGCCTCCCGTAAAAGGGTGAGGCAAGGAGTCGCGGCCCGGGTGGGTCGCAGGGGGAAGGTATCTTAGAGACAAAACCCGAGATGCGCAACGATTCCTCAGCGCCGATTCAACGCCAGTTTGCCCAAAGGAGAGCGAAACGTCAGGTTGCGCTATACTCTTTCGCCCCTGCCGCCAGACCTTGAACGAGCGGCGATCTTGCGACAATAACCTGGATTGAATGGCTATGGCGGTTTGGCAACGTCTGCGTGAAGACATTACCTGTGTGTTCGATCGTGACCCAGCGGCGCGCAGCGTCTTTGAAATTCTCACGGCGTATCCTGGCATTCACGCCGTCCTGCTGCACCGGATCAATCACGCCCTGTGGAAGCTGGGCCTGAAATGGCTGGCGCGTTTCCTGTCTTCCACAACCCGATTTCTGACCGGCATTGAAATCCACCCAGGGGCCAAAATTGGCCGGCGCTTCTTCATCGACCACGGCATGGGCATCGTCATTGGCGAAACCGCCGAGATCGGCGATGATTGCACCCTTTACCAAGGGGTCACCCTGGGCGGCACCAGTTGGAATCAGGGCAAGCGTCATCCGACTCTGGGCAATAATGTCGTGATTGGCGCTGGAGCAAAAGTGCTGGGACCTTTCAAGGTCGGCGATCATGCGCGCATCGGTTCAAATTCGGTCGTGATCAAGGAAGTCCCCCCTGGCGCCACGGTGGTCGGCGTGCCGGGCCGGGTCGTGGAAGCCGGCAGTTCCAGTTCCACCGAGAGTGTGCGCCGGGAAATCGCCCGCAAACTGGGATTCGACGCCTACGGCGCTACGCCCGACCTGCCTGATCCCGAGGCCCACGCCATTAATCAGATGCTGGACCATATCCACAGTCTCGACCGCACGGTTCGCCAGTTGTGCCGGGCGCTTCAGAAAGCCGGGATTGAACCGGGCGAACTGTGCTTGCCCGATTTGCAAGGTTGCGAGTTACATTCCGCCGCCAGCCGGGAGTGTTGGGCCAAGCAAAACCGCTCAGATGCGGCTCATCAAAAAGACCCGAACACCGAAACATCGGTTTGATCTACACTCATGCGCGAATTAAGCTTGGTGGCCTGGGAACACTTTAAACATCCCCGTCATGTCGGCAGCTTCGATTCTCAACAACCAGATGTAGCGGCGGCGCGCGTTGACAGTCCGATTGGCGGAGAAATCCTGCAACTGCATCTACGGATCGATGAACAAGGCGTAACCGTTCAGTCCCCCCCTTTGCCAAAGGGGGGAGGTGAATGCTTACAACAAAGCATTATCACCGCGGTTCGGTTTAAAGCTTACGGTTGCGGTTGGATGATCGCTTGCGGTTCGCTGCTGGCTGAAACCCTCATCGGGCAAACATTGGTGGAGGCTGCACAATTTCGGCATCATCAACTGATCGAACAACTGGCTGCGCCGCCGGAGAAATTGCATTGCGCGACGCTCACTGAAACTACATTGAAAGCCGCGCTGCATAATTATGCTGCAAAGCGGAACTTTGCCGCCCTTCCTGTTTCTTCAAATAGGGAACCCTAGAACTCGACCTTTTCCAAAGGAGTGTATGACATGGCGATTACCTTGACTGAAAAAGCGGCTGACCGCGCCCGCGCCTATCTGGCCAAGCAGGAACAAGCGGAAGGTTTGCGATTGGGCGTGCGCAACACCGGTTGTTCCGGCTACATGTATGTTGTGCAACTGGCCGAACAGATTGATTCCGACGATCAAGTCTTTGAGTCGCAAGGCGTCAAGGTTGTGGTGAGCGCCAGGAATTTGCCGTATCTGGATGGCATGGAGGTGGATTACGCCAAGTCAGGACTCAATGAAGGCTTCCGCTTCAACAATCCCAATGTCAAGGATGCCTGTGGCTGCGGCGAAAGCTTCAGCGTTTAAGCAACGCCCCCCGCATCCGCTCCAGGCCCTCGGCCAGCCGAGCGCGGGGGCAAGCGAAGTTCACTCGCACAAATCCTTCGCCGCCCGGCCCAAAGGTTGCGCCATCGTTTAGGGCCACGCCGGCCTGTTCAAGAAAGAAGTGCTGAGGATTGCCGGGAATACCTGCATCCCGGCAATTCAGCCAGGCCAGATAGGTCGCTTCTGGAACGGTCGCCTGGATGCCAGGCAGAGCGCGAATCACGGTATCCGCCAGATAATCCCGGTTAGCAGTCAGATACAGCAACAGTTCCCGCAACCAGTCGCCGCCGTGTTGATAGGCAGCCAGCGCCGCGGTCAAACCAAGAATATTCACATCTGGAACGATGCCGCGCAGCGCCTGTTTGAAACACTGTCTGAGTTGTGGATTCTGGATAATGGCAAAACTGGCGCCCAGTCCTGGAATATTGAAGGTCTTGCTGGGCGCCATTAGCGTAATGCAGCGGCGGGCAATTTCCGGACTCAATGTCGCCAGTGGCGTATGCCGCCGCCCGTCCAGTAGCAGATCGCAGTGAATCTCGTCCGAGCAGACGGTCAGATCGTGGCGTTCGCAAAGCGTCGCCAACCGGATCAGTTCTTCATTATTGAACGCCCGTCCGACCGGGTTATGCGGATGGCAGACAATGAACAGCCGGGTGTGTGCGCTAATCGCCGCAGCAAGCACGGTGTCGTCAAAGGTGTAGTAGAGCCGCTTGCCGTCGGTTTCCAAAGTTAATTCGGCGGTGACTAACTGTCGCTCCTGATTGCCTGGCGCGGCCAGGAACGGTGGATAGACCGGGGTTTGCACCAGCACTTCATCGCCCGGTTCGCCAACCGCCCGGCATACCACGTTCAAGCCGCACACTAGCCCCGGCAAATAGACGATTTGCTCGGGGGTAACCATCCATTGATAGAGGTCGGCCATTCGTGCGCACAGCGTTTCGGTCAATGCCTCCGGCAGCGCTCCGTAACCGAACACGCCATGCGCGACCCGTTCGCGCAACGCCGTTAACACGGGTTCAGGAGTAGGGAAATCCATGTCGGCGACCCACAGTGGCAAGGCATCGCCGTAACGCTGCCATTTCAAGCTGTCGGTTCCTTGCCGACAAGGCGACTGGTCAAAATTGTGATGCATCATCATCGATCCCGTGCGGAGGTCATCGGCGTAGCCCGACTGGAGATATTCATGCTGGGCGCGCCTGTCAAGCTTTTTGCTCCATCATTGATGACAATATCCCGATAACTCTGCCTGGGTTATCCTCAATGCTATAATCTTTAAGATCAATGTAAACAGTATTATCTGCTAATTTTAGGAATTTCCAAAATATTCCAGTCGTAACCGCACCATAGACTATGGGTATATTGTTGCCTTCTTTTCCATTAAATATTTTAGCGGCTACCATTTCAGCAATGCATTGACCCAATCCACTCATAATGTTTTCATTCTTTGCCTCTACAAGAGCGATAACTGGCGATTTTATAAATAGCTGCTCTGGAGATAAGCTAACTATGAAATCACAATAACCATTCAAGCCTCTATCTTTATCAATATTAAATTCTATGCCCGAGAAGAAGCTGATCTTTCGATTAAATTTTTTTCTTACTTCAATTAATACATCCGAAATAATTAGCTCAGATTTCGCCTTTTCCGTATTTATAGCAACAGCCAATGGCAGGTTTTCTTCAAGAGTTTTAGAGAAATAGTCACTAATTTTAGAACTCTCAATGTTTGAAAAAATACCTAAACCTTCGATTATCTCTAACCCAAAGTCATCCTGGGTTTTTTTGATGCTAAAATCGCTGTATGACATGGTTAGTCCATTTATAGAGGTTCCAGGCATCAAGAATGGAAACAGGATTCTCTCCCTCCAAAAACAGGAGGGAGTTTAGAGAGTAACCGTTCAGTAGAGACATCACCTAATCATAATGAACCTGTCTATAGGACAACGCAATCGGCTGTCCCGACAATAACTCGTTAATGAAGGTCCAGATGGTGTCCGCCGACGGTGGGCAACCGGGCAGAGAGTAGTCGATCTTCACCACCTCATGGATCGGATGCACCTTGTTCAGCAACAGCGGAATTTCCGGATCGCTGGGAATCTGCGCATTGACTAGACCAATCCCGCGCACGTAGGACTCTTCCAGGCATTCCTTGAGATCGTATTGATTGCGCATGGCCGGAACGCCGCCATTCAGCGCGCAGGCGCCGATCGCTACCAGAACCTTGCAACGCGAACGAAACTCGATAAGAGTATGAACATTTTCCGCGTT
>JAGRHQ010000410.1 GCA_020444905.1 Candidatus Competibacteraceae bacterium
GACGAGGGAGGGCAACAGCTCTTTGCATCTGACTCTGGCCTTATGGCACTGGGCTCGAACTATTCCAAGCGGTCAAACGGGGTGATCTGGTCGGATACCCAACGGCAATCGCTTGGGTCAATTGAAGAGCGCCGAGAGGATGATGGAGTATGTCGCGCCATAGGTGACCAATCTGACTGAGCCGAGAGCCAGCGCCACCTAGCCTGCGAGCCGCTCAGCTTGGGTGCAAAGATCCCCGAGAAACGTTTGAGCATTTTTGTTTTCGGTCCGGATCAGCATGTGTTTTCTCGAAGGTATTAAAGGCAACATCATGAAAAGCAACAAACAACGCCGCCAGGAAATCAAGTTACGGCGGATTCAGCGCGCTCAGCGTCAGGCGCGACGCGTCACTGCCCGACCGGTGGACCGCCCCATCGGCGCGACCACGGTCACGCCCGCCCTGCTGCGACCCACCACCAGCTACGGCGTCCCCGATTTCGTGCGGCGCGGTTATTATCAGGACCTGCCCTTTCGCTGCAAGGATTGCGGTCGGACGGAAATCTGGACGGCGGAACGGCAGCGGTGGTGGTACGAAGTCGCCCAGGGCGATGTGTGGACCACGGCGACCCGTTGTCGCGCCTGTCGTGAGCGGGAACGGACCCGCAAGACGGAAGCCCGGCGAATACATCTGGAGGGATTGGC
>JAGRHQ010000411.1 GCA_020444905.1 Candidatus Competibacteraceae bacterium
CGTCAATGGAAAAATATACAAAGAATGATTTGTGTAGAACGTCATGTTGAGCATCACGATAAAATTACGGATACGACGCATTATTATATTAGCAGTGTAGAGGACAACCGTGCATCTTTTTTTGGAGAGTGTATCCGAGGTCATTGGTCGATTGAAAATCGACTTCATTATGTCAAAGACGTCAATCTTCATGAAGATACTTCAGGCATCAAAAATCCCGAGGCCGCCAGCAACCTTTCTTTGTTAAGAAATATGGCGATTAACATTATTCGCCAGAATAACTTTGAATCAATTAAGGCCGGTGCGATATTTTTTTGCATCAAATGTCAAAAAATTGTTGAAAATTATTGCGACTTGATGA
Source organism: Candidatus Competibacteraceae bacterium (assembly GCA_020444905.1). Classification (GTDB taxonomy): domain Bacteria; phylum Pseudomonadota; class Gammaproteobacteria; order Competibacterales; family Competibacteraceae; genus UBA2383. The sequence goes on from JAGRHQ010000411.1 coordinate 362, forward strand.
GGACTTAACAGCCCTGCGCGCTGGCCGGGGCCTGGGAGGAGGAACAGGCGCTGGCGTTCATCGTTGCCCAAAGCCCGCTACTCCAGGCGCAACGGGCGGTTGTGGCCTCTTACCAGCCGCCGAGCCTGACGCGGCGGGTGATGGAACACACCTCTTTCTATGTTCGAGCAGCGTCCGGTACGAGCAGTATGGTATCCGAGGCAGGCGATACCACAATATCGAGTCCGGTCACCGTGGGCCTGCAAATTAACCCCGCGTTCATTCCCCGATCCGGTCATCAAAAAGGCTATAATGTAGTTACAATTTACCCATGATC
>JAGRHQ010000412.1 GCA_020444905.1 Candidatus Competibacteraceae bacterium
AGGAGGGACAGCATCTCGGCAGAGGCCCAGCCATCGAATGGCGAGGGCTGTACCGGGATCAGCACCAGATCGGCGGTGAGCAGCGCTGAGCGCATGAGCCCCGCAACACGCGGTGGGCCATCAATAACGACATGATCGACTGTGCGGGCAAGTTCGGGGACTTCGCGGTGCAGGGTGTCACGGGCCAGGCCGAGGGTGCCGAAGAGCCGCGGCAGACCTTCGCGGGCGCGTTGCTGCGACCAGTCCAGGGCGGAGCCTTGCGGGTCGGCATCGATCAGGGTGACGCGCTTGCCCTGTATCGCCAATTCGCCAGCAATATGGAGCGCCAGCGTCGTCTTGCCGACGCCACCCTTCTGATTGAGCAGAGCGACGATCATTCGCCACCTCCCGGCAATTCGAGAGGAAGGCGGGGCGCATCTGGATGATCGGAGGCTGCTGCGACACCCTGATCGGAAGCCGTTCGCGGCACCGATGGGGCGACGGCTGCCTTCGTCTTACCGGCCTGGCTGAGGCTCTTTGCGGTGGCACGGATGAGGTTTTCCACATCACGCGCGCGCTCTTCAAAGTTAGACTCTTTGTTAGACTCTAAGTTAAGGGGGCGATTTCCGCTTTTGCTTCCGTGCGTTACGCCCTGTTTGGGTTCCTGATAGCACGAGCCTCCGGTTCCC
>JAGRHQ010000413.1 GCA_020444905.1 Candidatus Competibacteraceae bacterium
TATTCATCAGGTGTCCAAGGAAGACCCGGAACTGGTTGAACAAATTGCCGAACACGGGGTGCGCTTTACCCATCACAGCTCAATCGCTCCAACCGGTACTATCTCATTGTCTTTGGCGAATAACGCCAGTAACGGCATCGAGCCGAGCTTTGCGCACCATTACTCGCGTAACGTAATCCGCGAAGGGCGCAAAACCAAAGAAAAGATTGATGTCTTTTCCTTCGAACTGTTGGCCTACCGGCAACTGATCAACACTAAAGCCATGCCGTATTCCGACGTTGAAGGGGAACAACTGCCGGGGTACTTCATCACCGCCGAGGATGTTACGCCAAAACAGCATGTGGATATTCAGGCTGCCGCGCAAAAGTGGATCGACTCATCCATTTCGAAAACTGCCAATGTACCGACCGATTTCCCCTACGAGGAATTTAAAGACATCTATATGTACGCCTACGACCAAGGTTTGAAAGGCTGCACCACCTTCCGCTTTAATCCCGAAGCTTTTCAGGGCGTACTGGTGAAAGAAAAAGACCTTGAGAAAACTACCTACCAGTTCACTCTGGAGGACGGTACAGTGCTGGAACTCAAAGGCAATGAAGAAGTGGAATATGACGGCGAGATTCACAGCGCCGCCAACCTGTTCGATGCCATTAAAGAAGGCTATTACG
>JAGRHQ010000414.1 GCA_020444905.1 Candidatus Competibacteraceae bacterium
CCTGGAAATCGTCAAAGCCGTCAAGGCATTGATACCCGATATGCAGCGAGTCGCTCCTCCGGGACTGGAGATCATCAGCCAGTTCGACGTTGCCCACTTCGTGAACGCGTCGATCGCGGAAGTCACCCAAACGCTGGTTGAAGCCGTTCTCATTGTGGTGATCGTGATCTTTCTGTTTCTTGGCTCCCTGCGCGCGGTACTTATCCCGGTGGTAACCATTCCGCTGTCGTTAATCGGCACGGCCATCCTGATGCTGGCCTTCGGATTCTCCCTGAACATCCTGACCTTACTGGCCATGGTACTGGCCATCGGTTTGGTGGTGGACGACGCTATCGTGGTGGTGGAGAACATTCACCGCCACATCGAGGAGGGCCTGTCGCCTGTGCGCGCTGCCCTGGTCGGCGCCCGGGAAATCGTCGGCCCGGTCATCGCCATGACCATCACCCTGGCGGCGGTTTACGCGCCGATCGGCCTCACTGCGGGCCTGACTGGTGCGCTGTTTCGTGAATTCGCCTTTACCCTGGCCGGGGCGGTCCTGGTTTCGGGAATCGTGGCGCTGACCCTGTCGCCCATGATGAGTTCCTGGTTACTCGATGACCGTGTCAATGAAGGGCGCTTCGCCAGGCTGGTTGAACGCAGCGTGGGTCGCCTTGAGCATCGCT
>JAGRHQ010000415.1 GCA_020444905.1 Candidatus Competibacteraceae bacterium
TGGGTCTAGCCCAGGCTCAAGCGATAGCTGCACAGAACTTAGCGTCGCATCAACAACGGCTGAACCTGTTAGCGGAATCGTCTCTTGGACAGATTCTGAACCGCATGAACGCGCTTGATCCAGAAGAAGCCGCCAGTATCGCCAAGGTCGAGAAATCGGACATCGCCAAGCAAATGGGCGAACTGGCCGCGCAAATCGCGGGGATTCAGCAGATGTTGAAGGGCGCGCAAACCACGCTCCCGGAAACCGGGCGCTAAGAGGTGTAGGGTGGGTTAGGGTTTCGACCCATAACCCGCCGATTTGATTGTGAATTCGGCGGGTTACGCTGCGCTAACCCGCCCTACGCGGTACGCGGTGCGTACTTAATCGGTGATCCGACATGGCAAGCAAAGGCAATCTTCTCCTCCAACTGATCGTTAGCGCGAAAGACGAGGCCAGCTCGATCCTGGGCCGGATCGGTGGCGCGTTGGCGGACCTGACGCGGGCCGCTATCGGCTTTGTCTTCCCCGATTTCGGCGACAGTGTCAAAGCGGCTGAGAATCTGGAAATCCAGATGGGTAAGCTGCGCGCCGGGATCGAATCGACCGGCGGCACGGCGGGCCTGACGGCGGAACAGATTGATGAAATGGCGCGGCGTCTGGACGAGGCCACGCTGGGCAGC
>JAGRHQ010000416.1 GCA_020444905.1 Candidatus Competibacteraceae bacterium
GGCTTCCGCCTTGCGGGTCCGTTCCCGCTGACGACAGGCGCGACAGCGGGTCGCCGTGGTCCACACATCGCCCTGGGCGACTTCGTACCACCACCGTTGCCGCTCCGCCGTCCAGATTTCCGTCCGACCGCAATCCTTGCAGCGAAACGGCAAGTCCTGATAGTAACCGCGCCGCACGAAATCGGGGATACCGTAGCTGGTGGTGGGTCGCAGCAGGGTAGACGTGACCGTCACCGTACCGATGGGGCGGTCCACCGGCCGGGCGTTGGTGCTTCGCGCCTGACGCTGGGCGCGCTGAATCCGCCGTAACTTGATTTCCTGGCGGCGTTGTTTGTTGCTTTTCATCGAGAACCGTCCCCTGGGGAAGCGGATGACCCAGAGTAGAATAACGACACATCCGGGATCGGAGAATGCCTTGCCAAGCAGAGGTTAGACCGCAATCGCGCCGTCGGGTCTCCCGACCAGCCTAGACCGGGCGGCGAACATGCGCGGCCGAAAACCGAACGGTATATAGCGTTCCGGTCCGAGTCGAGGAACCATCGTTTCGAACCCCACCCCGGCGCTACGCGCCATCCCTCCATGATCCAAGCATTGGAGGGCTTTCGAGATTTCAAGCTTCCTTCCGCAAGCCGACCATAACCGATTGAGGCTTATGGCAGA
>JAGRHQ010000417.1 GCA_020444905.1 Candidatus Competibacteraceae bacterium
GGATTGACGGAAAAACCGAGCGATTTCAGCTTTTCCAAGCTGTCCCACTGGGTCGCGCCAAGCGGTGCGGACAGGACACCCCAGGCATAGGCGAAAAAGCTCAGCGGACGCGCGCGGGTGATTTCCGGATCGAGCTGCCTCAGCGACCCGGCGGCGGCGTTGCGCGGATTGGCAAAGTTGCGGCCCCCGGTCGCGTTGAGGGCGGTAAAATCGCGGTGCGTCATGTAGACCTCGCCGCGCACCTCCAACAGATCGGGCGCATCGTCCAGGGACTGCGGAATGTCGGCGATGGTGCGTGCGTTTGCCGTCACATCCTCGCCCGTCTCGCCATCGCCGCGCGTGGCCGCATAGATCAACTGACCCCGTTCATACCGCAACGACAGCGACAGGCCGTCGATCTTGGGCTCGGCCGTATACGTCAGCGTGGTCTGATCGTCGAGCGCGAGATATCGGCGGATCCGCGCGTCGAAATCGGTCACGTCCTGTTCGTCAAAGGCGTTGGCCAGGGACAGCATCCGAACAGCATGACGGATCTTTCCAAATCCCTCGGCCGGTGCGGCGCCAACTTGATCCGAGGGGCTGTCCGCGCGCTTCAGATCGGGAAACCGGGCCTCGATCGCCGCGTTGCGCCGTTTCAGGGCGTCGTATTCGGCATCGGAG
>JAGRHQ010000418.1 GCA_020444905.1 Candidatus Competibacteraceae bacterium
CCTCACCATCGTCGATGCGACCTGCCCGCTTGTTAGCAAGGTTCATTCCGAAGCGATTCGTTTCGCGCGCCAGGGCCACACGATCCTCCTCATCGGCCACGAAGGCCATGACGAGATCATCGGGACGATGGGCGAGGCGCCGGAACGCATGGTGCTCGTTCAGTCCGAAGAGGAGGCTGCCACGGTCGCTGTGACCGGGGACGTCTCGCTGGCATTTCTCAGCCAGACGACGCTCAGTGTCGATGACGCGAACCGCATCGTTGCCCGGCTCAAGCAGCGGTTTCCAGCGATTGTCGCGCCGCCAAGCGAAGATATTTGCTACGCGACCCAGAACCGCCAGGAAGCAGTCCGGCGGATTGCCCCAGAAGCGGATGTTGCACTCGTCATCGGGAGCCAGAACAGCTCCAACAGTATGCGCCTTCGCGAGATCGCCGATGAGCTCGGGGTCCCCGCGTATCTCATCGACTCCGCTGCCGAGATCGACACTGCCTGGTTGGAAGGCAAGGAGTCGGTCGCGCTCACTGCAGGGGCGAGCGCACCCGAGGAGCTGGTCCAGGACTGCGTTCGCTTCCTCGTAGACCGCTTCGGTGCGACCGTCGAGGAGCGCACCGTTCGTGACGAAGCCATGCACTTTCAGCTGCCAGCAACCGTGCGACGAAT
>JAGRHQ010000419.1 GCA_020444905.1 Candidatus Competibacteraceae bacterium
GCGAGGGGGCATACGCGGCGAGTATCCGGAATTTCAGGCGGGGGATTTTCCCATAGCTGGGCCTGGCTGGCGCGTTTTCTTGTTCAGAAGGGCAGCAGCCAGGGCACCAGCAGTACGCAGAGCAGCATGACCAGCAGGGTGAAAGGTACGCCCAGGCGTACGAAGTCGGCGAAGCGGTACTGCCCGGGCCCCAATACCAGGGTGTTGACCGGCGAGGAAATGGGCGTCATGAACGCCGCCGAGGCAGCCAGGCACACGGTCATCGCGAAGGGCAGCGGCGAGGCCTGCAGGGCCTGGGCACAGGCAATGGCCACCGGGGCCATGAGCACGGCGGTGGCGGTGTTGGAAATGAACAGGCCAATTGTCGCGGTGAGCAGGAACAGGCAGGCGAGGATCAGCGGCGGGCTGGCACTGCCGAACAGGCCGACCAGCGCCTGTACGGCGAGGTCGATGCCGCCGGTCTGTTGCAGGGCCTGGGCGAAGGGCAGCATGCCGATGATCAGGATCAGCGTCGGCCAGTGAATGGCGCGGTAGGCGCTGTCCAGGTCAATGCAGCGAAAAGCGCCCATCAGCAGGCAGCCGATCAGTGCGGCGAGCACGTTGGGCACCAGGCCGCTGACCATCAGGGCCACCATCACCGCCAGGCTGAGCAGGGCGTA
>JAGRHQ010000041.1 GCA_020444905.1 Candidatus Competibacteraceae bacterium
CAGACTCAGACATTGACGACCAACGCCTCGGGCATCGCGTTGGACGATCAGGGCGAACGATTCATTCTGAGGGTGGCTGAGTCGGGTTCATACATCATCAATGCCAGTTGGGATGGACTGCTGGCGAATGCTAATACCTCAACGTTGCCAGTCGAACTCAGTGCCTCGCCAGACAGTTTTATCATTGAAATCTACGATCTGGAAACTAATGAGCTGATCGAGAGCGCAGCGCTGGATACCCCGGTAGGCGTGCGGGTGACCTGGACCAGGGATAGCCAGCCGGTAGCGGGGGCCAGCGTCCGTGTGCAGACCACCAAGGGCATCCTGAATCCTTCGGAAGCAGGCAGCAATGGTACGCAGTATGTGGGCATCACCAATGCTGATGGGCAAATTAGCGATTTACTGACGATTCAGTCCAGTGTGCCTGGCAGCGCCACGCTATCCGCCAGCGGTATCTTGGGCGCTGACTCCGTGGCGGCGACGGTGAGTCTTCAGTTCAGTTCTACGGTGCCTGCGCGCATTATCGATCTGCAAGCCAATCCTACGAGCGTTGGCGTTAATGTTCCGCCCAGCACCGCTGAGCGCAGCACGATTACCGCTATTGTTGTAGATGCCAGCGAAAATCCGGTGATTGGTCAGGATGTGCTGTTTACTGTGCTGCGTGACACCAGTGGCGGTGCATTGACCTCCAGTTCGGCGAAAACCGATCTGGCGGGCCGGGCCAGCGTCGAATACATTGCCGGTTCCTCGGCGACCCAGGAAAATGGCGTGATTATTCAGGCGGCGATCGCTGAGACTAGTTTGACGGGGGAAGTGCAATTGACTGTGGCTAAAAAGGAACTTTTCATTACGCTGGGTACGGGTAATGTCGTTCTGGAGAGCGAAGATGCTACGAAGTACTTGCTGCCGTACAACGTGTTGGTGACTGACGTGGTCGGCGGGGCCGTTGCCGGAGCTAATGTCGTCCTTCAGGTTATCCCGAGCAACTATAATAAAGGGCAATATTTTCGAGGGTTTATCGGAACAACTGAAGTATGGATACCTCAGATCAACCAAACTTGCCCGAATGAGGACCAGTTTTACCCTCAAGGCGATCCACGGCGAAATAACGGTGTTTTGGATGCGGGTGAGGATACCAATGGTAATGGTCGGCTTGATCCAGGCAATGTTGCAGCCCCATCGGTGCCCTCTGTCACTACGGATGATTCAGGATTTGGTGATTTCAACGTTGTTTATGCGCAGCAATACGCTAATTGGGTGACGGTCGCATTGGAGGCCAGTACAAAGGTTAGTGGCACCGAAGCGCGTCAGAGCGCTGCCTTTACCCTTCCTGTTCTTGCGGGCGATGTATTGCCGGCAGTGCCAAGCCCCCCTGGTCAACCGAGTCCTTTTGGCGTGTTGCCCAGTTGCGCGATTTCGGTTGAGGACGAGGCGGCTCTGACGGTTGCCGCCAGTCCTACCAAGTTGAGTTTGTCGGTGGGCGGTGCTGCCCTTGGGCCGCTGGCGAGTGTATCTGGTAATGTGACGATAGTTGTCAATTTGCCGGGTAATGTAGATCTAACCGGTACGACGGTCTTTGCCACTGCGGGCTCGACGAATGCTACGTTGGATTTAAGTGTCGAACCCTTCAGGTCCAACACGACGGGGTCAACGGCACTTTTCAACGTGACAGTGACCAATCCAAGCCAGGATCTATCGGTGCCTGTTCCCGCGACTGTTGGGTCGGTGACGTTCGAGGTGGGCAATGCCAAAGTGGTGGTGTCAGTTGAACTAACGCTGTAGCCAGTCAAAATTCCCTCACATCCCCCCTTTTCAAATAGGGGGCTATTGGAGGGGCATGTCTGGGATTGAAGTTGGAGGGGCCAATGGCGACGCTTTACCAGCAAGGTGTCATTACAGGAAAATTTACAATGCCAAAATAACCTGCTCTTTATGCAGGCGGGACTCGCGAATCACCATGTAATGGGTTTACTCTTTTTTCTAAAGATGCAGCGATAAGACATGTTGTGGGGTACAGTCATGAATAGCAACGGGTGGGTCATGCGCAGTGGGAGGCAGTGGCTGTGCGTCATACTGCGGGCTTTCGTCGCCAGTGTGCTGCTGGGTCAGGGCGTGGCGCTGGCGAGTGAGGCAGCGGTGCTGGACCGGCAGCCAGCGATCGCAGCGCAACGGGCGCGGATGATCGAGGCGTTCGGGCGGTCACCGTTGCATTTTGAACCGAATCAGGGTCAGGCAGCGGAAAACGTGAAGTTTGTGGCGCGGGCGCCAGGCTATCAGTTGTATTTGACGCCGAATGCGGCGGTGCTGGCGTTGCGTGGAAAGGAGCAAACGTCATCGCTGGTGCAAATGCAGTTGGCCGGTGATACGGTGAATCCAAAGCCGGTGATGTCCGGTATGGAGGCGTTGCCGGGCCGCAGTCATTATTATCTGGGCAATGATCCGCAACATTGGCAGACCGATGTGCCGCATTTCGCTAAAGTACGTTATAGCGAAGTGTATCCGGGAGTGGATTGGGTGTTGTATGGCAATCCGCGCCAGTTGGAGTATGACTTTGTGGTTGCGCCGGGTGTTGACCCGACAGTGATCAATCTAAGTCTGGCCGGGGCGGATCAGGCGCGCATTGCCGATGATGGGGAATTGGTGGTTTCAGCGGCCGGTCGGGAAGTGCTGCATTCCTCGCCGACCATTTATCAGGTGGTGAATGGCGAACGGCGGAAGGTAGACGGGCGTTATGTGTTACGCGAATCCGCCGGAGATGCGCCGGTGGTGGGGTTTGAGATTGCCGCTTATAACCCGCAACTACCGCTGGTGATTGATCCGGTAGTGTATTTTACTTTTGTGGGCGGTGCGCCAGATGATGATACCGGCGTTGGCGGCGATGATCGGGGTTTAAGCATTGCAGTCGATAGCGCGGGCAATGCGTATATTACCGGTTCGACCAGTACGAATAATGCGAATGTGGGGGATGCGGGTAAGCAGTTTCCTACGACGAGTCTTGCAATCAATCAGAATTTTAGCGGGGGTACTGACGCTTTCGTAACCCGGATGGATGCAGCCGGTACGATTATTTATTCAACCTATTTTGGCGGCAGCGCTTTCGATGTGGGTTATGGGATTGCTGTGGATAACGCGAGCAATGCTTATGTGACCGGTTCCACGAATTCAGATAATTTTCCACAGACGATTAAATCAACCGCTGAACAGGTTGATGAAGACGATAATACTATAACGATTACAACAACGACGCCTTTGTCTGTGGTTCGTCCAGAAATTGCTTATTCAAAGACATTTGCTGCGACTGGAAGCACGACGCCTTATACATGGACTGTGGATGGAGGTAGTTTGCCTCCTAGTCTTACGCTTTCCTCCGTGGGCGTATTATCAGGAACGTCAACTATTGATCAGGTGGGTAGCTACAATTTTATTGTCAAAGTGGAAGATAATGATGATCCTAAAAATATCACCCGTAAGACTTTCACTCTGATTGTTGCTGCGCTTCAAGGTACGCAGGATGCTTTTGTCACTAAAATCAATGCTAATGGCCAATTGGGTTATTCAACTTACCTCGGTGGTGCAGGGAATGAATCCGGTTATGGGATTGCCGTCAATGGCTTGGGTGAGGCTTATGTAACGGGGTACACTACTTCAACGGGTAACACCACTTCAACCAAGTTTCCGGGCGCAAATTTTCCAACAGCCGCATCTTTGGCTGCTAACGGTGAAGACGCTTTTATTGTCAAGGTCAATGCGGCAGGTAACGGCTTGGTATATAGCCGCCTGACCAACTTTACCGGCAATGATCGCGGCCAGGGCATTGTCCTGGATTCGGCGGGAACAAGCGCTTATATCACCGGCTATCGCAATAGCCCAACCAATGAAGCGGCTTTTATTGCTAAGGTTAATACAACCGGCGTCATCAGCTCTAATACATCTCTGGATGGTCCGAGCAATGAACGGGGTTTAGCGATTGCGCGGGATGAATTAACTGGCGTCTATATAACGGGCTATACCAGTTCTATATCCGGTATTGCTACGGAAGGCGCTTATGACACCACGTTCAACGGCCCGACTGCTTCGCAGGATGCCTTTGTCGCTAAATACACTGATTCAGGTTCTGCTTTCGCGCTGAATTACGCCACTTACTTGGGCGGATTTTCCAATGACGTCGGTTATGGCATTGCTGTAGATAGCTTTGGCAATGCTTTTGTTGCTGGCGAAACCTTCTCACCTGGTTTTCCAATGGTGGCTGCTGATGACAACGTGGCGGCCAAGAGCGAAGCCTTCTTATCCAGACTCAATGAAGATGGAACGAAGCTGACATATTCCAGTTTCTGGGGCGGCGCCGAGAATGATTCCGGGCGTGGACTTGCCAAGGACTTCCCTAATGATGTTTATATGGTCGGTTATACCAACTCGCTTAAGGATGGCTTTGTCCTGGATCCGATTACGCCTTACCGGGATTATTCGGGTGGCGCGGATGCATTTGTGACCAAATTCAGCATTCCAGTCATCAATACTGATTCCAATACCTTGACGGTTACTAGAGTAGGCTCTGGTACAGTGACCAGCGTCCCGGATGGCATTGACTGTGGTGTGGATTGCGAAGAAGCCTATGAAGTAAATACGGAAGTCACGCTGACTGCCAAGGCAGGAGACGATTCGATATTTGCCGGTTGGGCCGGGGTATCGTGTGAGGGTGGAAATAACTCTGGAGCAACCTGCACTGTAAAAATGGACGCAGACAAGACAGTAACTGCGAACTTCCTGGATCCGGATACCTTTACGCTAACTGTGAAGGTGACTGGCAGAGGCGTTGTGATTAGTAGTCCAGAAGGTATTCGTTGTGGCTCTGGCGCTGCCGACTGCACTAAAGACTATAATCGGGGCAAAGATGTGACATTAGCTGCCACGGCTGCTCCTGGCTTATCTTTTGTAGGTTGGAGCGGTTGTGATAGTAATCCAAGCGTGGAGACTTGCTCAATCAAAATGAATGAAGCTAAGTCTGTCACGGCGGTTTTCCGGGAAGAGAGCCAACGATCATTGATTGTCAACCTGAAAAAAGGGGGTAGCAGCACTGGTTCTGTAATCAGCGACCCGTCCGGCATCAACTGCGGTGATGATTGCCAGGAAAGTTATGATACGGGTACTCGGGTGACACTGACTGCCCAATCCGGAACCGACTCGGTTTTCAATGGTTGGAGCGAGCCGACTTGTAATAGCGCGGATCCCTGCACAGTGACGCTGGACAGCGATAAAATAGTGATCGCCACATTTTCAGATTCTAATGTAGGAGTGGATTTAACGTTAGTCAGTCCCAAACCGGCTACGGCTGACGGGAAACAACCAGCAGGCAAAAACGGTCAGCGCAACATCAGTTTTGAACTCAATGTGGAAAATAACCAACCCTTTGAAACAGGGCTTTTCCAGGCCAGCCTGTACTTCGTTCCACCCGATAAAGCAGATGTGTTCCTGCCCACGGATTCAACGGTTTTCAGCGCGGGTAAAGAGTGCCGATTTAGTAGTTTACCCGCAGGCACTGGAACAAGCACTGAAACGGGTACAGAACATCCACCGTGTATTGGCAGTATTGTATTGCCTAATGTGCCGCCTAAAGAGCTGCCAGCGGGTGACTACAAACTGGGTGTTTACTCCCAAGGCCAGCGGGATGCCACTGATCAAATCTTCACCGTTAAACGGCTGAAAGTAACTGTCGAAGAATCCGGCAATGGAACGGTGTATAGCCAACCCAGCGGCATTGTCTGTAATGTCAGCACCAACTGCGATATTCCTTTCCTGTACGGCGATAAAGTTACGTTGACCCAGGCGCCGAAGACGGATGGACAGGACCCGCCAAAATCGCTGTACACCTTCCTTTATTGGAGTGGGTCTTGCGTAGGTCTTAAGGACTGCGAGTTAGCCTTATATGGTGAGGAGGACACCACCAACATTACGGCTAGGTACTGGGATAACAACAACGATCCCACCCAGGTCGTCCTAGCCGTGTACAAGACCGGAACGGGTACTGGTACGGTCACTGCTGACGACGCGACCGCCATCAACTGTGGAGTTGACGACAACGTTGATGGCGCGGACTGTTGGCAAGCCTACGCAAAGGCTGATAACAAGACTGTTACCCTGACAGCCAAGCCTGACGCGAGTACCTCCTCCTCCTTCACTGGCTGGAATGGGGCCTGCACCGGAACCGCAGCGACCTGCACGGTGACCATGAACGCCATCAAAACAGTAACTGCTACCTTTGTCAGCCCAGCGACCGAGCTAATTACCCATTACTACACCTCCATCCTGGGCCGCGCGCCCGATCCGACGGGACTGGCTTTCTGGCAGGGTCTCATCGCCGAGCGCCAAGCGGCAGGCGTCGATGTCAAACCTGTATTCCGGGATATGGCGAACTTCTTCTTCAACAGTCCCGAATATCTGGGTAACAACACTAGCGATACCCAGTTCATCACCGATCTCTATCGCACCTTCTTCCAGCGCGAGCCAGATGCGGATGGCCTGACGTTTTGGCAGGGTGAGTTGGCAGCCGGTAAATCACGCAACGACGTGATGGCGGACTTCCTCTATTCTCAGGAATTCACTGACTTTATGGCGGAACTGGGTCTTTAGATTTGTCGATCGGATAAATCCCTGCCCGGTTTTGCGCCGGGGAGAGAATCAAAAAAACGCCGCTTTGGTGAAACCGGAGCGGCGTTTTTGTGTGTGATTTTGGCAAGGAGTATAGTGATTATGAAGCCAGAGTGGAGAGAGCAGGCTTTTTTTAAGAGTTAGGCTGCAAAGATAGGATTTAAAAGTCATGAATACAGAGTCGTTGAAAGAAGCGATTCGACAAGAGTTACCGCAGCTTTTGCGGACCGATTCCGACTTGCGCGCCTATATTCTCGACTTGACTCGTCGGGAATATGCGGGGCGAGAGGAAACCCAAGATCGGTTTTATGACCTTCTAGCGGAATTGCGCCGCGATCGGGAGGAGCAGAACCGCAAGTGGGACGAGCAGAACCGCAAGTGGGACGAGCATCAGGCGGAGCAGAACCGCAAGTGGGAGGAGCATCAGGCGGAGCAGAACCGCAAGTGGGACGAGCAGAACCGCAAGTGGGAGGAGCATCAGGCGGAGCAGAACCGCAAGTGGGAGGAGCAGAACCGTAAGTGGGACGAGCATCAGGCGGAGCAGAACTGCAAGTGGGAGGAGCAGAACCGTAAGTGGTGGGAGAATCAGCAAGAGCTGCGGCAGCTCCATGAGGAAATTATGGCGCAAGCGAAAAAACATGACCGCAGCATTGGCGCTTTGGGGTCGCGCTGGGGCCTGCAATCGGAGAAGGCGTTCCGCGATGCGCTGGCCGGAATTCTGGAGAAAAACTTTGATGTGCAGGTGCTCAGCGTCAATGAGTACGATGATCAGGGCGAGGTGTTCGGTCGACCGGATCAGGTGGAGTTGGATGTGATCATTAAGAACGGGTTGCTGCTGATCTGTGAATTGAAATCGTCGATTGACAAGGCGGGAATGTATATTTTTGAACGCAAGGCGCGGTTTTATGAAAAGCGCCACGGGCGACAGGCTAACCGGTTGATCGTGATCTCGCCAATGATTGATGCACGGGCGCGCAAGGTCGCTGAACAATTGGGGATTGAGACCTTCGGCGATTCGATCCTGGTTGAGGAGCTATAGGCGGCGGGCTAGTCAGGGTGAATTGCCGTTTGTCGGAAAAATGTGACCGTTGAATCAGAGGCGGCATGAAGAGGAGACTGAGTTTTGTTTAAGATGCGAACTATTAACCAATGGTGTGGCAACGATGAATAGACAACGAGGGTTTACTTTAATCGAACTGATCATCACGATGGCCATTGCCGCGATTGTGCTTACCGTCGGCGTACCGTCATTTCAGGCGATGATGCGCAATAATCGTGCGGCTACCTACACGAACCAGTTTATGAGCGCGCTCAATCTGGCCCGGAGTGAAGCAATAAAACGAGGGTGGCGAGTTGTGCTTTGTCCTGGTAACCAAGCCGGATGTAATGGGAATGCGTGGGGCAATGGCTGGATTGTTTTCATCGATGCCGATGCGAATGGCAATAACTTCTTGGATGAACTCACTAATAACAATGGTCAATGGGATAATGGCGAGGTCGTTCTTCGCGTTTATGATGCGTTTGACGGCGGCAGGACTACATTGACAGGCAATGCTCCAACAAACCCGCCGCCAAACAACCAGTACATTTCTTTCTCACCGGATGGAGCAACGCGCCTTCTCAACAACTTTCCTCTTAATTGCACATTGACTCTAAGTCTCTGCCATAACAACAATCAGCAGAATCAGATTAGGATCAATGTTGTGGGGCGAGCGCGAGTGAACACAGACCTGCAGAGTAATTTAGTAGGTGCACCATCCTGTACTTTCTAGGCTGGAGGATATAAATGCGAAAACAAACCGGCTTTACCCTTATCGAGATTCTAGTAACGGTTGTAGTGTTGGCGATTGGTCTTTTAGGACTGGCTGGCCTGCAGGCGACGGCATTAAGGTTTAATAGTTCTGCTTCTCAACGCTCGCAAGCTACGATTTTAGCTTATGACATTATGGAGCGAATCCGGGCGAATTCATTAGCAGCCCGTTGTGGAGCCTATGGAGGCACGCCAGAAGTTGGATTGGATTGCACTTCAGTCACATTGGCAGAAACTACTATAGCTAACAATGATATTGCCGCATGGAATGGCGCTTTGCTTATTAGCCTTCCTTCGCCAAATGGCGTCATTGCCTATGATGGCGGGACCCGAATATTGACCATTACTATCCAGTGGGATGATGACCGGGATGGCGTACTGGATCAACCATTTTTAGTGACGACTCAGCTATGAAAAATATTCGTCAATCCTTTTTTAAATCTACCTCGTTTAAACAACGTGGTTTTACGATGGTGGAAATTTTAGTCGCTCTGGTTATTAGTCTGTTTTTAGTGGCGGGCGTAATTCAACTTTTTATCGGTAGCAAACAGACCTATCGTGGCTACGATGCGCTGTCCCGCATTCAGGAGAATGGACGGTTTGCATTGGAAGCGATGGCGCGTGATATACGGATGGCTCGTTATTTTCCAAGAGTCGTGAATCAGCCGGTTCCAAACTCTACAGTAACAGAGCTAACCGTTATGAATCAGAATGGCGTTCCATGGCCTGACCCCTTTTTACTTGGAGCAGCTCCTATTATCGGTGTTGACAATGGTAATACAGATAGCATTGCTATTCAATGGCTTGCTAATGATGGCGTCACATTTAACTCCAGAAGGTATTCTATTGGAAATCGTACTGGACTTCCAGTTACTTGCCCTGAAGCAGCCACCTCCCTAAGAGTCAATCAAAATGATGGGAACGGTGCCCAGGAATTAATTGAAGGCGTTCGTAGCATGGAGATTCTCTATGGGGAAGACACAGCTCCCGCCGGCACCCCTCCTACCCCTAGCGTAGCTAGACTAATCGGTCCGGCTGGGGGTGTGACCAACTGGAACAATGTTGTTAGTGTCCAGATCAATTTATTGGTAGTGGGCCTTGAAGGTAATTTGGTTACTACTCCGCAAAGTGTTAATTTTTCTAACGGCGCTGGAGGCCAAACTAATGTGATTTTAAATAACCGCTGTTTAGGCCAGGTTTTTTCTACAACCATCGCCTTGCGGAACTAACTTGTGAGAACCGTCATGTACATCTCGTATTTAAGAAAAAATACTCGAAGACTTTACCGACAGCGGGGTTCTGCGTTGATCATTGCCTTGGTTTTCCTTTTGGCGATGACCTTGATTGGTGTGACGGGTATGCAAAGCACCACGCAACAAGAGAAAATGGCGGGTAATGTGCTTGATCGCAATCTGGCGTTTCAGGCCGCCGAAGCGGCGTTATTGGCTGCGGAAAACGCATTGAATCAGCAGGGCAGTGCTGCTCCAGGCGTCCAACCAAACACCTTTGCGCCACCTGCGAGCTGGCTGGCTTTCAACTGGGGAGGCCCGCAACCGATAAATTATAATGGAGCGTTGATGGGGATTTCCGCCCCGCCGAGTTATGTGATTGAGTACTTAGGCAACATAGCTCAAGCTGGTGGCTCAGGGAGTAGCCAGGTAGTGAATAATCGAACGGGTAGTCTGGGAGATGATTATTTTCGTATCACTGCCCGTGGAATCGGCGGTTCGCCAAACGCTGTAGTCATTTTACAGAGCGTCTATCGGATGTAGACTTCATGTAAATGGGAAACAGTAGTGGGTTTTTATTTGCCTTGAAAAACTGACTGACTGCCACTGCGCAAAAACAGTGTATTTCGATGAATATTTCCTTTTAACACTTTAAAGTGAACTTTGGAGAGGAGAATAAATCATGAAATTTTTACCATCTTTCAAGGCTTTTTTTAAATCCTTGCGGATGTATCTGATTATGGTGGGCTTGTTAGTCGCATTGCCAATTTCTGCAAGTCAGGCATCCGGTATTTTTGGCGGAGAGATTACTAATATAAATATGGCTGAACGGGTTATCGAAGTTGGTGGCGTTCAATATAAAGTTTCTCCAGAAGCCGAAATTAAAAATACTTCTGGTTTAACCAAGCAGACAACCAATATGGCGGATTTTGAAATTGGACAATATGTCGAGTTTCGAGTCAGTGATGGCTCGATTAAAAGCATCCATATTTTTGAACAAGAGCAAGTAGACAGAGCTCTACAAGTGCCTGCTTTACCAAGCGAGTAAGCAACCGTTCAGTCCTTCCCTTTTTCAAAGGGGGGAGGTGAACGCATACGCGAGTAAAGGACTTCTATATTTCTGTTAGCTTTTCGATAGGGGAAAAGCTGAAATTTAATCCTGTCTGGTCCGATAATGCAGATAAAGGGAGAATGGATGCTTCCTCTATCGTAAATGAACAGCGGTTTATCTGTCCTAACCCTAGTTAAACGGTAGTGGAGACTTATTATGAACAATCTTCATTTTTATGCAATGCATAGGGCCAAGTCTATATTGGCTATCATCGTGGCGCTTGTTTTTATCAGCGCTGGAAACATCGCCCGCTCTGCGATTTCTCAGCTCCCACTATTTATGACAACAGCCGGTGTGGACCCGAATATTATGTTTATTCTTGATGATTCAGGGTCTATGCAATGGGAGCATATGCCTGATCAAACAATGTATTTTACAACCTATGTCTTTCCGAGGCCATCCAGTATTTATGGAGGATCAACTTACACTAGCCAAGTGCCTGATTTCAACGATGCCAATATTCATAATACTTTTAGTCGATCATCTGATAACAATGCGGTTTTTTATAATCCGTTGATTACATATAAGCCTTGGGTTAATGCGGACAATACTCCTTATGCGAATGCATCTCCGACGGCAGCGCCTTATAATCCAGCCGACTTGACCAGAGGCACACTCAATCTAACAGCCCAACAGACACAATCTGCGTATTGGTTTAGAAATACATCGAACACTAACCAAAACAGCGCATCGTATACATGCGGCCCTCCCTGCAACCAAACTTTTTGGCCGATCACCTTCTATAGATATAAGGGTACTGGTGGTCGAAGCAGCCCTGCCAGCTACATCAAGTATCAAATTCGCGGAGGCAATGGATATACCAAAGATTTGGACGGCGGCGCTGAGACTGCTGTAACCAGCTTCACTTGGTCGGATGGAACTCAAATCATCACCAGAACAGTGCTTGAAGAGCGACAGAATTTTGCCAACTGGTTTACCTATTATCGATCAAGGATATTAGCGGCGCGTGCAGGGATTGGTCGAGCCTTTGGCCAGCAACCGCAAAATATGCGGGTTGGATTTGGGGCAATTAATGTTCTTGGAAATTCAATTGATGGAGTTTACAGCGATTTTGCGCTCGTTGCTGGAGTGCGTCCATTTAGCGGGAGCAGTAGATCTGATTTTTTTGACAATCTTTACGGTCACGTCATCAATAATTCGTATACGCCGCTACGCCGCGCCTTGAATGCGGTTGGGCAATATTACTCGCGTACTGATAATCGCGGGCCATGGGGAAAAATACCTGGCACTGATGATGGCAGCGACCATTTGACCTGTCGACAAAGCTATACCATCCTGATGACTGATGGATTCTGGAACGGTCCTGATCCGGCTGTTGGCAACGCTGACAACACTGCAGGTTCCGTTATTACCGACCCGAATGGCGCTTCCTACCAGTATCAACCCGCTGATCCTTACCGTGATAACTGGTCAAACACGCTCGCTGATGTCGCTATGTACTATTGGCAACGGGATCTGCGAAGCACTTTAGATAACAGCGTGCCTGCTAATTCTAAGGATGAAGCCTTTTGGCAACATATGGTTACTTTTGGGATAGGGTTGGGAGTTGATGGTTCTATCAATCCACAAGTTGCTTGGGACGCTGTGCAAACGGGTAGTTCAGTTGCCTGGCTGGATCCGACTGCTAGTAATCCAGCTAAGTTGGATGACCTTCTTCATGCAGCGATCAACGGTCGTGGCGACTTCTTCAGCGCCGCTGACCCGGATACTTTTGCCAACGAGTTGGCCGGAGTGCTGGAGGATATTGTCACTCGCGAAGAAAGTTCCGCTGCTTCCCTGGCGACCAACTCGACCAAGCTGGACACCGGCACGTCGATTTTCCAAGCCACCTTCAACAGTAGCGATTGGACAGGACAACTCATCTCGTATGCGCTAGATCCTACTTACGGTACAGTGGGCGCGGCCAATTGGGATACCAGTTCGGCTGGCAAAATTCCGGCGGCGGGTAGCCGAACGATCTACGGCATGATTGGCAGCGCGAAAGTCGAGTTCAAATGGAGCGCGCTGACGGCCGCTCAACAAACGACATTGGATGGCTTGGGTATTACGGAAGAGGTCCTGAACTGGGTGCGTGGCGATCAAAGCCAGGAAATGCAAAATGGTGGAACGTTGCGCAATCGTCGGATCGTCACTGAGGATAAAAATGGCAACCCACTGCCACCCGCGGATCAATACAGCAAGTTACTCGGCGACATCGTTAATTCCGATCCTGCTTATGTCGGCAAACCAGTAGTCAATTTCAAGCATTCTGCTTGGGATTCGACAGGCTATGGAGCGTTCCTCGACGCGAACCAAGGACGAACCCCCATGTTGTACGTCGGCGCCAACGATGGCATGTTGCATGCGTTCAACGCATTGACGGATCCGACGACAGGCGGCGTAGAGCAGTTCGCCTTCATTCCCAATGCGGCGCTGGCGAATCTGGCCAGCTTGTCAGCCCCTAACTACAGCCATAAGTATTTCGTCGATGGCTCGCCCATCATCAGCGACGCTAAGATTGGCGGCAATTGGAAGTCAGTGTTGATTGGCACTACCGGCGCAGGCGGTCGGGCGGTGTTCGCACTGGATGTGACGAACCCTGATTCTTTCACCGCCAATAATGTCTTGTGGGAGATCAACGCTGACGACACTGAAAAGGATCTTGGCTACACCATCGGCCAACCGACCATCGGACGTATTGGAGATGAATGGTTCGCTATTTTCGGCAATGGCTATGAAAGCGATAACGGTAAAGCGGTTCTGTTTATAGTTCCTCTTGACGATCCAACGAACTACAGGAAAATCACGACAAACAATGAGACGGGTAATGGTTTGGCAACGCCAGCCTTGATCGCTGACGAAGACGGAAGCCTGATCGCTGCTTATGCTGGCGATTTACAGGGCAACTTATGGAAATTCGATCTGACCAGCGAAACTGTGGCCTTCAGCAATAATCCTTTATTCAAGGCTAGAGATGGTTCGGGCAATATCCAGCCGATTACCGCGCCACTTGAAATTGCCGAGCACCCTAGTGGGGGCTATCTGATCTTTTTTGGCACGGGTAAATATTTCGAGACCGGAGATCATGCAGCCAGCGCTACTCCAGTACATAGTCTCTATGGTATTTGGGACACTGCTAAATTTGAAGCGGGTGCTTGGATCGGCGGAACTGCCATAACCGCGACTGATCGTAGCGTACTCCTGGAACAGGAAATTTTGGGTGAAGGAGTACAAGATGGGAATAATTGGCGTTTGCTGTCGAAAAATCCCATTACCTGGAATTCTGCCACCATGCGCGGCTGGTATGTTGATCTGGTTGTTAATAGCAATCCAAAAGGCGAGCGCGTCATTGATGCGCCCATCCTGTTTCAAGGTCGAGTGATCTTTGTTACGCGCATTACCTATAACATCGATCCCTGCATCCCATCCACAGGCACATCCTGGTTCATGGCGCTGGATTGGCTGACGGGCGGTCAAGCTGAGACCAATGTGTTTGATGTCAATCGTGATAATGAGTCCGATACGAGTGATTATGTGACTATCGCTGGAGTCACGGGAGTAGCGAGCGGCTTTCAAACCGAAGTCGCCGGCATCGCACAGGCTACCCTCATCAGGTCCGCTGGAGGGGTTGATATACTGGCATCGGGAACTGGGAGTTTAAGTTCATCAGCGAGTGGATCAGCGATAGCCGCCGCCAATGCTGCTGCTGCCGCCGCCGCCGCCGCCGCCACTCAACAGCAAGCCGCAGCGGATGCCGCAGCGGATGCTGCAAATGCACAAACCGCAGCGAGTGACGCGCAAGCTGCGGCAGATGCCGATCCTACTGATGCGAATCTCACACAAGCCGCAGTGGCTGCTGCGCAAGCCTTGGCCGACGCGCAAGCTGAGCAAGCGGCTGCCGCGCAAGCCGCAGCGGACGCCAACACTGCTGCGGCAGCAGCGATTGTTAATGCTGCGAATGAAGTCATTAATAACGCTAATGCGATCATTAGCGGTGGAGGCAATGAGAGTGTTACTGTGGCGGTAGCCGGAGATGTAAAAAATCAAGCAAGTGCAATTATAGGCCTTGTTAATGCATTAGCCCAAGGCGCTGCCGTGGATCCGACCTTGGCTCCTACACTCGCACAATTAGCCAGACAACTGTCCGGCGGTCAAGGCGCGTCAATGCAAACCGTGGCATCCCGCCAGTCGTGGCAACAGCTTCAATAAGTGGGAAATGGGCCATGCTTAAAATGTATGCGTTCACCTCCCCCCTTTGAAAAAGGGGGGCCGGGGGGGATTTCGCATGGTCGCTGGGGCCAGAATCCCCCCTCCTTTGCTAAAGGGGGGGACTGAACGGTTACGTTCTCTCTAGCAAAGGAAAGATAGTATCTGACCGGAAACCCCGGATTTTCGATCATCTCGCGTCATATCGGAGTCCGGTGTCGGCCCTTTTTCCAGGATGCCCCTTTGGAAATCTTGCCTCTCGTTCCTTAAACTGGTAGCGCGCCTCAAAAGGGTGGATTGTACTCCGCTTACTCCGCCAGAATTCGTGAAGAACCTCTTTCTAAAGGAATCCAGGGGATGAATCCTGAATATTTATCGGCTGCCGAATCGATCGGTTTTCCCATTTTAAGTCTGCTCATTTTTCTGCCGCTGATCTGGACGTTACTGTTGCTGTTCCCGCGCGAAGACCGCACTGTGCGCATCCTGGCATTGACGGGCGCGGTGGTGGAGCTGGCGATGTCGCTGGCGATGTTGGTCTCACTGCGCCCGGAGATCGGGGGGATGCAGTTTGTAGAGTGCATGTCATGGATTCCCAGTCTGAACGTTCATTACCTGCTGGGCATCGACGGTATCGCCGCTCTGTTTCCGCCACTGACCGCGCTGCTGTTCTGCGCGGTGATTCTGGCGTCCTGGACCAGCATTCAATCCCTGCCGCGCTTGTACTTTGCTTTGTTGCTGGCGCTGGAAGGAGTGACCATGGGCGTGTTCTGCGCTCTGGATTTGGTGCTGTTTTTCCTGTTCTGGGAACTGACCCTGATTCCCATTTATTTCCTGATCAGTCTGTGGGGCATCGGCCCGGAACGGCGCTTCGCTGCCACTCAATATACGCTGTTCATGCTGGCCGGCGGCGTTCCCTTGCTGTTCGGGATGATTCTGCTGGGACTGCATGACCCAGGCATTGCCGGTCATACGTTAAATTTCGACTATCTGGCGTTGTTGCAGCAGCCATTACCCGCCCCGGCGCAGACGGTGGTTTTCCTGTTGCTGTTTTTCGGCTTCGCGGTCAAAGCGCCGCTTTTTCCTTTCCATGCCTGGCTGCCGACCGTGTTAAAGGAAGGGCCGGTAGGACTGAGCGCGTTGTTGGTCGGCCTCAAATTGGGGGTCTTTGGCATGTTGCGCTTTACGCTGCCACTGGCGCCGGTGGCCGCCCGCGATTTTTTCTGGTTGATCGCGCTCCTGGGCTTATTCGGGTTGCTGTATGGGGCGCTGATTGCATTGCGCCAGGCCAATCTGCGCAAGATGCTGGCGTTTTCCAGCATCAGCCATGTCGGGCTGGTGATGATGGGCCTCGCTGCGATGAATATGCAGGGTGTGCAGGGCGTGATTTTCCAACTGGCCAATTTCGCCATCGTCGCCAGTGGGTTGATGCTCATAGCCGGTTTTCTGCACCATCGGCTCGGTTCGACCGATCTGGCCAGCCTGGGCGGACTGGCGCAACCCTTGCCGCGCCTGACCGCCTTGTTCCTGTTGCTGGGCATGGCGTCGATTGGTCTGCCCGGCACGAATGGCTTTGTCGCTGAATTGCTGATGCTGCTGGGTATCTTGCAGGTCTCGCCCGGTCTGGCGGTTGTTGCCCTGCTAGGAGTGATTCTGGGCGCGGCTTATTTTCTGGGTTTCTTCCGCCATGCCTTTTTGGGGCCAGTCACGCAACCGGCGGTCGCCTCGGCGATAGATCTGCGTCCCCGTGAACTGCTGATCGCCAGCGTGATGAGTTTACTGGTTTTAACCGGGGGTCTGTTCCCCAGCTTGGTGCAAAGTCTGACGGCGAACGCGGCAAACGCTTGGGTGGCGCAAATGGCCGTGAACCGGGCGTCGATTCCAGCACACCGCTAAACCATTGGAAGATTTGGCCCGGATATCGCCATCGAGGTAGTTTGGACTTCGGAAGGCATAGCGCAAAAATCCGCTTGAGTTCGGGATGACAAGGATAGCCGGATGGGTGGTCGGCGGCGCTGTCGGAAAATTTTACAGCGTGTTTGAATGCAGTAACGACGTTAAGCGGCGATTCAGGATTTAGAGCCTTCTCGTTGTCGGAAAATTTTACAGCAGTGCTGGATTCAATCTCCTACAGATATACTTGGTTATTTCTATTGATATGTTACAAATTAGGAAAGTTAGCAAGATTTATTGTAGACATTAAATAATACAAAAACTCCTAATATGTGGCGAAAATAACTCTAATAAGTGGCAATCGATAACTATAAGAGGCGATTTTTGGCAATTTAGCAGGTCACGACTGTAAATTTCCGACTGCTTTATCTGGTAAATCGTGATTGTCAGGATTTTTTACAACCAAATGGATTGTAATAACTAAATTTATATATTATTCAATATAATATAAATTTGGCTTCTTTTTTGCTTAAAAATTCATGGATTCAATGCTAAGCAACCTTATATTTTTTGGATGGGAGTAAGACATGAGGAATATTCAGCAAAAACAACGGCAATTTTGCCTGAGATCATCTGTAGCTATCGCCATCGTTTTAGGCGGGCTTACAGTAGTCGGTGCTGCCCAAGCTGGGACACTCTACTTTGATTTCAATAGGAACACTGTAGGCTCTTCTGCTGAAGCTTCAGTATTTCTGTTCGGCAATGCAGGACAGACGGTCACTGTCTCGAATCTCAGTGGATTCAACCAAAACATCACGCTTGGGGCAGACGGTTTTTTTAACCTGCCCATCCCGAATACCTACCAGCAGAGCGGTACAGGGGTCAGGAATACCGGTTTCCAGGTGGTCTCGCCCGACCCTATTGCGGGCTACTTCGTGAACCGAGCCGGTTTCTCGACAGACATGACTTACCTGTTTGACAATAACGCACTCGGCACAAACTATGTGGTGGCAAGCCAGGGCGGTGGCTTCGGTGAAGGCAGCCAAGTGATAATCCATGCCACACAGGACAACACCGCAGTCACTTTCACCCCCAAGGGTGGGACTCCCGTTAACGTCACCCTCAATGCTGGCGAGACCTACAAGTATGCAGGTGGCTCTACAAATCTCACTGGCTCTTTTGTCAGCGCCGACAAGCCGGTTGCTGTGTTTGGTGGGCATGAATGCGCCCAAGTGCCGGTTGGCACGACCTTCTGCGATAACTTGGTCGAGCAGATGATTTCAACCGACCGTCTGTCGAAGACCTATGCGCTGACTGCATCCGGAGGAGCGGAAATCGCACTGGCGCGAAGCGATCTGGTGCGCGTCATTGCGACCGCAGATAACACTGAAGTCAAAGTAAACGGCGTGGTCGTGACAACGCTGAATGCCGGCGATTTCTACGAATTCTCACTTGCAGCTAACAATGGCGCTACCGTTGAAGCATCCAACGCGGTGATGGTTGCGCAGTATTTGAAAGGTGGACAAGGCACGCTTACCGACCCGGCAATGGCGCTGGTGCCTGGCTTGGATACGTGGCTCGATGAGTATCGGCTTTCCACTCCGTTTGGCAGTCAGGATTTTGTCCTTGATTATGCTTCGCTCGTGGTCGAGACGGCTGATCTCACTTCGCTTTTGCTCGACGGCATAGCGCCAGATATCTCAGGTTTCTCAGCAATCGCTGGCACATCCTACAGTCGGGGTGTCGTCAATTTGCCAAACGGCCTGTTCGATTTGGTCGCTGACAGTCCCTTCCTGGTAATGCTGGGTGGCGGCAGTTCTGCTGACAGCTATTTCACCTTCGGTGGCTCGACCTTCGCGCCGGGCATTTCCCCGCCCCCGCCCCCGCCGAATAATGGTGTCCCCGAACCCGCTTCCCTCGCCCTGCTCGGCCTTGGCCTGGCCGGTCTGGGCTTTACCCGGTGGCGTAAGCGGGCTTGATGGTTAGCGTTGTTGAAGCAATAAAAACGGCAGCCTGCGGGTCGCCGTTTTTATTTGAGTGATCAGGAAATCTCAATGAGGAGCTTCTGCCGCTTGACACGCAGCATTAATCACTGAGTCAGCCAGAAAATAGCCAGCGGCTTTGAGTTGATAAAGCATCGGGCGAAGTTCGCCAACTAATCCACGTCGCTTTGCTGCCACCAACAGACCTGCCGTACTCTTGACCGGCAGGCCATAAATCTGTTGCGCGATGCGGCGACCACACCGTTCGTCGATGATCGCCAGGCAGGGCAACAAGGTACGGGCAAGCGCGATGACGGATGCCTCTCCTGAGTCGAGTTCCGCGACCAATAAGGGGTCCGAGTCCGGCGCTCGGCGAATATGCGCCATCCATTGTGGCGCACTCAAGTCCATCGCGCCGGGACGACCCAGCCCAGCGGTTACGACTTCGGCATAAACCGGCGCAGGAATCCAGAATTCTCTAAACAGCGCCGGCAACACATCCAACTTTTTCAGGAGCGACAGCGCCACCAGAGGACCGGTGTTAATCACAGCGCGCTCAATCATCCCAGGCGAACTCACGCGCCATCTCATCCACTGTCAGATGGACCACTGGAGTCCCAGCGCGGCTGGTAGCCAACAGAAACTCGACTCGTCCCATGCCACAAATACGTCCAGCCTTGCCCAAGGAGACCCGGTCCAATTCGAACAGCTTCAACGCCAGCAGAAAACGGGCTTCAGCCGCAAATAATTCTGGAGGATCGGCGGGAGCAGGCAAGGCATCTATCGGAATTTCCAACAATAAGGTATTCATCAAGTTATCCCCGATTAACGCAAGGCGCTACGCTCTCTATTTTTAACGCGAGTTTGGAGGGTGGAAGGAGTGTAAGCCCGGATGGAGCGTAGCGGAATCCGAAAGAGTTTTTGTAACCTTCCAAGTCTAACAACTATGTATGCAATTCTGCGCAACGTCCTATCCCAGCTTGTATAATAGTGCGCCAATCCTGATCATCGGAGTCTTGCACTGTGGCTGACATTAAAGAATTAGTCAAAGGTTTTCAACGTTTTCGCGTTAAAAATTTCGAACCCAATCGGGAGATATTCAACCGGCTGGCGATGCAGGGACAAACCCCATCGACGATGTTGATCGGTTGCAGCGATTCCCGGGTCGATCCGGCGATCCTCACCGACTCGGCGCCCGGCGATTTGTTCGTCGTGCGCAACGTCGCCAACCTGGTTCCCCCCTACGAAACGACCGGACGTTACCACGGCACCAGCGCCGCGCTGGAGTTCGCCGTCTGCAATCTGCAGGTCCGCAACATTATCGTGCTCGGCCATTCACGTTGTGGCGGCATTAACGCGCTCTTGGAAGGGTACGGCTTGAATGATGAAGGCGAGGGTTTTATTGCGCCCTGGGTGCAGATCGCCACTTCCGCCCGTGACGAAGTGTTGCACCGTTGGCCGGACGCCAGCCGCGAATTCAAGCAACGAGCCTGCGAACGCGCCGGCATTCGCGCCTCGCTGGCCAATTTGATGACTTTCCCATTCGTGCGTGAGCGGGTTGAGGATCGCCGTCTGAATCTGTATGGCTGGTACTACGATCTCGAAAATGGCGAACTCATGCAGTACGATGCCGAGAAAGACCGGTTCTACGACCTCTATTTTGGCTCAGCGGTCGAAGAAGACCTTTAATTGCTCGTTCCGGCGCTTACCCTCCACTTTTCCAAGGTCACAGACTTCCGCATGAACTCAACCTCCGCTCTTCCCATCCGCCGCGCTTTGCTCAGCGTTTCCGACAAAACCGGCATCGTCGATTTCGCCCGCGCTCTGCATGAACTGGACGTGGAACTGCTCTCCACCGGCGGCACCGCCAAACTGCTGAACGACAACGGCATACCGGTTATCGAAGTCGCCGATTACACCGGCTTCCCGGAAATGATGGATGGCCGGCTCAAAACGCTGCACCCCCGCATTCATGGCGGTTTGCTGGGTCGGCGAGGCGAGGATGAAGACGCCATGATACAGCATGGCATCCCCCCGATCGACTTGCTGGCGGTCAATCTCTATCCCTTCGAGGCCACCGTCGCCAAGCCGGATTGCACCCTGGCTAACGCTATTGAAAACATCGACATCGGCGGACCGACCATGCTGCGGGCGGCGGCTAAGAATCACGCGGCGGTGACCGTCGTTGTCGATGCTAACGATTACGAACGGGTGCTCGGCGAAATGCGTACCGGAAACGGAGCAGTCAGCGACGCCACCCGTTTCGATCTGGCGACGAAGGTGTTTGAACATACCGCGCGTTACGATGGCGCTATCGCCAATTACCTCGGCTCCCTTCAGGCCGAAGGCGAGCGCGATGCCTTCCCACGCACCTACAGCATTCAGTTCCGCAAGGCGCAAGCCATGCGTTACGGCGAGAATCCGCACCAGGGCGCGGCGTTCTATGTCGAACCGCAACCCAAGGAAGCCTGTATCGCCACTGCCCAGCAATTCCAGGGC
>JAGRHQ010000420.1 GCA_020444905.1 Candidatus Competibacteraceae bacterium
TGCTGCTCACTTTGTCGGCACTTTATTAATGACTGTACGCTTTATCTTGCCAGTATCTGCTAATTTTGGATAATCGAAGCTGGAGGTTCCTACCTGTATGCCAGCAACCATGACCCCTCAACAATTCGTCCACAAATGGCGTGGTGTCACGCTGAAAGAACGCTCTGCATCCCAAGAACATTTTATTGACCTGTGCCACCTGGTAAACCACCCCACCCCGGCGGCGCATGACCCGACGGGCGAACGGTTTACTTTTGAACGGGGAGCCGACAAGCAGACCGGCGGCCAGGGCTGGGCTGACGTGTGGTATCGCGGCCGTTTTGCCTGGGAGTACAAGGGCAAACACAAAGACCTCGATGCCGCTTACAATCAGATTTTGCTGTACCGGGAAGCGTTGGAAAACCCGCCGCTGATGGTGGTTTCCGACATGGAGCGGATTCTGATCCATACTAACTTCACCAACACGGTGAAGCAGGTGCATGAAATCACCCTGGACGATCTGCTGACGCGGGAGGGGATGGATAGGCTGCGGGCGCTGTTTTACAAGCCGGAACAGTTCAGGGCCGCCCAAACCACAGAACACGTCACGGAGGAAGCGGCGCGGCAGTTTGCCCGGCTGGCCGAACAACTGCGCAAATGGGGCGAAGCGCCGGACAAG
>JAGRHQ010000421.1 GCA_020444905.1 Candidatus Competibacteraceae bacterium
CGCAACAATTAGCACTGGAGTTTCAGGACTAAGCGGAATTGCTGCTTTAGCTAGCAGCACTACTATTTTATCAGTTCTAGATCCAGAACCAGTTTCCAAGACTGTATTAGCAGTAATTTCAGGAATTTGTTTTTTGCTCGGTGCTTATTTCGTTTATCGCTTAGTAAAAATTCTTATCTCAGGAAAATATAAGTTTAAGGTAAGGGGTAGAAAGTACAAAAATAAAAATGGCGATGAAGGAGATGAATGGGAATTTGAAGCTGAACCCGTATAGAAAACGTAGCAGAGTAGGATATGTTGCCGTCTCTTTGGCAACCCAACATTCAATCAACCGTGGCCTAACTGGGGCTTGCACCTGACCCCACTACGCGGGGCAGGTGAAGCGGGGCGTTCGTCGGCGCTTCGCGCCCCGTTATGTGGCTCAAAGGAACCACCGTGTTTAGCGAAATATTCAATGTCTTTTCTCGCAGGGATCCCCCCACAGCCGGACAAAATACAAAGCCGCTGTCGCGGGAGTTCCGAAACAGAGTGGTGATGCTGATCCGAGATCAAATGCAGGGATCATTTGCACATTTCTTGGAGCAGCTGCATGACAAAGTTGCCTATCTCCACGGCCAACCACGTCTATCTCGCTCCAACTCTACTGCCAACCTCGCA
>JAGRHQ010000422.1 GCA_020444905.1 Candidatus Competibacteraceae bacterium
TCTTATCCGCCCTGTTTTTAATGATGAATACGATCCAAAAAATTTGGGCGGATGGTGCTGATAACAGCACCTCTTTGATTGAATGGGCTAAACAACAATTTGGCTGTATTATTGAAGTCGTTAAAAAGAATAAGATCGCGCAAGGATTTCATGTGTTACCGCGACGCTGGGTGGTCGAACGGACTTTTGCTTGGCTTGGTCGTTATCGGCGACTGAATAGAGATTATGAACGAAAACCGACCTCCAGTGAGGGCCATGTTTATTTAGCTTCAGTTCGACTGATGCTTCGAAGGATTCATAAGGAAAGATTATTATTAGAAGATAATCTTTTACAGGCCACTTAGATAATAGAGTTTCAAGACAGCTTCTTAAAACTCAATATAATAGCGAACAACGAGGTATCGATGGCCATAAACGAGTCAAGGGACATAAACGCCACATCGTGGTCGATATCCTGGGAAATCTTCTCCATGTTCAAGTGCATGCGGCTCACTTTTCGGATACCGTCTCAGCCGCTCCTATTTTGAAGGATACCATCAATAAGTATTCTACTATTCAAGCGTTTTCAGCGGATTTAGGCTATCGGGGAACCGCTGAAAATTTTGTTCGGGAAGAACTTAAATTAACCCTCCAAATTTCAGAAAAACCGGTTGCTG
>JAGRHQ010000423.1 GCA_020444905.1 Candidatus Competibacteraceae bacterium
AGGCATACTCATGCACTTTCTCCAGTGATCACGCAGGCAAATCTAGCCTTGGCTTTACAGCCGCCGGCCAGTTCCCGTCATCGTCGGTCTTCATAAAGCGGCGCCCGTGCGCGTTGCCCCCGCAAGGACGGGTCTTTTTAAAAGACTTGACAAGTATGAAATAGCGTGCTGTGAATAATCCCAACTCTCTTTGAGGAGCGATAACGATGCCACTGGACGCCCTCGACCACTTGATTCTCGACCGTCGGCTGAACGCCGCCCTGGGCGCGGCGGCCAATACGCGGGAATTGCAACAAACCCTGGCCAAGCAAGCAGCGGCGAATCAGGGTCGTAAGGCGATCATCGACGCGCTGGTCGCCGCCTATAACGCCAACGATTGGCCGTCTATTCAAGCCATCCTTGGCAATTACGACACCCGTACTGCGATCTATCAAGCAGCCTATTTCCCAACTCTACAAAGCATGAGCCCCTGATTATTATGGTTTAGTTCCATCATCCATCGGCTTCACCTTGGCCAGGGTTTTTTGGGACTGGATCTCCTTGCTGGCTTCCAAGGCGGTTCTCACCCCCGTGCGGTTGGCGGCGTCGATGGTGTGTTGCAAGGGCATGTGCTCCACCCCCTCCTCCGCGTGACCGCCCACCCAGCGCAAGGCG
>JAGRHQ010000424.1 GCA_020444905.1 Candidatus Competibacteraceae bacterium
GCCGTGGCATTCAACGTCACTAAAGCGCGTGCCCAATCCAAAGTTTCACTAATAGATGGTACTTTGCGTAAATCCATATTGCGCAGCTGCTGCACAACCGCAACGGCCTGTTTGGCCAAATCGGCGCTCAAATCGGGCACTTTTAAGCGTACAATATCTAATTCTGCCTGGGATGTAGGATAACCAACATGGAGATAAAGACAGCGCCGTTTTAACGCCTCGCTAAGTTCACGGGTATTGTTACTGGTGAGTAAAACCATCGGTTGATGGCGTGCATTGATCGTACCTAACTCCGGCACCGTCACCTGAAAATCACTCAACACTTCCAGCAAAAAAGCTTCGAATTCAACATCAGAGCGATCAATTTCGTCAATCAGAAGGACAACCGGCTCATCTGACATCAGCGCAGTCAAAAGCGGACGTGGCAGCAAAAAGTTTTCAGAGAAGAAAACGTCCTCTTCTTGTGCCAGGCGCGAAGCTGCTTCGGCGAGACTATTAACATCGTCAAGCACATTGCGCAAGGTGTCGCGCAGCAGCTGCGTATAAAGCATTTGTTTGGCGTACTCCCACTCATACAACGCCTTGCTCTCGTCCAAACCTTCGTAACATTGCAAACGAATCAGGGGCATTCCCAGCGAAGCAGCCCACGCTTTG
>JAGRHQ010000425.1 GCA_020444905.1 Candidatus Competibacteraceae bacterium
GATAGGCAGCTCAGAAATTGAACTTGGCCAGGTCCTCGTCGGTCGCATCATTCACTGCCGGATAGGCAGCTCAGAAATCGCGCGCCGAATCCCCCGCCCGCCATGAGATATTCACTGCCGGATAGGCAGCTCAGAAAACCCTGACCGCGGCCGGTGTGCAGCCGTCGACATTCACTGCCGGATAGGCAGCTCAGAAATCCTACCCGGTCCACTCACGAACTGAACCTCTATTCACTGCCGGATAGGCAGCTCAGAAAAGGATGTCAACAGTACGCCAACGCTGCGAACCATTCACTGCCGGATAGGCAGCTCAGAAAAGCCACACCGGGCTGCGCGCGGTGTATGCGGCATTCACTGCCGGATAGGCAGCTCAGAAATGGCGCACCGCCTACCGCGGCCCGCTGCTGATATTCACTGCCGGATAGGCAGCTCAGAAAACCGAATCCTTCCCGCCCGAGAACGACACCACATTCACTGCCGGATAGGCAGCTCAGAAACAAGGCCGCCCGCTGCTCGGCTTGATCGGCACATTCACTGCCGGATAGGCAGCTCAGAAATGACGACACCATCACGCTCCTCGAGCCCGCAGATTCACTGCCGGATAGGCAGCTCAGAAAGCACGCCGTCACCATCTCCCTATGCCGGGCGCAATTC
>JAGRHQ010000426.1 GCA_020444905.1 Candidatus Competibacteraceae bacterium
AATACCGAGGACGGCTTGTCGAAGGTGATCACGCCGTCGGGCCGGGGATAGTGGATCGGCAGGGCATTGTTCACCGTCTTCATCTGCGCATGGTCCGCGCCGTGATGGCCGAACGTCCAGGGCGCCTTGCCGCGAAAGACGAAGGTATCGATGGCATTGATCGCCAGTGCGGGGAAGAGTCCCCACCGGAATGCCGGACGAATATTGCGGACGGCGTGCAGTTCCTCGTAGAGCCAGCTGTCGCGGAAACGCTGCGGATAGGAGGATGGCACCGGGCTCACGCTCTCGCCGGCCAGCGCCTCCATCGTCGCCTCGGCGGCAAGCATCCCGGATTTCATCGCCGTGTGTGTGCCCTTGATCTTGGGTACGTTGAGAAAACCGGCGCAATCGCCGATGAGCGCACCGCCCGCAACTACCAGCTCCGGCAGTGATTGCAGACCGCCTTCGGACAGGGCACGGGCACCATAGGCCACGCGGCGTCCGCCTTCCAGAAGCTCGCGGATCTTCGGATGGGTCTTGAAGCGCTGCATCTCGTCGAACGGCGACAGGTGCGGATTGGAATAGTCCAGTCCGATGACGAAGCCGAGCGAGACCAGATTGTTCTCGAAATGATAGAGCCACGACCCGCCATAGGTGTCACTCTCCATCGGCCA
>JAGRHQ010000427.1 GCA_020444905.1 Candidatus Competibacteraceae bacterium
ACCGGTCTCGGAGCGTTTGCAGCGACTCACCGAGCACGTCGAGTCGGTTCCAGAATCGGCATCTCCCGGCAAGCTCCGAGTCGATGGTCTCCAGTCTGCGCTTCGACGGGATGAGGTCGAGTCGGTCAGGGAGCCAGGGGTCTCCATCCATGCGTGCGACAACGGCCTCGGCGGCCGTCACCTCTCCGAGCAGCAACTCAAGAGTTCCGGGAAACACATCCGGGCTCAGACCGAGGTGCTTGGTAGCACCGGCGGATGGGTCCAAGTCCCAGAGCAGGGTGCGGTGCCCGCGGTTGGCAAGTCCGCGGGCGAGGTGGACAGCGGTGGTCGTCTTGCCGACGCCACCTTTCTGGTTGCCGACGGCGATGACCGTCCCGCCCCAGAGGGTTTCGAGTCCATTCATGGCTTCTCCTTTTTTGTCGTTATGGCACCTGTGAGGTCGCGTGCGCTATTGGTGCGTTTGGCCCACGCACCAACGGCCACTGCGACGCTCGGGCGGTGCGGCCCGAACGCTCACGGTGCATTCTGAGACTGCCACGAAACACGCGGCGGAGTCAAGACTCGATTGTGCCCCGGGCCATCGTGTCGCTTGTGCCATCAAGGCGTCCGAGCCATGACACCGCCGTGCCGCACAAAGGGCTTGCACGGCCGCA
>JAGRHQ010000428.1 GCA_020444905.1 Candidatus Competibacteraceae bacterium
CAATTTAC
The DNA here is from genome assembly GCA_020444905.1 of Candidatus Competibacteraceae bacterium. Taxonomy (GTDB): domain Bacteria; phylum Pseudomonadota; class Gammaproteobacteria; order Competibacterales; family Competibacteraceae; genus UBA2383. The sequence continues at coordinate 9 of JAGRHQ010000428.1, forward strand.
TAGAAGAACGCCCTTTAATTCGGCGCATTATTTCACTTGGAGCCATGTTCGGTGGAGCTGATACCAAAAGATGCACGTGATCTTTGCTGACTACCCCTTTAAGTATGTCGATTTCAAACATTTGACATGTTTGCCTGATCAACTCACGCGCCTTCAATCCAACATCACCTGACAAAACTTGATAACGATATTTTGTAACGAATACAAAATGATACTGAATTTTAAATACCGTATGGCTTCCGTAACGATAGTCCATGACCAACTCCAGCTATGTGCAGAACTGTAAAGTATCATAGCTAAAGCTGACCGACTAAAGTCGGTGGTTTTAACCTTCTAGGAGACTAATAAACGGCGAAGCTGTTGTCAATTTTGCGCGTTTTGTCGGTTAGGGTTTGCACAAAGATCTTGTTGCCGGGGCTAGTCCTGCCTTGGCTATCGACTTTGGCATCCAACAAAGGCGCATTCAGGTTTCTGGCTGGAGTTTGCAGCAGCGGCGTGCCGTTCACTAGCGATACGACGTCGCGCCACGACTGCGCTTTTAGTCTGTAGGCGAACTGATAATCCAACGCCACTGTCGAGTCAAACTGCGTTCCACAAACAAGCCCATCGGGCAGTGAGACCTGCAAGGTTTGCGCATCCGATAA
>JAGRHQ010000429.1 GCA_020444905.1 Candidatus Competibacteraceae bacterium
CATGTCGGTGCCGCGGAAGCTTGCCGCCGATGCCCATGCAGTTCTCACGAGCTCCGGTATGGTCAGCCCCGACGCGAGGATCTCCGTCTTCAGCCGCGCAATGTCCTCGGCACCAACCAGCTCATGGTCGACCGCGGGAAGCGGATCTTGCCAAAGCAGTTCCTCGCTCGGCACGAGATTGCCGGCGTAGCGCGCACGCGGGCCCAGATCACGGTGTGTCAACTTGAACCATGCCTTCGCAAAAGCGAGTTCGAACTCCGGCGGATTTTTCAGAAAGCGCTGCGAAATTTTCCGGTAGGCCGGATCGAATTTCAGCGCCAGGTCCGTCGTGAACATGATCGGCGCATGGCGTTTGGCCGGATCGAAAGCATCGGGCACCAGATTGGCTGCCGCTCCATCAGCGGGAATCCACTGGGTCCCGCCTGCAGGGCTCTTCGTCTGCACCCAGTCAAACGTGAACAGGTTGCTCAGGTATTGCATCGTCCAGGCTGTCGGGGTGGATGTCCACGCGCCTTCCAGCCCGCTGGTGATCGTGTCGCCGGCATTGCCGCTACCGCACTTGTTCTTCCAGCCCAGGCCTTGCTGCTCGATGCTTGCTGCCGCCGGCTCGACGCCGACGCAATCGGCAGGAGGAGCGGCACCGTGAGCCTTG
>JAGRHQ010000042.1 GCA_020444905.1 Candidatus Competibacteraceae bacterium
TGGAATTACGGATTAAGCAAGGCTGAAATCCATGACTCAGGCATTGAATCCCTCGTTGCAAAACCAGGTCGCGCTCATCACGGGCGGAGGGCGGGGCATCGGCGCAGCGACCGCCGAAGCGCTGGCGAACAAGGGCGCTTATGTCGTTGTTGCCAGCCGCACCCAGGAAGAACTCAGCGCTACGGTTGACCGGATACGCTCCAGTGGACTGAGCGCCTCCCTAATAGTACTTGATGTCGCCGATGAGGCTGCTGTAGAAGCGGCGTTTGCGAAAATCGCCACGGACTTTGGCCGATTGGACCTCCTGATCAATAATGCCGCCATGATGCTGAGCGGGCCGTTCACCGATTTGGCGATGAGCGACTGGGATCGTCTGATGGCGGTCAACCTGCGCGGCGCAGTGTTGTGCGCGCAACAAGCGTTTCGGCTGATGCGCGAGCGCGGCGGCGCTATCGTCAACGTGTCTTCATTGGGCGGCGTAGCGGGGACGGAAAAGTTCCCCGGCTACACCGCTTACACCGTCAGCAAGTTTGCCCTGACCGGCTTAACTGAGGCGCTGGCCGCCGAAGGGCGGGATTGTGGAATTCGCGTCAATGGCGTAGCGCCGGGGGCGGTGGATACCGCGATGTTGCGGCAAGCCGCGCCGCATTTGCGCACCCGCACCGGGCCGGTGGACGTCGCCAAGGTGATTGCTTTCCTGTGTGACCCAGCCGAATCCGGATGCATGACCGGGGCAACGCTGGTCATTAACAGTAATCTGTAGCCGGAAGCGTTAATTTCGCAGCCACGCCGGTCGCTTTTCCACTCTGATCCAAAAGGTTATCCACGGTAATGTTTCCGCCATGCAGGTGCGCCACTTCCCGAACAAAGGCTAAGCCCAGTCCCGTGCTTTTGCGTCCAGTGTCCGGGCGGGGCAGCGAGTAAAACCGTTCAAATAGCCGTTCACGGGCATAGTCAGGGATAGCGCCGCCGCTGTTGGCGACCGTTAATCGCCAGGCGTCGCCGACCCTTTCAGCGTCCAGGGTGACGATGCCCTGATCGGGCGTAAAGTTGAGCGCGTTGTCCAGTAAATTCCCCATCGCTTGGGCGATTAGAAACGATTCGCCAAGCACCGTAGCGTTTTCCGGAATCCGTTGGTCAATGCGTAACTGCTTGCGGGTTATAGTCGGCGCACGGGAAACCAACAAATCCTCCACAATTCGCCACAGCCATACCGGGCGTTGTTCCTGAAGTTCGCGCCGTTGCTCAACGGTCGCTAGCGCCAGTAGGCGTTCGACCAGTTGCTGCAGCCGCTCCGCTTCAGTGGCCACCAGACTGACGAACCGTTCGCGTTGGGTTGTCGGCAGTTCGTCCTGTAACAATTCCGCCGCGCCGGCAATGGCCGCCAGCGGACTTTTCATCTCATGCGTCAAGGTGTGGACATAGCGCTCGACGTAATCCCGGCCTTCCAACCGGTCGCGCATTGTTGCCACCGCCACCGCCAGCGCCTGCATTTCCGGGCCGCCGCCCTGGGGAACCGTGACCCGTTGACCTTCAGCCGCCGCGCGGGCGTAAGCCGCGAGACGATGGATCGACCGCGCCAGCGCCCAGGAAAATCCCAGTCCTACCGTCAGCGATACGGCCACTAGCATAGCGGCGGCGCGGCGCAGCTTAGCCTCCGCCCGGTCCACATAGGGTTGAATGCTGGAGCCGGGCTTGGCTACACTCAATACACCGATAATCCGTTCTTCATCCCGAATCGGCGCCGCCACGTACATGACTGAGGTTCGCTCGTCATCCGGATCTTCCCTGGTCGTGCGCGCGCCATATTCACCTCGCAAGGTCAGGTAAACATCGTTCCAGCGCGAATAGTCCTGGCCGACCGCCTGACCGGTGGAATCAAACTGGACGATGCCGCGTTCATCGGTAATGTACACCCGGTGGTCCAGAGTGCTTTTCACAATATCCCAAACCTCGGCGTTGGGGGTGCGCTGTGCATACTCTGCTAATCGGGCTTGAAAGCGGCCATTGCTCAGGTTGCCATTCAACACCTCATCCCGCGCTAACACCGCCAGCAGATTAGCAGTATCGATCAACGTCTCCTCAGTGGCCTGACGGAACGCAGGTTTGATTTCTACGCCCAGAATGTTGAGGGAAAAATACACGCCGAGACCGACGATCAGAAAGTAGCCGAGGAACAGTTTGAGACCCAGATGCATGATTGGACTCAGGAATCGTCGCAAACATGGATCGAGTAACCCAGGCCGCGATGGGTGCGAATCGGATCCAATGCGGCATTGATTTCCCGTAGTTTGGCCCGCAGAGTTTTAATGTGCGTATCCACGCTGCGCTCGAAACTGGCGGTTGGATCGGACCAGACTTGATCCATCAATTGCGCGCGGGAAAATACCCGTTCGGGTTGGGCGAGCAGCGTCTTGAGCAGCAAATACTCGTAGCAAGTCAAGTCCAGAGGATGGTGGTGAAACTGAATAGTGGCGCGGACTTCGTCGACCTCAAACCAGGTCTTACCAACATTTGGAACAATGTCAATCTTATTGATGACGGGAGGATTGCGAACGGTGCGTTTCAGAATGGCCTTGACCCGGGCCGCCAGTTCGCGGGGGCTGAACGGCTTGGTCACGTAATCATCGGCTCCCAGTTCCAGGCCAAGCACCCGATCCAGCTCAGCATTCCGGGCAGATAGGATGAGCACCGGGATTTCTGAATCGCGCCGCAACCGTTTCAGTAACTCCAGTCCCGAACCGTCGGGCAGTCCCAAATCGAGGATCAGGAGATCACAGGGCGCTGCCGTCAATTCGGCTTCAGCCTCGCAGATCAGGGTCCGCCAGGTCACCTGAAAACCCTCGCTGGTTAATGCAAACCCGGCAACTTCTGCAATAGAGGGTTCATCCTCGATCAGCAGGATACGGGCAGTCATGTTTACCTCGATTGGGCCAAACCAATAGATTTCTACTCCGGTGCGCAAATTTCCCGACGCTGGATGGCAACGATTGTGCGAAACACTAGAACGGCAACGACCAGTGAGAGAATCGCTAGCAGTCCGATCCCAAGGAGATCAAATATTAAACTAGGCAGGCGGGCGCCCATGATCAATGTGGCCAGGGTCAGCGCCGCTAGTGGGAAGGAATAAGCCCAGGCGGAGATGAAAAAGGGCAGGCGTAAAAAACGCACGGCGTTGCTCGCCAGGAGCAGGCCCAGGAACAATGCGCTGTAATACAGGATGCGGGCAAAAGCGTCCAGTTCGCCAGTCAACGCGAGATAGGCGATGAAGCCCACTGAGGGAGGCGCTAACAAAATGAACAGGGTCGGCGCTAACCGCACCGGCAGCGGCTCGTGAAAAAACAGTCGATACAGCACGATGGTCATTAGCACGATCCAGAACACCAGGCCAATGCTGAAAAAGAACCAGGACAATTCCGGCGAGGCCAGCCGCACCCCGGCAACCGGGATAACAATGTTGCCAACCACTGGAATAAACCAGGCCGGGTTAGCGTGTTTGATATCGTAGTGGGTATGGTGAATCCAACTGCCGAAAATGGCCAGGGTGAATCCTAAGTGCAGGAGAGCGCCGGCGATCCACAGCCAGAGTGCGGCTTCAGGCGCTCTCTCCAGATATACAATAGCGAGCAGCAGCAGGGAAATCGACACGGTGGGGAAAAAGTTAATGCGGATGGGGTGACGCATTTCCATAACGACGGCTTGTGGATAACGCAAGGCTTTCAAGCCATAAAAAATCAGCAAAATAATGAACAAGGCGGTGACTGCGCCACGTAAACCGGTGCTGATAATCGGCGGTGCTCCCAGGACTGCGTGAGCTTTTTGCCAGGCTAGCGTGAGGCCGGCTAGACCCATGACGGTTGAGAAAAATGCGATGGGAAAATGTTCGAGACACGAATGCGTGGTTGCCGGGCTGGGTGCGGCAGTTAACGCGGGGGAGGTTGGGGGAGCAGTGTTCATGTTATCAATCCTGTGCTACCAAAGATGGAATGCGGTTCGATATCTATATTAGCATAATCTAATATTATAATGATCAAGCAGAATGACATGCCCAAGATAATAGACTTGTTTACAAGTAAAGAATCCCCGCTCTGCGGACAGGGCAATCGCGCTATACTTCACCTCCGAATCATGACGAGAAAACCTGGGGACAGCTCATGCTCCCCTTCGGCTTTTGGAGGCGCCCGTGCGCGACGTTTCGACTTTCCAGGGACTGATCCTGGCCTTGCAAGATTACTGGGCACGCCAAGGTTGCGTGTTGTTGCAACCCTACGATATGGAAGTAGGCGCGGGAACCTTTCACCCGGCGACCTTCCTGCGCGCCATTGGCCCTGAACCATGGAGCGCCGCTTACGTGCAGCCTTCCCGCCGTCCCACCGATGGCCGTTACGGCGAAAATCCCAATCGTCTGCAGCACTACTACCAATACCAGGTCGTTATTAAACCTTCCCCACTGGACTTGCAAGACCTCTACCTCGGCTCGCTCCAGGAACTGGGCCTCGATCCCCTGATCCACGACATCCGCTTTGTCGAGGACAACTGGGAATCCCCGACCCTAGGTGCCTGGGGCTTGGGCTGGGAAGTCTGGCTGAACGGCATGGAGATCACCCAGTTCACCTACTTTCAACAGGTCGGCGGCCTGGACTGCAAACCGGTCACCGGCGAAATCACTTACGGCATCGAACGCATCGCCATGTATCTGCAAGGCGTGGAAAGCGTCTTTGACTTGGTCTGGACCGCTGGCCCGCTGGGTCGGGTCACCTACGGCGATGTGTTTCACCAGAACGAAGTGGAAATGTCCACCTACAACTTTGAACATGCCGACACCACCGCGCTCTTCATCGCCTTCGACACCTGCGAAGCCGAAAGCAAACGCCTGATTGAACTCGGCCTGCCCCTGCCCGCTTACGAAATGACGCTCAAAGCCTCTCATACCTTTAACCTGCTGGACGCCCGCAAGGCCATCTCGGTCACCGAGCGGCAACGTTTCATCCTACGCGTCCGCACCTTAGCGCGCGCCGTTGCTCAAGCCTACTACGACGCCCGCGCCGCCCGAGGTTTTCCCATGTGTCAGTCCGCCACTGCTGCGCATCTGGAGGCCGCCCATGCCTGACATCCGCGATCTGCTGATTGAAATCGGCACTGAGGAATTGCCGCCCAAGGCATTGTCGACGCTGTCCGAAGCGTTTGAACAAGGCATTCGCGACGGGCTGGAAAAAGCGGGCTTAACCGGCGGCGAGATCCATCGTTTCGCCACCCCGCGCCGGCTGGCTGTCCTTGTCGACCATCTGCCGGTGCGCCAGCCCGACCGGCAACTGGAACGTCGAGGCCCAGCACTGACTGCCGCCTTTGGTCCAGATGGCCAACCGACCAAAGCCGCCGAGGGCTTCGCCCGCTCCTGCGGTGTCACTGTGGCGCAATTGCAAAAGCAGCAAACCGACAAGGGCGTCTGGCTCGTACACGTCAGCCATGAACCCGGCGCTGCTACGACGGAGCTGATTCCGGGTATTGTCGAAGCAGCGCTGGCCAATCTGCCCATTCCCAAACGGATGCGCTGGGGTGATCGCGACGACGAATTCGTGCGCCCGGTGCATTGGGTGGTATTGTTGTTCGGTGATGAAGTGATCCCAGCGACGATCATGGGTGTCCAAACCGGTCGAGAAACGCGCGGCCATCGCTTTCATCATCCACGTCCGATTCGCCTGGCTGTTCCCATCCGCTATGCCCGGACCCTGGCGACCGAAGGCAAAGTGATTGCCGATTTCAACGAACGCCGTGCGGCCATCCGGGCGCAAGCCGAAGCGATCGCTGCCGAGTTGGGCGGAGTAGCGGTCATTAAACCGGAACTATTGGATGAGGTCACAGCGCTGGTCGAATGGCCGGTAGCGCTGGCCGGCAATTTTGAACGACGCTTCCTGAACGTACCCGCCGAAGCGCTAATCAGCACCATGCAGGATAACCAGCGCTACTTCCCGGTAGTGGATGCCCACAGTCGATTATTACCCCATTTCGTCACCATTACTAACCTGGAAAGCCAGGATCCGGGCCAGGTGCGCGCCGGTAATGAGCGCGTCATCCGTCCGCGCTTCAGCGACGCAGAGTTTTTCTGGAACCAGGATCGCAAGCAACCCTTGGCCATGCAGATGGAGACGCTCAAACATGTGGTGTTTCAGCATCAACTTGGCAGTCTGGCCGATAAAAGCGACCGGGTGGCTCGCTTGGCGCGCTTCATCGCCGAACAACGCCATAACAACACTGACTGGGCGGAACGGGCTGGACGGTTGGCCAAATGCGATCTGATGACGCAAATGGTGCAGGAATTTCCCGAGCTGCAAGGCATCATGGGCCGTTACTACGCCCTGCACGATCAGGAAACATCCGAAGTCGCTCAAGCCATCGAGGAACACTACCTGCCGCGTTTCGCGGGCGACCGGTTGCCGGCAACGGACACGGGACGCAGCATCGCCCTGGCTGACCGGCTGGATACGCTGATCGGCATTTTTGCTATTGGCCAAGCGCCATCCGGCGCAAAGGATCCTTTCGCGTTGCGCCGCGCTGCGCTTGGCGTCTTGCGTATTTTGATCGAAGGCGAGCTGGATCTGGATTTGCACGCTCTATTGAAACACGCTGCTGCGAACTTCGATGTCTCCCTCCACGCCAAACCCGCGATTGAGACTGTTCTTGCATTTATGATGGACCGGTTGCGCGGTTACTATCTGGATCAGGGCATTCATCCAGATACGTTTGAGGCCGTGCTGGAATGTCAGCCGACTCGTCCCCTGGATTTCGACCATCGCGTGCGAGCGGTCAGTGCTTTTCGCCAATTGCCGGAAGCCGCCAGCCTGTCCGCCGCCAACAAGCGCATCCGCAATATCCTGCGCAAGATCGAAACCGCGTTGCCCTTTGAGGTTCGCCCTGATTTGCTGAAAGAAGAAGCGGAACAGGCGTTGGCTGGCCAGCTCGTGGAACTCTCCTCGGAGGTGATACCGCTGATGGAAGCCGGTCTGTACGGGGAGGCTCTAAACCGACTAGCTACTCTGCGTGAGCCGGTCGATCAATTCTTCGATCAGGTGCTGGTGATGGCGGAGGATCCTGTAGTACGCGATAACCGGATTGCATTGCTGAACGAACTCGGTAGCCTGTTTTTACGCGTAGCGGATTTCTCACGCTTACAGGATTGAAGAAGGCATCAGCAGGCATCAGGTATCTGCCAAAACTTGGAATCTGCTCATCGTTTCACGTGGAACAAGAGAACCTGAAACCTGGAACCTGGAACCTGGAACCTGGAACCTGGAACCTGGAACCTGGAACCTGGAACCTGGAACCTGGAACCTGAAACCTGAAACCGGAACCTCCCCTGGTTCCACGTGAAACACTTTAGCCTTTAGCCTTGAATGAACATGAAATTGATTATTTTGGACCGTGATGGCGTGATCAACGAAGATTCCGACGCCTTCATTAAATCTCCGGATGAATGGGTACCGATTCCTGGCAGTTTGGAAGCCGTGACCCGGCTCAGTCATGCCGGTTATCGAGTCGTGGTTGCGACCAATCAATCTGGTGTGAGTCGGGGATTATTTGATCTGGAAACACTCAATCTCATCCACAAAAAAATGCATCGATTAGCGCAGGAAACCGGTGGTTTAATTGATGCGATATTTTTCTGCCCGGACATCGATGAGGCTAATCCCTATCGCAAGCCTAATCCAGGTATGTTCCTGGAAATCAGCCGGCGCCTGAAATGCGAACTGCAAGGTGTGCCGATTGTCGGGGATAGCTTGCGCGACATCCGGGCCGCTCGTGCGGCGAATGCATGGCCCCTGTTGGTGCGCACCGGCAAAGGCGCGACAACTCTTAAGCAGGAGGCCGAAAGTTGCGCGAATGTTCAAGTCTTCGATGATCTGGCCGCAGTAGCCGACTATCTCATCGCTATGTAATGAAGGGATGTCGATTCTGCAAACCATGTCTACTCACGCCTCTGCTCAACCCGTGACTTTGAACCTGTTCCTGCGTTCGCTACTATTTTCATGCGGTATGGTGACGTCGACAATGGTCGTGGCTTCGTTGGTAATCTTGAGTTTTCCCATGCCCTTCCGCTGGCGTTATCGCTTATCCCAACTTTGGTCCCGTTTCAATATTGGGTGGTTGCGTCTTACCTGTCAGATTGATTGCCAACTCGTCGGTATCGAACACATTCCTGACCGTCCGGTCGTTGTCATGGCTAAGCATCAATCCACCTGGGAAACACTGTTTTTCCACCAATGCCTGCCGCCAATCGCGTGGGTTCTCAAACGTGAGTTGCTTTGGATACCGTTCTTTGGCTGGGCGTTGTGGCTGCTACGACCAATCGCTATTGATCGTCAGGCGGGTGCCTCGGCGGTCAAGCAGGTCATCCGGCAGGGTGTGGAATATCTTCATCAGGGGCAATGGGTGTTGATCTTTCCTGAAGGCACCCGGGTTGCGCCGGGGGTTCGCAAGCGCTATGGCATGGGAGGTGCCGTGCTGGCGGTGCGTAGCGGCTGTCCCATCTTGCCGGTCGCGCTCAACACAGGGAAGTTTTGGCCACGCGGGGGATTTATCAAACGCCCTGGAACCATTCAAGTGGTCTTTGGCCCCTTGCTCGCTAGCACTGGTCATTCACCCCAGAATTTGACCCAACAGGCGGAAGACTGGATTGAAAAAACGATGGAGCGTATTGAGAAAGAGAACGCCTTCTCCCCTAATTCCTCTCCCAGCAGCAGCAGCGAGCGAGGGGAGTGAATGATTGCCCATCGACTGTTCGCTACCCACTACTCGCCACTCGCTGTTCAGAAGCACTCAACGCTACATTCAATTCTGCCAGTCGTTCCGGTGAGCCGACATCGCGCCAGCCGCCCCGGTAATGCTTGCCGCTGACCTTGCCCATCGCCATTGCCCGGCGCAGCAGTGGACCCAACGGGAAGCGGCCCGGTTGGCAATGACTAAACAACCCAGGGCGCAGGACGCTAATCCCACTGAAAGTCAATCGTGGCGATGTATGTTCCATGACCCGTCCATCTTCCAGCAGGGCGAAATCTCCTCCCATGTGGTGGGGTGGGTTGTCTACTAATACCAGATGCGCCAGACCGCTGGGCGTATCCGGTAATTGGGTGAAGGGATAATCCGTCCAGATATCGCCGTTGATGACTATAAAAGGTTCCTGACCGAGCAGAGGCAAAGCCTGAAAGATGCCGCCGCCGGTTTCCAACGCGCCGGGCGGTTCCGGTGACCAGGCGATGCGCAAACCCCATGCGCTGCCGTTCCCCAGCGCCGCCGGCAACTGTTCGCCCAGATGACCAGTGTTGATCACGACCTCGACAATGCCGGCTGCCCGTAGTCCTTCCAGGTGATGAACAATTAACGGTTTTCCAGCAACCGGCAGTAACGGTTTGGGGGTGTGGTCAGTCAAGGGACGCATCCGCTCTCCGCGTCCGGCGGCTAAAATCATTGCTTTCATCGCAGAAAATCCGCCGGTCTCCAGCCATCCACGCCCCGCACCCGTAACAGGCGGCATAAATTAGCCAATTCAGGATAACGGCTTGCTACTTCCAGAACGTAGCCCATGGTGCGAGGAATATCGGGTAAATAACCTGCTTTGCCGTCGCGCAAATTGAGGCGGGCGAAGATACCAGTTGCTTTGAGGTGACGCTGGATACCCATCAGATCGAACCAGCACAAAAATTGATCGGCATCCTCCAGCCCGGTCATGCCCAGCGCCCGCAACCGCGCCCGGTGATCCAGCACCCAAATCTCGACCTGTTCGCGCGGCCATGCGATATAGCAATCCCGCAACAGTGAAACCAGATCGTAAGTGACCGCGCCAACAACCGCATCCTGGAAATCTAGTACGCCAGGATTATCCGGATCGGTAATCATCAGATTGCGGGAATGATAGTCCCGGTGAACCCAGACGCGCGGTTGCTCTAGGGCGTTATTCGCTAACACCGCAAAGGCTTGGTTCAGAATATGGTGTTCGTCCGTGCTGAGTTCCAGCTTCAGCAATTTTTCCAGGAACCACTCGCGGAACAATTCCATCTCCCGGTGCAACAATGCAGAATCGTAGGGAGGCAACAATGATGAAGTCGGATCACCACCGACTTGCAACCGCGCCAGTGCTTCAAGCGCATCCGCGTACAAGTTGGGAACGCTCTGTTGATCCAGTTCAGCCAAATACTGGCGGGAACCCAAGTCGGTCAATAATAACAATCCCAGATCGAGATCGCCGGCTAGCACTTCTGGCGTATTCAATCCTAATGTGCGCATAGCTTGGGCAATCGCGACAAAGGGCCGGCAATCTTCCTTATCCGGAGGCGCGTCCATAACGATGTGCGTCTGGTCATCGCACCAAACCCGGAAGTAGCTGCGGAAACTGGCGTCGCTGGAAGCAGGGGCAATCCGGCAGGGACTCATTGGTAAAACTTCGTTCAGCCACTCACGCAGCACTTGCTCACGATCACTCACGAAATTGACTCCATCCTTTTAAAGTGTCAGGTATCAGGGGGCAGGTATCAGGCGCTTACCGAAATTCCGTTCATGGTTTCACGTGAAACATGAGTTTGTGAAACCTGGAGCCTGGAACCTGATAATCTCATACTGGATTGCAGCAAAGCTCAATCTATGCGATGTTAAGACACTTCTATCAACACGTAAAATTCTGCTCCGTGACGCCGTATTATCCAACCGTTATTATCGGCGCCCTGCTGGCCTGGTTACCACTGGCTGGCGTACAGGCGCAATCCGCTAACCCATTCAATCCCTGGGCGCGCTGCGAGCCTGACGAACTTGCGTCGGACATCGTTCCCGCACTGCCGAATGCGCATCCGCCAAACGAATCGCCACTCCAGGCGGATGCGGATCGGGTCGAATCGTCTCCTAATCAATCGGTGCTGGAAGGTAAGGTTAACCTGTTCCGTGGTAGCCAACAGTTGCGCGCTAATCAGATTATCCTGGAGCGTCCTGATAATCGGGCTCGGATTGAGCAGGGGTTTATCTATGGCGATCCAGATCAAGCCATCCGTGGCCAGCAGGCCGAGGTCGATTTAAATAACGAAACCGGCTGGTTTAAGGATGCGGATTATTATCTGCCGAGCCGTAATGCCCAGGGTCATGCAGATGAAGTGCGCATGGATCGGCGTCAGCAACGCAGCCAGCTTGAGGACGCCACTTATTCCACCTGTCCGCGCGACCGGGAATTCTGGGAGCTGCGCGCGCGCGATCTAGATCTGGATCAGGCCACCGGTCGGGGTTCAGCCACTCACCTCAGCATCGCTTTCCATGATACTCCTTTGCTTTATTTTCCCTATCTGTCCTTTCCCATCACCGATGAACGGCAGTCAGGGTTCCTGTTTCCGCGTCAGGGCTACAGCAGCGAGACCGGTTTCGATCTTCAGGTCCCCTATTACTGGAATATCGCCCCCAACCGCGACATGACGATTACGCCAAGACTGATGACGGCGCGTGGGCTGTTGCTGGGTGTGGAATACCGCTATCTGTATCCCAGCCATCAGGGAGGGATCGATGCTGAGTATATCCCGCACGACCGTCGTTACGATGGCGATCGTGGCTCGTTCAAGATCAGCGACCGCGCCGCGCCGTTGCCCAACTTTTATACTGACCTGGGCTATGAATACGTTTCCGACGACGATTATCTGCGGGACCTGAACAACAATCTGGAGTTTCTAACCGTCAATTATCTGGAGCGCCATCTGGACGCTCGTTATGAAGGAAATAACTGGCGTGCGTTGGCGCGCGTCCAGGGTTACCAGATTCTAACGCCGGAATTATTCGCCACTACGGGCAAGCCCTATCAGCGTCTGCCACAACTGCTGTTCGATGGCGCATGGCCAACCGGCGCGGGTGGCTTCGACTATGGACTCTACGGCGAATTCGTGCATTTCGAGCAATCCGATGTGGTCACCGGGGGACGCCTGGATTTGTGGCCGACCATCGGCTGGACCCTGCAAAAGCCCTGGGGTCATCTTAAGCCCGAGGCCGCTTTTCGTTATACCGGCTACCAACTCGACAATACCGAACCGAATGCCGATGATGCGCCCTCGCGCAGTGTGCCCATACTCAGCCTGGACAGCGGCCTGACTTTTGACCGGCCCCTGCAAGCTCACTGGCTGGGCGTTGCTTCGGGAACGCAGACCCTCGAACCTCGGCTGTTCTATCTTTATGTCCCCTATCGCAATCAAGATGACATCCCGCTGTTCGACAGCAGTCGGATGGATCGTGACCACGACTGGCTGTTCCGCAAGAACCGCTTTATCGGTGCTGACCGCATGGGCGACGCCAATCAGTTGACTGCGGCATTGACCACGCGGATTCTCGATGACGCCAGTGGACGCGAACGGTTGCGCGCCAGTATTGGCCAAATTCAGTACTTTGAGGATCGTCGAGTGACCCTATATCCCGACACACCGCCGGCGACTGAAGACAGTTCAGGATTGATTGCCCAGGGGCAACTGAATCTATCATCTCGCTGGTCGGTGCAGGGCAGCGTGCAACTGGAACCGGATAATCAGGATTTATTACGTGGCGCATTCGATCTGCGCTATTACGCCAATCCTCGACAATTGGTGAATTTATCTTACCTGCTGGACCGCGATCCGTCGGAACAGTCTCCGGATGCCAACGATCAAATTCACTCGCTAGACATATCGCTACTTTGGCCGTTGACTTCGCAATGGCGGGTCATGGCCCGCTGGAATCAAGCCATGAATGTCAGCCGGAATCTTGAAACTCTAGCTGGACTCGAATACGAGGATTGTTGCTGGGCTGTGCGAACGGTCGCCCGTCAGTATCGCGACAGCCCGGTGGATCCCGATGCAAAGACCGGGTTTTACCTGGAACTGGAATTGAAAGGTCTGTCCCGATTGGGTGGAGGTCTCGAAACGGTGCTGCAAAGTTCCATTCTTGGCTATCAACCGATCCGCTATTAGCCTCTAATGTTGATGACCCGCATGAATAAACCGCTTTTTTTCCTGTTGCTTAGTCTGTGCGTTCTGCCTGTTCCCGGTCAGGCGCAACTAGTATTTGGTCCTGGTCCTGAAGGAACAGCCAGTACTTTGGATGTCATTGTCGCAGTGGTCAACGACGACGTGATTACTCGCAAGGAGCTGGACGCCGCTATATCGCTGGTCGAACGCCAGATGCGTCAGAACAAGGCGTCGATTCCTCCCAGAGCTGATCTGGAACATCAGGTGCTGGAACGCCTGATTCTGTCCCAACTGGAATTGCGCACCGCCGAACGCAATGGGATCACGGTCGATGACGCTACTCTGAATGCCGCGATTGATAATCTAGCCCGACGCAATAACATGAGTCTGACTCAATTACAGCAAACGGTCGAAAAGGATGGCATTAGTTTCGCCAAATTCCGCGACGACGTGCGTCGGGAATTGATGACCGCTCGATTGCGACAAAAAGCGGTGGACAGCCAGATTCAGATTTCCGATCAGGACGTGGAGAGCTTGCAAACCCAATTAACTGGGCAAATTAATCCAGTGAATGGCAGTGGCGGTCGTGGCGCTGAATACCATATTGCCCAGATTCTGATCGCTGTGCCGGAAGAAGCTTCGCCAGAACAGATCGCAACGGCCAAACGCAAAGCGGAAGATGTCCTGGCGCGGCTGGGTCAGGGCGAAGATTTTGGGCGGCTGGCCGCCAGCGTTTCCGCCGGTCAGCAGGCCCTGGAAGGCGGTGATCTAGGCTGGCGACGTGTAGATCAATTGCCCACCTTGTTCACTGATGTCGTGTTTAAATTGCAACCGGGGCAGTTCAGCGAGCTGATTCGCAGTCCAAGTGGGTTTCACATCGTTAAACTGCTGGATATGCGAGGTGGCAACGCTTCAGATACACCGCTCTCGACGGGCGGTATGGATCGCGACCGGGTGCGTGAGGCGCTATTCCGGCGGCGTTCCGACGAAGAGTGGGAGCAATGGCTGCGTCGGTTGCGCGATGAAGCCTACGTCGAGGTTCGCCTGCGCACCGCTCAATCTACTACCGCGACGCCATGAGCGTTGTTGCTCGGCATTCGCCACGCAAACGCTTTGGTCAACACTTTCTGCACGATCCCGACATTATCGCGCGCATTATTGCAGCGATTCATCCCAAGCCCGGCGAATGTTTGGTGGAAATCGGTCCTGGCCTGGGCGCGCTGACTCGACCATTATTGCAGGCGGTTGGCGAACTGGATGTCGTGGAACTGGATCGCGATCTGCTGGCCCCCCTGCGATCGCGCTGCGCTGGCTTGGGAATACTGCGCATCCATCAGGCCGACGCCCTGGAATTCAATTTCGCTGCGCTGCACGGTCATGGTCCTCGATTGCGCGTTGCTGGTAACCTGCCTTACAACATCTCCACGCCGCTGCTGTTCCATTTGCTGACGCAAGCTGAACATCTGCATGATTTGCACTTTATGTTGCAGCAGGAGGTCGTGGAACGCATGGCGGCGAGTCCCGGCGATCCGGCTTATGGTCGACTGTCGGTGATGCTGCAATACCGTTGTCGAGTGGAGTGCCTGTTCACGGTCGGACCAGAGGCATTTCGTCCGCCGCCCAAGGTTCGTTCAGCCGTCGTTCGTCTGGTTCCACGTGAAACACTGCCGGTTGTCGTGCAGGACGAGCGGCGTTTTGCTGAAGTTGTGCGTCAAGCCTTTTCCCAGCGGCGCAAAACCCTGCGCAATAGCCTTAATGGATTGTTGGACGCCGCACATATTGAAGCCGCCGGCGTCGATCCAGGCGCCCGCCCCGAAACCCTCGATTTGGCAGCGTTCGTGGCATTAAGTAACGTCTTACCTATCCGGTCATAACGGTTACTGGCCTGGTTTCACGTGAAACATGCAATACAGGCGCTTTGGGATATCTGCTAAGAATCAATCATTGCAGAGTTCTACCATCCTTCAATCAACAAATTGCTATAATTTACTCGAGAGTCACAAGTTCTCATGCAGCATGGGTTTGAATAACATATAACTTTTTGAAGAATAATTGGTTTTTTTCTCCTGTGGAAATAACTTGTCGAATAGGCGAATTTGAACAACTTCAACAAGTTATTGAGAACTTATGACTCACGAGTTATTTAAAAGGTCTATCCAATGGATCAGCAAGCCATTGCCTATGAATTCTTTCCAGAGTGCGGAGCATCCGCCTACGTCGGTGAACGGCAATAATGGCGAGTCCTTTTTAACTTTTTATTATATATAATTTTTAGTGAAAACAATCCATGAAGCTGAATATCAGTAAGGAAACCGGGATTATTGTGGCCAAGGGGTTCTGCATGGGCAGCGCCGATGTAGTTCCCGGAGTGAGCGGCGGCACTATGGCCTTCATTCTGGGCATTTACCCCCGGCTGCTGGCGGCGATCAACTCATTCGACCTGGTTTGGCTACGAATGGTGATGTGCTTTGATGTGAAAGGCGCGCTGACTTATCCGCACTTTGGTTTTTTGTTGCCGTTAGTCGCCGGGATTTTCGCGGCTTTGCTTTTCTTCACCCGGGTCGTACCCTTGCCCAGTTACCTGGTCACGGACCCGGAACTGGTTTACGGCTTGTTCTTCGGACTCATTGTCGGTTCGATCATCGTGTTGCTCAGGCATATACCGCAATGGTCCATAATGCGCTGGGTACAATTAATCTTCGGAACTCTCCTCGGGTGGCTAGTGGTTAACTTGGTTCCGACTACCACGCCGGATGATGCCTGGTTCATCTTTCTAAGCGGCGCGCTGGCCATTACCGCCATGATTCTGCCGGGTATTTCCGGTTCCTTTATCCTGCTCATTCTGGGCAAATACGCCTATATCTTCGACGCTATCGGGCATTTCCGCTTTACCGTGATTATTCCCTTTGCCTTGGGTATAGCCACGGGTCTGGCGCTGTTCAGCCGGTTTCTGGAATGGCTGCTGCGCATCCATCGCCAGGGGACCATCATGGTCATTATCGGAATCCTGATCGGCTCGCTGTGGCTGATCTGGCCTTTCCAAAATCGAGTCTATGTGGAAGTGCGCGGCAAACTGCAATTGCTGGGATCGACACCACAACTACCTGATAATATTGATAATACTGTGCTGCTATCAGTAGCTTTGATGGTCGCTGGCTTCATAGTCGTGCTAGTCATCGACCGTCTGTCGCTAGTAAAATAGAGGTCTGCTCGAACACTTTCTTGCGATAATTAGGGAGATTGGCGATCATCGTAAAACTTTCTCCTGTCCAGTCGTCTCGCCGCGAACCGCCCGCCGCGCTGCCCCCCGAGCGCTGCCAGTCACCGCAGAATCAGCGCCCTCGCCTCGCCGCTCCAAGTGCGCAGCCAACTGGGCCACGCTGGGAAAGCGGAACAATTCCACGATATCGAGCGTCTTTCCTAATGTCTCGCTCAGCCGGCGGTGGATGCGCACGATATGGACCGAGGTGCCGCCGAGTTCAAACACCTGCCGCTCACGATCCACCGCGGGCAATTCCAGCACCTCGGCGAAAATGCCCGCGATAGTCGCTTCCAGCGCGCTTTGCAGCGGCGCCGGGTCTTGCGGGATTGATGGAGCAATGCCGGGCAAGCGACCACGATCAATCTTGCCGTTGGCCGTCAGCGGCAACGCATCGAGAGGAATGATAGCTTCGGGCGTCATGTAGTCGGGCAATCGTTCAGCCAGCCAGCCCTTGAGCGTCTCGATCAGCGTACTTAAAGGTTGTGCGTCTGGCGCGTTCTGCTCATCTTCCGCCGGCAGGCCGCCCAGAAAACTGTGCAATAACTCGCGGTCCTCGCCCAATTCCAGTACATCCGGCAACCGCTCCGGGTTTACCGCGCCGATCGCGCACAATCCCAGTTCCAACCGGGCGGCTTCCTCCATTAATAACTGTCCCATGTAACCGGCTTCCAGCAGGCAGAAGTCGCGGGCCAGCGCGCCGTAGAGCGGGCGGATGGCCGAGTATTCCGCAATGAAAAACAGGGAAAAAGCGGCGCTGGCGAAAATCGGTTGATTACCGGACAAATGCAGTTCACCCAGCAGCTCCAGCCCGGCAGCGACCGGCTCCAGACTATGGTGATCCGGGTGATAGTAGTAAAGACCGCTGGCTAGTTCATCCACGCGCTCGGGCTGGACATGCAGCCAAAGTTGCACGGGGTAAGCCGTTCCCGCCGAAGCGTAGCGGTACTTAGGCAATCCGGCGTCTGCGCTGGATAAAGCGCGTAAAACGCCCAGCAGTTCGGCCAGGCGATCCAGCGGCACGGGATCGGGCGTATAGCGGCGCACGGTGCGACGACGATGCCAGATCGCCGGATCGGGCGCAGCGCCCGGCAAGGCGATTTGGTTATGATCGGTCGCGGGACGCAAAGCCGGACGACGTAGGCGAAAAGCCAGCCGTTCTACCGGGTCCATCAGCACATCGCCGACCTCCAGCGCGCTTTCCGGTTCCGCAGAAGCCGTGGGCGCAGGCACGACGTAAGCGACCAACCGGCGTTCGCTACCGGGATCGCCCTGGGCGATGACCAGCGCATCGCCAACGCCGGGATGCGCGCGCAATGCAGTTTCTATCTCGCCCAGTTCAATGCGATGGCCGCGCACCTTGACCTGAAAGTCTTCGCGGCCCAGAAATTCGATGGCTCCGTCGCCGAGATAACTGCCGAGATCGCCGGTTTCGTAGAGGCGCTCGCCATGACCGGGGTGATGAATAAACTTGGCCGCAGTGCGCGCCACATCGCCCCAGTAACCACGCGCCAAGCCAGCCCCGCCAATGAACAGGCGACCTGGTACGCCATCAGGCGTCGGCTCCAGCGCCTCGTTGAGAATATGATAGGTCTGGTTCGCCAACGGCCAGCCGTAGGGGATGCTGCGCCAGGCGGGATCGATTTGATCAACCCGGCAATAATTCGACCAAATCGCCGCTTCAGTCGCGCCACCCAGGACGTAGAGCGTTGCGTTCGGCGCTAATGCCTTGAGCCGTTCTGGCAAGGCCAGCGGTGTCCAGTCACCGGACAACATCACCACGCGCAGACTGTCTGGCAAGGGTTGGCCATATTCCAGCAACATCGCCAGCAACGCAGGTACGGTGTTCCAGACGGTGACGCGGTGGCGGGTCATTAACTCCAGCCAGTGACCCGGATCGCGCAGGCGTTCGGGATCAGGCAGCGCCAGCCGTCCGCCGCAACCCAGCAGACCGAACAGGTCGTAAACCGACAAATCGAAACTGAGCGAGGACAGCCCGAGAACGGCGTCATCCGCGCCAATGCCAAAGCGGCGATGGATATCCATCAGGGTATTGAGCGCCGCCTGGTGTTCGATCATCACCCCTTTGGGTTGACCGGTTGAACCGGAGGTATAGATCACGTAGGCCAAGTCTGATGACTGGGTGCTGGGTAACGGCGCTAAAGGTTCGTCATCGGGCGCTAACTCATCCACCGCTACGACTTGCACATTTTCTGGCCAGGTTATTTCCCGCTGCTGAGAACATTGGGTGAACACCAGGGTCAGTGCGCCATTCTCGGCCAGATAACGGCGGCGCAACTCGGGCAAGGCGGGATCGATGGGCAAATAAGCCGCCCCCGCAGCGAGAATGCCCAACGCGGCGGCAGCCTGTTCCCAGCCCTTGTTCATGGCGATGCCGACCAATTGATTGGGGCCGCAACCTGCTGCCTGCACAATCCGCGCAACCCGGCGGGCCACCGCGGCCAGTTCTCCGTAATTCAAGCTGCGTTGTGAGGTCACCACCGCCAGGCGTTCGGGCTGGCGTTCGGCCCAGGCGAAGAAACCTTGGTGCAGCAAACCGTCCGGCAAGGGCACAGTCGTGGCGTTGGCGCGCAGGCGGCGCTCACGTTGCTCGACCGGCAAGTGCGCGCCCAGCGGCCAGTTCCAGGCCGATCCTTCTACGGCTAAAGCTTCGACAAAATGACGGTACGCAGCAAACAGCGTCTCAATCAGGCCAGCAGGGAACAGTTCTTCAACCGCGTCCCAGGACAGAATCAGGCGGTCGCCGTCTTCGATGACATGGTGGTCAATCCACACCTGCGGGGTTTGGGTAATCGCGTAGTCGGCGTGGCCTAGCCAGGCGGTGGGCAACGCCGTTTCCGCCGCTTGACGATGACCGAGGGCGCTGGTGAACACCACCGGGATCGAATCGGCCAGGCCGTGACGGGCGCGGGCCAGTTCGCGGATCACTCGCACCCCGCTCCAGGCATCGTGATCCAGATCGCGGAGCAACCGGGTTTGCAGCGTTTTAGCCCGTTCGGTGAAGGTTTCGGCGCGGGCGTCCACTTCCAGGAGCAGGGTTGAAGTAAAATCGCCGACAACCCCCGCGTATTCTTCCGGGGCGCGAAACGTGGTCAGTGTGATCAAAAAGCGTTGGGTCTTGCTCCAGGTCGCCAGAATATCGGCATAAGCAGCAACGAGCAGATTGGAGGGCGTCAGACCAGCGGCGCGCGCCCGCTCCCGCAGCGCTGCCCAGACCGGCGCGGACAGGATATGGCTGTGGCGCGTGAAGCGGGGTCGCTCAATCTGCGAGGGTGCTTTGATCAGCGGCAACTCCGGTGGGCCAGGCAGGGTGTCCAGCCGGGAGCGCCAATAAGCTTCAGCCTTGGCCTGCTCTTCCAGCGAAGCGCCGCTGGAACGCGCATAGTCGGCGAAGCGATGATGCAAGGGTGGCAGAACGGCCTGCGGATTCTGATAAAGCGCTCCCCATTCCCGGTAAAGTTGCAACATGCTGGCGGCGTCGGCGATCAGTAAATCCATGCCAATATGGACGCGGGTTTGTCCATCCAGGCGGACCAAACGGATATCGAACAGCGGCCAGCGGGCCGGATCGAAGGTCTGGTGAGAACGCGATTCACGCAGGGCAGCGAGTTGTTCCGGCACATCGGCGCAGTCGCGCAGGTCGATAATTTCGATTCGATAAGGCGGCGTCTCAGCCAGCACGCGTTGACGGCCATTTTCGGAAATCACCGCGCGTAGCATGTCATGACGCGCAATCAGCGTCCGCCAGGCCGCTTCCAAACGGGTCGGGTCCAATGCCGGGCTGACAAATTCCCGGTAGGCATGACAACCGACGTTGCCCAGCGTCATGGAACGACGCCCGACCCAATAAGCCTGCTGAATCTCGGTCAGCGGGAATTCTTCCGGTTCTTCCCGTTCCGTGCGCAACCGGGCCAGAATCTGATCTTTGTTCAAGGCCAGCGCCCGTTTATCCTCCTCGGTCAACACGCCTTTGGGAGCGCGGATGTTCAGGCGTTCCCCGTCGAGCGCTACGGTAACGCCCCGGCGGCGCAGCGTCTCAATGATTTCGCTGGCCCTCATAGCGTCAATTCCTCCCAATCGGTATCGGGCGATGGCGATGAACGCGCATCACCCGCTGGGGGAGGTGTCGGAAGTGAAGGCGCAATCACCGCCGCCAGTTCCGCCAAACTGGCTCCACCCAGCAATACGGCAATGCTGGGCGTATTCCCCAATGCCGTCCGAAGCCGATTCCGCAGTTCCACTGCCAGCAGCGAATCCAGGCCCAGTTGGATCAGCGGGCGGTGGATGTCCAGGGCGCGATCCACATCCAAACCCAAAACACGCCGCGCTTCCTCAATCAGTCCTTCCAGCAGAACTGTGGCGCGTTCGGTTTCGGTCAGTCCGGTCAATCGATCCGTCAGGCGGGCCTGGGCCGGTGGTGGAGCGGTTACGCTCTCCAATCGATCCAGCAAGGCCGGGGGCCGGCCTGACGGGTGCCGCTGGCGATAGCGATTCCAGTCGATGTCGACAATCACCGGGTTGACCTCATCAGCAAGCAGCGCCTGATCGAGCGCCGCCAGCGCCTGATCAATCGGCATGGGTAACAAACCCAGCGCCTCGACCCGTTGCAGCGCGGCTGTATCGAGTTCATTCGCCATGCCTGCGCCCGCCCAGCGTCCCCAGGCAATGGATACCGTGGGTAAGCCTTGCGAACGGCGATGTCGGGCTAGCGCATCAAGCAGAGTGTTAGCAGCGGCGTAACCGCCTTGACCGGCGGCCCCCAGCACCGAAGCGATGGAAGAAAAGAGCACGAAATGATCCAGAGATTGGCCCAAAGTCGCCTGATGTAGCCACTGCGCACCGTTAGCTTTAGCGTCCAAAGCGGCGCGAAAATCCGCCCCGTCCAAGTTCGCCAGCAGTCCCGGCGCTTGGGTTCCGGCCAGGTGGAAAATACTGCGCAAGGGCGGCAGATCAGCCAAACTGGCGATCAGGCGTTCTACGTCCTCGCGGCGGCTGACATCGACCGCGAACCGGCGAACCGGAATGGTGAACGATTCGGCGAAGGCGCAAGCATCCGGTCGGTCCGCCTGGCGACCGACCAGCGCCAGTTGTTCCGCCCCGCGTTCCACCGCCCA
>JAGRHQ010000430.1 GCA_020444905.1 Candidatus Competibacteraceae bacterium
TGGAATCCGGCGTAGAAATCGGCAACCGGCGCTTGCGTCCACTGCTGGCACAGCGACTCCAGATCAACTGGCGTAGCGGACGGCAAAGCGCCCATTCGCCGCAAACGCCCGGAAACCAGTTTCACCGGCGCAGCTTCATCGGCACAATGAAAGATGTGAATCGCCAACGTCTCGTCAGGACTGGGAATAGCCAACAGTTGTATCCACGTCCCGGCGTTTTCATCCAGACGCAGCGGGGCCAGCAAATCCAGGTCTTCGACCTGAATAGTCCCAATCCCCCCCTTTGCCAAAGGGATTCCAACAGTCCCCCCCTTTGTCAAAGGGGGGTTAGGGGGGATTTCGACCGTTCCAGGCAACAACTCATGACCAGCGGCCAGGGCCATCTCCAGGAATCCAGCGGCTGGAAACACCGGCATTCCATAAACCTGGTGATCGCTCAAAAACGGCAGGCGGTCAACGGTCATCCAGGTCTCGAAACGAGACTCGGCGGACTGAGGCAGACGCAGGCGACGGGCCAGCAGGGGATGAATCGGCGGCGATAGTTCATCACTGCGATGCCAACTCCTCGTCGACGCTTTTGTCGCTGGCGCCAAATCCGGCCAATAGCGCTGACGCTGAAAGGGGTAAGTCGGCAAAGTGGCTTTGGCGTAA
>JAGRHQ010000431.1 GCA_020444905.1 Candidatus Competibacteraceae bacterium
TGGATAGTTCTGCATGGCATTCAGAAAATTCTGGGTCGCTTCGGCCTGTTCCAGCTCAGCGAAATAGGCGGTTTCCAGTCCTTCGTGCTGCTTGAATGCGTCTTCCCGCGCCTGCGCGAGTTTGGTGGCGGAGAATTTACGCAGCACGAATAAGGGGTTGATGTCGCCCAGCACGCCGCCTTCTTCCCATTCCACTTTCAGCCAGGGCGGGTTGCCGAGGATCAGGTCGAAGCCGCCACGAGAAATCCCCCCTAACCCGCCTTTGTTAAAGGGGGGGACTTGCTCTGATACATCCACATCCACTCCCCTCTTTGAAAAAGGGGGGTCGGGGGGGATTTCCCGAGGCGCATAAAAAATATCCGCAAAGGTCAGTTCCCAGTGGAAAAACCGGTGCCGTTCGGCCAGTTCGTTGACCAGTCGCAGGCGCGGAAAATGCTCGAACAGTTTCTCGATCTGCAACTGGCCGTGACGGTCGGTGACATCCCGTGTGCCGGGCCGGGTCGAGCGCAGCGGTTGCTGCACATCGAAACCGGACAGGCTGCTCTGGGCCGGGCCGATAGCAACTTCCGGTTCTGCCTTTGCTGCAGGCGCATCGAAGCCCAGACTGCTTTGGACCGGGCTTACGTCCAGTACATTGCCGGTCAGCAGCA
>JAGRHQ010000432.1 GCA_020444905.1 Candidatus Competibacteraceae bacterium
TACCCCGCCATGGTTTGAGAGAAAGAAAGGCATTTTCGACCAGATGGCGTAGCTTATAGAGGTCTTTATCATACGTTCTTTAGAATCGTTCGGTTTTTCTTGGGTGGAATGACTGCGTGCATGCCTTGCGTTGCTGCTTGCTGGAGAACCGCGTCGGTGCCATAACCTTTATCGGCGATCAGATGATCGGCATCCATCCCTTCGATCAATTTTGAAGCCTGGGTACCATCCGTTGTGGTCCCTGGTGTAATAAGCACTCTGACCGGCAGACCCTGCGCATCCACGGTCAGATGTATCTTAACGCGATGTTCGACTTTCAGGCGATCAAGCCCTCAAATTGCAGGCCTGACCGACCGACCTGCCGGTTCATGAAAATACCCCAGGTGTGCGCCAAGATTTTTCGGACGATCCGACTTGTTAAGTGCCAAACATCTCGCGCCCGGATTTTCTCAAAATGAAACTGCTCGGCCAGTTGACCGATGAGTTTCCACGAGGCGGCGGGTGCTCGTGAGTTGCTGGACGACCCCGGGGGGACGTGGGTCGGTCATATTCACCCGCAACGGGGTTTGCAAATCGATGCCGGCGGTCGCCAGTTCGGCCTGAAGAAAGGCGCTCATAGAGCCCTTGTCGCCAATCACCAAGCCCCG
>JAGRHQ010000433.1 GCA_020444905.1 Candidatus Competibacteraceae bacterium
GGTTGACGCCGTTGGCGGAGACGTTAGCTCAAGAGCAGGGCTTGGCGGTTTACGCCGAACTGGAACCCGCACTGGATCGGTTGAGCATCGCCTATATCCTGGCGGCGTTCGCTGAATTGGGAGCTGATTTCAGTCCGGGCCAGCGCTTCACCGTCAACGGTTTGGCTGAAGAACTTGAGATTGCCGATATTCACCGGCGGTTGTTTGAGCGCTTGCTGGATATGCTGGCCGAGGAGGGATTGTTGGAACGCGATCATGCCTTGTGGCGGGTCGTGCAAATGATGCAACCCGCTGATGCGAAATCCCCCCTCACCCCCCTTTGGAAAAGGGGGGATTTTGATGCCGAATGCGCGGCGTTGCTAGAGCAGTTCCCGGCCTGCGTCGCTGAACTGGGGTTATTGCGCCGATGCGGGGCGCAACTGGCGGCGGTGCTGCGCGGTGAGGTTGATGCCTTGTCGCTGCTGTTTGGAGAGCATTCAAGCGCCGGTGAACTCTACGGCGAATCGCCTTATGCGCGAGTGGTCAATCATCTGCTGGCGGATGCGGTAGCGGCGATGGCGGCGCGGCAACCTTCGGGGCGCTGTCTGCGGGTGTTGGAGATCGGCGCGGGCACCGGCGGGACGACTCAGGCGGTATTACCAAGTCT
>JAGRHQ010000434.1 GCA_020444905.1 Candidatus Competibacteraceae bacterium
TGGAATTCATGCCAGTCCAGATCGCGCCCTTCGGTCAGATGCGCCACTTCCTGTTCGCGCTGGTAGATCACGCAGAAGTCGGGCTTGTGCGTCGCCATCTCGATCGCACCGTCGAGAAGTGGCTTGTAATGCACCACGCGCCCCGGCTCGATGCCGCAGCTTGCGGCCAGGATCGCCTTGGGCGCGGCGTCATCGATGCGGGTCGCCAGTTCGCGCGCGGCGAAACCGCCGAACACGACCGAATGGATCGCCCCCAGCCGGGCGCAGGCCAGCATCGCCTCAAGCGCCTGGGGGATCATCGGCATGTAGATGATGACCCGGTCGCCTTTTTCCACGCCCTGCGCCTTCAGCGCGCCGGCCAGGCTGCTGACGCGCTCCAGCAGTTCGGCATAGGTGATTTCCTGCCGGGTATGCGTGACCGGGCTGTCATAGATGATGGCGGTCTGGTTGCCGCGCCCCTGCGCGACATGGCGGTCCACGGCGTTCCAGCAGGTGTTGACCTCGGCGTCCTTGAACCATTCGTAGATGGGCGCGTTGTCGGCGAACAGCGCCTGTGTCGGCGGGGTGTCCCAGTCGATGGCCCGGGACTGATCCAGCCAGAAGCTGTCGGGGCTTTCGATCGAGCGGCGGTAAACGTCGGCGTA
>JAGRHQ010000435.1 GCA_020444905.1 Candidatus Competibacteraceae bacterium
GGAAAGTACGATTTGGCAGCGGCGGTTTTGGGAGCATCAAATCCGCGACCCAAACGATTTCAACCGGCATGTCGATTACATCCATTGGAATCCGGTGAAGCACGGTCACGTCACGCGAGTTGGCGATTGGCCGTATTCCACGTTCCATCGGTATGTGGCGGCGGGGACGTACCCGGCGGATTGGGGCGGTGGAGACGCCGCGACCGCCACGGAAACCGATTTCGGCGAATCGGGGTAGGGCGGGCACGGCCCGCCATGTCGGAGGCGTCGGATGATGGAAAAGGTGGGCGGTGCCCACTCTACCCGGCTACGCCCCCAAAAGGTACGCAATGCGTACCCTACCTGGCTACCTGGCTACCTGGCTATTGGTGCTGATCATGTGGTTTCATAACTAAAGGAATAATTAAGATACTAGCAGCAGCAGTTCCCCCAAGGGCGGCACCCCATGGGTTTCTCGTCAAAATCACTCCTCCGAGCGCGCCAATTACTACCAATTCAGTACCAGCAACAAGAGCATTAATATCAAGCTCTTTTCCTGAATTTGGGGGTGCTGACGGTTTTCCCGGTTTTAGGAGTTCTGAATCAGCGGGTGGTTTTTCACCACCTCCGGCTCCGCCACCTCCGGCTCCGCCACCTCCGGCTCC
>JAGRHQ010000436.1 GCA_020444905.1 Candidatus Competibacteraceae bacterium
TCGTCCCCCTTCCTGATCGTGATCTTCGGAAGGGGGATTGTCTGACTCTTCATCAAATATCCCCTCTGGCTTCGGGGGTCAATTTTCAATGTCGCCAAAGGGTCAATTTATGCTGTCGCCTGACACCCAACAACCGCGAAGGGTGAGTAGCCCTAGCGGCACCCTAATCCTGGATCGTCAATGCCGCTTGCACATCCGTTTGACCAAAATTGTCGCCCACGAACAACAAGGGCACATCCAGGGTCCGGGCTCACTGCTATTAAGGGGACATCCGGCACATACCTTGCTTTCTCAAGCTGCTGCGAGTTTTCTGGAGATAATGAATGCACAGGCCAGATGAAGCATGGCCAAGTAATTCTTGGCTTGGCAAAAATAAGGGGTTTGAAGTCCAACGGAACGGAAATGTACGCTAAGCCGTAGGTATCTAATATATTTTAAGTTTTTGGACATCACAAACTGGCTCAGACAGGGCGTTCATTAAATCGTTTGTAACTACTTACCTACTACATGTAGGGTTTATGATGATATGGCGGCACATCATATTGTTTTTTGTCGAGCAACAGCGATTGAAAACCGGTCAAAGTATCCGATAAATTTTCGAAAAAGGGTTCATCCCAACAAAAACGTCCATGCCCACGCTTGTT
>JAGRHQ010000437.1 GCA_020444905.1 Candidatus Competibacteraceae bacterium
TTGGTCGCGGACATAACTCGTTATCCCGCTATTCCATGCTCGGCATCAAACCACGCATCTGTCTCTACTCCGTTAATGTGCCTCGTCCTAACTGCCTTATGTATCGACTCCATTGCCCATTTGCCGCTCGAGCGACTGCCGTACCAACCCCAGCACATAGGGCAATTCATCCAACGACGCCAAGCCGACCTCCACATCGCCATTACCCCAGCGGCCAACGCCGGTAACATCTTTGCAGAGACCTCTCGGATCGTTGATCTCGGCGAAAGCCATGTTCAGCGACAACCGCAACCGCTTAGCCTGCGGCACTACATCCACAAAGTTGGTCTCCGCCTTGTAGGCAACATATAGCTTCAGGAACTCCTCGGTTATGCAGGGATCGAGGGCAAGAACCTCCTTGCGAAAGGATTCGAACAGTTCGCGTACCGGGCTAGTGAGCAGATATGGATGATCGGCAATGCGGTAGCTCGCTGCGACAGCCGCTTTGGGACGATACGCCTCCACGATTCCAACTGGCAAACTTGGGGTCTTCCAAACTTCCACGGCAATGCTGGCTAGCCTCTCGGCACGAGCCTTTATGGTATCTTCATTCCATTGCTCAAGAAGTCCGAGACCCGCGTTCAGCTTGAGCGGGCTTTCCTTG
>JAGRHQ010000438.1 GCA_020444905.1 Candidatus Competibacteraceae bacterium
CGGCAGGGCTTCGGGCTCGGCGGTCTGAGGGGCGGGCCGGAGCGCCTGCAGACAAGCGTCCGCTGGCAGCGGACGGCACAGCAGGAATCCCTGTGCCTCCTCGCACTGATGCTCGCGCAGGAAGCGCAGCTGTGACTGCCGCTCAACGCCTTCGGCGGTGGCGCGGATGTTGAGAGCCTTGGCCATCGCCAGCATGGTGCGCACGATCACCGCGTCATCGGGGTCATCCTGCAGATCGCCTATGAACTCGCGATCAAGCTTGAGCTTGTCGATTGGCAGACGCTTGAGATAGCTCAACGATGAATAGCCGGTGCCGAAGTCATCGATGGCAATCACCACGCCCAGACCCTTGAGCTCACTCAGGGTCCGAATTGCCTGCTCCGGATTGCTCATGACCAGGGTTTCGGTCAGCTCCAGCTCCAGCGCGCTGCCCGGCAACCCGACTTCGCCCAGGGCAGCCCGAATGTCGGCACACAGCTCCTGCCGCAATAGCTGCAGGGTCGACAGATTGACCGCCACGCGCAGCTCGGGCAGTCCGGTCGTTCGCCATTCCTTTAGTTGGCGCAGCGCCTCGCGCACCACCTGACGGCCCACCGTCACGATGCTGCCGCTCTCCTCCAGCAGCGGTACAAAGACATCG
>JAGRHQ010000439.1 GCA_020444905.1 Candidatus Competibacteraceae bacterium
AACTGGAGGCTCTGCGCAAACAGGACGATAAACCAAGGCCGGCCAACTGGCAGCTTTCGCCCTGGGCGGTAGTCACTTACATTCTGGGCGGAAAGCTGGATGACGGCACTGAGATTGAGCCCAAGTATTTCGGTAGCCGGAAGCTGGTCGAGATTGCCGTTTCTACCCTGGTGACTGACCGTGCGTTGCTGCTTATCGGCATTCCCGGCACGGCCAAAACCTGGCTCTCCGAACACCTGGCGGCCGCTATTTGCGGGGATTCTACCCTGTTGATCCAAGGCACGGCCGGTTTGGCGGAGGAAGCTATTCGCTACGGCTGGAACTATGCCCGGCTGCTGGCCGAAGGGCCTTCGGAAAAAGCGATCGTGGCCAGCCCGGTGATGAAAGCCATGGAGGAAGGGAAAATTACCCGGGTTGAGGAGCTCACTCGTATTCCCTCCGACGTGCAGGATAGCCTGATCACGGTACTTTCTGAAAAAACGCTTCCTATTCCGGAGCTCAATCAGGAAGTTCAGGCCCAAAGGGGGTTCAATGTGATCGCAACCGCTAACGACCGCGATAAAGGTGTGAACGAACTATCGAGCGCTCTGAGACGGCGATTCAATACGGTGGTTATGCCGTTGCCCGCTACGCTTGAGCA
>JAGRHQ010000043.1:0-4747 GCA_020444905.1 Candidatus Competibacteraceae bacterium
GGCCCGAGCGCAATACTGCCGTGCAAACCCGCCGGAATCCAGGCGCATCCTCGGGGAATGCTCTCGTCCAGCATTAAAGGCAAATCGACCGCGACGCCGTTCTGGCGCACCTGAACCTGTTCGCGTCCAGCGACCCCCAGTTCCTGGGCTACATCCGGATGCAAACGCACCTCGGCGGACCGCATCAAAGCGCTGGTCTGCAAGGAACGGGCGCGTCGAACCAATGGATCAGTGGCGTAAATCGGCACATCCGCTACCCGCAACAGGCCATCGGTCTGGAACGGAGTCAGTGGTTGGCCGAAATCCGGCGCATTATCCGGCTGTACCTGAGCGCAGGCATTTTGCGCCTCGGCAAGAACTTCCTCGGAACTGGTGTAATCGAAACCGCTCACCCCACACAGGTTACCCAGCACGCGCAGAACCTTCCAGGCTGGACGCGCCTCGCCAAACGGTTTGGTCGCGCCCTGAAAGCTCTGCCAGCGCCCTTCGGCATTGACGTAGGTTCCCGAAGTTTCCGCGAAGGTAGCAACAGGCAGAATGATTTTTGCGTACTGTTTACTGGCCGCGCTGGCATAGGGACTCAGTGAAATCACTCGTTCTGCGCCCTGCATGGCTTTTAACGCCGCCGCGCCGTCCCAGCAATCCAGCTCCGGTTCAGCACCCACCAGCACATAAGCCTTGCGCGGGGCCCCCAGCATCGACCGTACATCCAAACCGGCGATCGGCGCTAGTTGACCACCCGGCAAACGGTGCGGCAACGCGCCGGCTAACCAGCCACCAGCAGAATTCGCCGCTTCCGGCAAATAACCCAGCCGGGCACCGGTCTGCTGCGCCACGAAACCCGCCAACGCCCGCAGTGCAGCCAACGCAGGGTGTGCCAGCGCCAGATTGCCCAGCAACACCGTACCTGCGGCGCTATTAACCAGGTGAGCAGCCATCGTGCGTTCTGTTTCACCCAGAGCGCCCGACGCCAAACCCGCCAAATTTCCCGGCAGCGCCGCTCCTTTCAATTCAGCAACCGCCTGGGCGACGCCAGCTAGGGCCGCGACCATGCCGGCAGGATCGACAACCCGCTTGGCGGCAACCGGGAAGCGGAACTCAAAGTCGCGGGGATTAATGAACATGATCTGTCCGCCCGCCAGCGCCGCCTTGCGCAAACGATGGCCGGCTAGCGGTTGCTCCATGCGCACATTGGAGCCGATCAGCAACGCAACGCCCACCTCTTCCAAATCCTCAAGCGCCTGTCCCAGCCAGGGGAACACCGGCGCTGCAGCCTGATCGCTGAAATCGGCCTGTCTGAGCCGGTGATCGATATTTACGACCTCCAGACCCCGCGCCAGTTTTTGCGCCAAATACATTTCCTCAACCGTGGCGGTCGGAGAAATCAGAAAACCGACGGCAGCAGGGCCATGTCGGGCGATCACATCTTTTAAACAAGTCGCCGCCGCTTCCAGAGCAGATTCCCAACTCGCTTCAACGCCGTCAACCAGCGGCTTGGCCAACCGGTCATCGCTGTAGATACCTTCGTAACTGAACCGGTCCCGGTCAGAAATCCAGGTTTCGTTAATCGACTCGTTCTCACGCGGCGCGACCCGCATCACTTGGCCGCGCAGGGTGTGAATGAAGATATTGGAGCCGATGGAATCATGCGGCGCAACGCCCGCGTGTTGCACATATTCCCAAGAACGTCCCTTGTAGCGGGAAGGCTTAGCGGTCAGCGCCCCGACCGGACACAGATCGATGACATTGCCCGACAATTCCGAAATCACACTATGGGCAACGAATGTGCCGATTTCCACATTTTCGCCGCGGCCAGTCGCGCCCAACTCGCGCAACCCGGCAATTTCCTCGCCGAAGCGCACGCAACGGGTGCAGTGAATACAACGGGTCATTTCTGTAGCGATCAGTGGACCGATATCTTTATCCCGAACCACCCGCTTGCGCTCGGCAAAGCGCGATACATCGCCGCCATAACCCAGCGCCACGTCCTGTAACTCGCATTCCCCGCCCTGATCGCAAATAGGACAATCCAGCGGATGATTGATCAGCAGGAATTCCATGGTGCCTTTCTGCGCGGCCAGCGCCTTGGGCGATCGGGTATAAACCTTCATGCCCTCCATCACCGGAGTCGCACAGGCCGGCAGCGGCTTGGGCGCCTTTTCCACCTCGACCAGACACATCCGGCAATTGGCGGCGATGGACAGTTTCTTGTGATAACAGAACCGGGGGATAGGAATGCCCGCCGCATCAGTGATCTCGATGAGCATCGCGCCCTTACGGGCTTGCAGCGCAATGCCGTTAACTTCGATATTGACCTGTTCCTCGCTCATCTCTTACCCACTGCAACGGTGTTAGTGGTTTCGCGGCTCATGCAGCCAGCGCCGTAGCGCCAGCAACCATGCTGCGCTTGTACTCGATGTAATAGGCGAATTCGTGACGGTAATGCTTGACGAAACTGCGTACCGGCATGGCCGCGGCGTCGCCTAGCGCGCAAATGGTGCGTCCTTCGATCTTGCTGGCCACGCTGTCTAGTAATTCCAGATCCTCGGGCCTGCCCTTGCCTTCGACAATCCGGGTGACCACACGATACAACCAGCCGGTGCCTTCGCGACAGGGCGTGCATTGCCCGCAGGATTCAGAGAAGTAAAACCGCGAGACGCGCTGCAGCACCTTAACCATGTCGGTGGTGTCGTCCATCACGATCACCGCGCCGGAGCCGAGCATCGAACCGGCCACCTTGGCGATGGAATCGTAGTCCATGTTGGCTTTCAGCATCGTCTCGCCTGGTACGACTGGCACCGAGGAACCGCCGGGGATCACTGCCTTGAGCTGACGCCCTTTCCAAACACCGCCTGCTAGAGCCAGCAGATCGGCGAAGGGCAAACCCAGCGACACCTCGAAATTACCCGGTTTCTCGACATGCCCAGACACCGAGAAAATCTTCGTACCCCCGGCATTCGCTGTCCCTAGACTGGCGAACCATTCACCGCCATTTAACACAATCGCCGGCACCGAAGAAAACGACTCGGTGTTATTGATGGTGGTCGGGCGACCGTATAGACCATAACTGGCGGGAAATGGCGGTTTGAAGCGCGGTTGGCCTTTCTTGCCTTCCAGCGACTCCAGCAGGGCGGTTTCCTCGCCACAGATATAGGCGCCTGCGCCCAGGGTCGGGTACAGATCAAAGTCAATGCCGGAACCCTGGATATTCTTGCCGAGTAACCCAGCGGCATACGCTTCCTTGACCGCATTCTCAAACCGCTGATAAGGCTCGTCGAGAAACTCGCCGCGCATGTAGTTGTAGCCGACCGTGGAGCCGGTGGCGAACCCGGCGATGGCCATGCCTTCCACCAAGGCATGCGGGTTAAAGCGCAAAATGTCGCGATCCTTGCAGGTGCCTGGCTCCGACTCGTCGGAATTGCATACCATGTACTTTTGAACCGTGGCGTTGCGTGGCATGAAGGTCCACTTCAAGCCGGTCGGGAACCCCGCGCCGCCCCGCCCGCGCAGTCCGGATTTCTTGACTTGGTCGATGACCTGATCGCCGGTCAATTCACCAGCCAGAATCTTCTTCCAGGCTGCGTAGCCGCCCACGCTTTGATAGGTCTCCATCGACCAGGGTCGATCCAGGCCCAGCGTCCGGTAGCACACCTCGTTAGCCATTGTGGTTTACTCCAGGCGATCCAGCACCTGATCCACCTTCTCGGGGGTCAGTTGCTCGTAATAGACATGGTCAACCTGCATCATTGGCGCGCCGCAACAAGCCGCCAGGCATTCTTCTTCCCGCTTCAGGTAGAACTTACCATCGGGAGTGCTTTCACCAAGCTTGATGCCCAGCTTCTTCTCAAGATGCGCCAAAATGGCGTCGCCACCGCGCAACATGCAGGAAATGTTAGTGCAAACGGAAATGCTGTGCCGACCGACCGGTTTCAGTTCAAACATTGAATAGAAACTGGCGACTTCGTAAACGGCAATGGGCGGCAGGTCGAGATAATCCGCCACCGCGTCCATCAACTCCGTCGTGAGATAACCGCCATTCTCATGCTGAACCTCGCGGAGGGCGGCCAGTACAGCGGACTGTTTTTGGTCAGCGGGGTAACGGGTCAACCAGTGATCGATTTCCGCGCACGCATGGGCGGACAACATATCGCTTTTACGAGCGCTCATCAGCGGTCAACCTCCCCGAAAACGATATCCTGCGTACCAATGACCGCCACTACGTCGGCCAGCATGTGGCCTCGGGTCATTTCATTCATGGATGAAAGATGGGCGAAACCCGCTGCCCGCACCTTGACTCGGTAAGGCTTGTTGGCGCCATCGGAAATCAGATAAATCCCGTATTCACCCTTGGGATGTTCGGTCGCTACATAGACCTCGCCTTCGGGCACGCAATAGCCCTCGGTAAACAGTTTGAAATGGTGAATCAGGGCTTCCATGTCCTCTTTCATTGTCTCGCGCGACGGTGGCGCGACCTTGTGGTCATCGATCATCACCGGACCGGGATTTTCCTTCAACCACTTCACGCACTGTTTAATGATCCGGTTCGCCTGACGCAACTCCTCGACGCGCACTAGATAGCGATCATAGCAGTCACCATTGACTCCAACTGGAATATCGAAGTCCAGTCGGTCATAAACCTCATAAGGTTGCTTCTTACGCAGATCCCAGGCGAAACCGGAACCGCGCAGCATAGGACCGGAAAAACCCAGTTGCAGCGCCCGCTCCGGCGTCACCACACCAATACCGA
>JAGRHQ010000043.1:4768-21331 GCA_020444905.1 Candidatus Competibacteraceae bacterium
GCGCTGTTTCCAGATGCGGTTATCGGTCAACAGCGTCTCGTACTCATCCACCCGTTGCGGGAAGCGCTCGGTAAACGCATCAATGAAATCCAGTAGGGTCCCGTGGCGATGGGTGTTCCGTTCATCCACATCCTTTTTGCTGTGGCATTGCGATTTCTCATACTCGTATTTCGCCATGCTCTTGGGCAGGTCACGATAAACGCCGCCGGGCCGGAAATACGCCGCATGCAAGCGAGCGCCGGAGGCTGCTTCGTAGCAATCCAGCAAATCCTCGCGCTCGCGGAAGGCGTACAGGAACATGGTCATAGCGCCGATGTCCAGCCCGTGCGCGCCAATCCACAGTAGGTGATTTAGAATACGGGTAATTTCCGCGAACATCACGCGGATGTACTGGGCGCGCACCGGCGGCTCAATCCCCAGCAACTTCTCGACCGCCAGCACATAAGCATGTTCGTTGCTCATCGCCGACATGTAGTCAAGCCGGTCCATATAACCGATGCTTTGATTAAACGGCTTACTCTCAGCTAGCTTCTCGGTGGCCCGGTGCAACAGGCCGATATGCGGATCGGCGCGCTGCACCACCTCGCCATCCATCTCCAGCACCAAGCGGAGCACGCCGTGTGCGGCAGGATGTTGCGGACCGAAGTTCAGGGTGTAATTACGAATCTCGGGCATCGGCGACTTTCCTTTAGTGCGACTCGAGGTAACGGTTGTCCTTGCGGATAACGCGGGGCACCAGCACGCGCGGCTCGATGCTCACCGGCTCGTACACTACACGACCACGCTCCGGGTCATAGCGCATTTCCACTTGGCCAATCAGCGGGAAGTCCTTGCGGAAGGGATGGCCGATAAACCCGTAATCGGTGAGGATACGCCGCAAATCCGGGTGACCTTCAAACACGATGCCGAACAAGTCGAAAGCTTCGCGCTCGAACCAGTTGGCGCCAGCCCAAAGGGGTACGACCGAGGGCACCACCGGCAACTCATCATCCGAGGCGAATACTCGAACCCGCAAACGCTGGTTGTGCGACACCGAAAGCAACTGGTAAACCGCAGCGAAACGGCCCTTGCCGGCAAAGGTTCGACCGGCTACAGCCACCTGAATAGCGGTTGGACCACGCCCAGTCGCGCGCTCCACCACGCCCCGGCTAAAGCCCTGGTTCGTGGATTCACTGGTCGCCCATTCTACATCGCCATAAGCCGCGTAATCGACCCCGCACACGTCCATGACTTGCTCGAAAGCAAATTCCGGTTCATCGCGGAGAGCGGTAAAGACAGCGATCGCCTGATCAGGCGGGATTTCGATAGTCGCCTCGGCGCGATCCAACCGACAGTCCAGCAAGGTGTCGCCAAATCGCGTTTGCAACTTTTCCAGCAGAGTCTGAAGCGCTTCAGCCATGGAGGATTCTCTTAACGGGCGATGGTGTTGGTGCGGCGAATTTTATTCTGCAGTTGCAAAATGCCATAAATCAGCGCCTCCGCAGTCGGCGGACACCCCGGTATATAGATGTCAACCGGCACGATGCGATCACAGCCGCGCACCACAGCGTAGGAGTAGTGATAATAACCACCGCCATTCGCGCAGGAACCCATTGAAATGACCCAACGCGGTTCGGCCATCTGGTCGTAAACTTTGCGCAAGGCCGGCCCCATCTTGTTGCACAAGGTGCCGGCGACGATCGGACTGGCGAGGACTGGGCCGAAACACAATACCGAATCGGTCCAGGTCGTAACGCGCCGCGCCAGCCTGCATCATCTCCACCGCGCAACAGGCTAGACCAAAGGTCATCGGCCACATCGAACCGGTGCGCGCCCAGTTAATGAGCTTGTCGGCAGTGGTGGTCACCATGCCTTTTTCCAGAATGCCTTCTATTCCCATTCCAAGGCTCCTTTCTTCCACTCGTAGATGAAACCGATCACCAGGATACCGAGAAAGATTGCCATCGCCGCGAATCCGAACAGGCCGATCTGGTCCAGAACAATTGCCCAGGGAAACAGGAAGGCGATTTCCAGATCGAAGATAATGAATAGGATGGCCACCAGGTAATAGCGGACATCAAACTTCATCCGGGAATCCTCAAAAGCCTCAAAACCGCACTCATAAGGCGATAATTTCGCGCTATCGGGACGGCGGGGACCGAGGAAAAAGCCAAGGCTGATGACAATCACGGCCATCGCCAGGGCGATGACTACGAACATCAGAACAGGAAGGTAATTGGACAACATGGAAGTCACACCTTACTGAAATTGTAAGGCATCCTGACAATGGGGCAGGATGCCTGATTTGGTGCCGATGGCCGGACTCGAACCGGCACGGCTTGCGCCACTAACCCCTCAAGCTAGCGTGTCTACCAGTTCCACCACATCGGCATGATCATCATTTTCTATTGCTACTTTTGCGGCAACTGCGGCACATCAGCCGGACCTTTAGCGCTCTCGGACGGTGGCGGCGCAGGCGTTTCAGACGCCGCCTGCTCCATCACACTCTCCGGCGCCCTCGTGGTCTGCGTCGCAAAGTAGGCCAGCGTTAAGCTGGTTAAAAAGAACGCTGTAGCCAGAACCGCCGTGGTTCGACTCAAAAAGGACGCCGAACCCTGCGATCCAAACATCGTTGCGGAAGCGCCGCTTCCGAACGCCGCGCCGGCATCGGCGCCTTTACCCTGCTGTAACAGCACCAAGGCCACCAAGGCAACGGCAACGACGATATGCACGACGAGAATGAGGGTATAAACCATGATAGCTATAGTTTAACAGCCTGAACGGGCAATCGCCAGAAAGTCCTTGGCATCCAGCGAAGCGCCGCCAATCAGACCGCCATCGATATCCGCCATGGCCATCAACTCCCCGGAATTGGCGGCTTTCATGCTGCCTCCGTAGAGAATGCGGGTCTTTGCCGCTACCGTCGAATTTTGTTCAGTTAGTTTGGCGCGAATAAAGGCATGAACATCCTGCGCCTGCTGCGGCGTAGCGGTGCGACCGGTGCCAATCGCCCAGACCGGCTCATAGGCGATCACGGCGTCATTGAACGCTTCGATACCTTCCAGATCCAGCACCGCCTTGAGTTGCCGTTCTACGACCGATTCGGTAACGCCCTGGTCGCGTTCTTCCAGGGTCTCACCCACGCAGAGAATCGGCTTAATGCCCACCTTGCGGGCGGCGGCGAACTTGCGCGCCACCATCTCGTCGCTTTCGCCGTATAACGTGCGGCGCTCCGAGTGACCGACGATGACATAGGCGCAATGGAAATCCTGGAGCATCGGACCCGCTACTTCGCCGGTGTAGGCGCCCGAGGCGTGCTCGGAAAGATTCTGGGTTCCCCAGGCAATCGCTGTTCCGTTGAGCTGTTGTTCAACCAGCCCGAGATAAACGAACGG
Organism: Candidatus Competibacteraceae bacterium; assembly: GCA_020444905.1. GTDB lineage: Bacteria > Pseudomonadota > Gammaproteobacteria > Competibacterales > Competibacteraceae > UBA2383. The sequence continues at coordinate 8,143 of JAGRHQ010000043.1, forward strand.
GGGGAACACCGCCAGTTCGACAGCCGCTACCTCGGCAGCGCCTTCCTTAATCCCCTGTAATAACCCGCGGATGCTTTCCGCCGAGCCATTCATCTTCCAATTTCCGGCCACCAGCTTACGGCGCATAATTTTTCTCCTGGACTTGAAAAACCGGTGAAGCTTACGGACTTCGCTTCTGGAAATCAATCATACTGACAGGGTATCTCTCACAACCGCCGCCAACTCGCGGGCATGGCGCTCAACGACTCCAGCATCCGGGCCTTCCACCATGACCCGCACCACCGGTTCGGTGCCGGAGGGACGCAGCAACACCCGGCCATGGTCGCCCATCTGACTCTCGACAGCGCACACGGCTTCCAGGATCGGCGGGCGCTGAATATCCACAGCGCCGTTCACCGACACATTGATCAAGGTTTGCGGGTACTTGGTCATGCCGGCCTTGAGGTCATGCAGGTTCTTTTCGGAATGCAGCATGGCCGCCAGCACTTGCAGAGCCGAGATGATGCCATCGCCGGTTGTGGTGCGATCCCGGCAGATGATGTGTCCGGAATTCTCGCCGCCCAGCATCAGGTTTTCAGCCAGCATTCGCTCCATCACATAACGGTCGCCAACCTGGACGCGGTGCAATTCAAGTCCCAGGGCGCGCAACGCCATCTCCAGTCCCAGATTGGTCATCAAGGTGCCGACGATAGCGTTGAAGCGGTTGCCCGCGCGCAGGCGATCGCGGGCGATAATGAACAGCAAATCATCACCATCGAGAATTTCGCCCCGGTGATCGACCATAATGACCCGGTCGCCGTCACCGTCCAGGGCGATGCCCAGATCGGCGTTCTCTTCCTGAACCGTTTCGCGCATCACCGCCGGCTTGGTAGAGCCGCAATCCAGATTGATGTTCAGGCCATCGGGAGATGCGCCAATAGGAATCACGGTTGCGCCCAGTTCGTTAAACACGCTGGGTGCGACGTGATAGGTCGCGCCATGTCCGCAATCTACGACAATTTTCATTCCCGCCAGGCTGGAGCCGGCGGGAATCGTGCTTTTGCAGAATTCGATATAACGGCCAGAAGCATCCACGATGCGCTCGGCCTTGCCCAAGGCGTCCGGCTCGACCGTTGCCAGCGGCTGCTCCAACAGGTCTTCGATACGCTCCTCGGTTTCGTCGGGCAGCTTTTGTCCGTCGCGGGAAAAGAATTTGATGCCATTATCGTAGTAAGGATTATGCGAAGCGCTGACCACGATGCCGGCGCAGGCGTGCAGGGTGCGCGTCAAATAGGCGATGCCAGGGGTCGGCATGGGACCTAGCAGGGCGATATTGACGCCCGCTGCCGACAATCCGGCTTCTAGCGCAGATTCAAACATGTAGCCAGAAATACGAGTGTCCTTGCCGATCACCACCTTGTTGAAATCCCGGCTCCGCAGAGCGCGTCCGACCGCCCAACCCAGTTTGAGGATGAACTCAGGCGTAATCGGATATTCCCCGACTCGCCCGCGAATACCGTCCGTACCGAAATATCTTTTTCCCATCGCCATACCCCCTGATTCAGTATGACCAGGAATTATAGCCACGCAACAGCGCGGCGCATACCCAAGAAGTTACATCGATACGAACCTCCAAGGATAAGCAATAACTATTGACATCATTGCCAAAGTCAATTAGCTAGATGGCCTTATGCAAATTATGCTTTATTCGGCCTTGTAATTATTGAGGTCTTCCCCTATTTCCACCATCTAAATAGAGAGGGCTTTACCGATGCAGCTCAAAGGCTCCAAGACCGAAGAAAACCTGAAAGCAGCGTTCGCCGGCGAATCACAGGCTAATCGTCGCTACCTGTATTTTGCCAACAAGGCGGATGTCGAGGGCCAGAACGATGTCTCGGCTCTGTTCCGCTCAACAGCGGAAGGCGAAACCGGCCATGCCCATGGTCACCTGGACTATCTGGCGCACGTCGGCGATCCTGCTACGGGTCTGCCCATTGGCTCTTCGCGCAATAACCTGAAATCGGCGGTCGCGGGCGAAACCCACGAATACACCGACATGTACCCCGGCATGGCGAAAACCGCCCGTGACGAAGGCTTCGATGAAATTGGTGACTGGTTCGAGACGCTGGCCAAGGCCGAGCGCTCACACGCCAACCGCTTCCAAAAAGCTCTGGACGCGTTGGTTGACTGAAGGTGCGGGGCGGGCTGAACGCCCGCCCTGATTCTCAGGCGCCACTGGAGGAGAGACTATCATGAGCGTCCGCGAAGGCAATCTGGAGCCGCCAAAACGACATCCCATCGACTGGAAAAATCCCGACTACTACAACGAAAGCATGCTGTCCGCCGAATTGGAGCGGGTCTTTGATATCTGCCACGGTTGCCGGCGCTGCGTCAGCCTGTGCAACGCCTTCCCCAAGCTGTTCGACCTGATTGATGAAGGCGAGACCGGCGAGGTGGATGGCATCCCTAAAGCCCGCTACGGAGAGGTTGTCGATCAATGCTATCTCTGCGACGTGTGTTTTATGACCAAATGCCCTTATGTACCGCCCCACCCCTGGAACCTGGATTTTCCGCACCTGATGTTGCGCGCCAAGGCTTTCAAATTCAAGAAAGGCGAGGTCACGTTCCGGGACAAGCTACTGACTAGCACCGACGTCCTGGGCAAGTTGCTGGCAATTCCCGTGGTGGCGCAGACGGTCAACGCCACTAACAAAAACAAAGCCGTGCGCGGCATGATGGACAAAATGCTGAAAGTCCATCGCGATCGCCAACTGCCCGATTACGCCCCACAACGTTTCCGCGCTAACGCCCAGGCCAACAGTCATTTTCCTGTGCGCGATGGCGAGCGCACCCCCGGCAAGGCGGCGATTTTTTCCACTTGCTATATTAACTACAACGAACCTGGCATTGGCCACGACCTGCTAAAGATTCTGGCCCACAATGAGATTCCGACCCGCCTGGTGGAAAAGGAGGCTTGTTGCGGAATGCCGAAGCTCGAACTGGGCGACCTGGAATCGGTGAACCGGCTGAAAGAAATCAACATTCCGGTGCTGGCGACGCTGGCGCGCGAAGGCTACGCGATTTTGACCGCCATTCCTTCCTGCACCCTGATGTTCAAGCAAGAGCTACCGCTGATGTACCCGGAAGACGCTGATGTGCAGGCGGTCGCTGAAGCTATGTTTGACCCCTTTGAGTACCTGGCGCTGCGCCATAGGGACGGCCTGCTCAAAACCGACTTCAAACAGCCGCTTGGCACGGTCTCCTACCACATCCCCTGCCATCTGCGAGTGCAGAACCTGGGGCAGAAGACCCGCGAGTTGTTGCAACTGGTTCCGAACACGACCGTCAATACCGTCGAACGCTGCGCCGGCCACGATGGCACCTGGGGCGTGAAGAGCGAATACTTCGACATGTCGATGAAAATTGGCCGACCAGTTTTCAGGCAAATGGCCGAAGTCAATCCGGATTATGTCAGTTCCGACTGCGCGATCGCGGGCCGGCATATCTGTCAGGGCATGGGTGAAACCCAAGCGCAGAAGCAACATCCTATCTCCCTGATTCGGATCGCCTACGGACTTTAACTGTGGAGGACTGGTTATGCCACTGATCACCCGTGACAGCCTGATGACCTTGGAGCAATACGCCCGGGAACGCCCCGCTTTTCGAGCACGGGTACTCGCCCACAAACAGAATCGCAGCCTGGCGCTAGGCAATCACCTGACCTTGCTGTTCGAGGACGAACTGACCCTTCGTTATCAAATTCAGGAAATGCTGCGCATCGAAAAGATTTTCGAGGAAAAAGGCATTCAGGGCGAGCTGGAAGCCTATAACCCTCTGGTTCCCGATGGGAGCAATTTCAAGGCGACTCTGCTGATCGAGTACCCGGATGTTGACGAACGGCGGCGAATGCTCGCCTGCCTGAAGGGAATCGAGGACGCCATCTGGATTCAGGTCGAGGGCTGTGCGCGCGTATTCGCCATTGCAGACGAGGACCTGGAGCGGGAAAACGAGGAGAAAACCAGCGCCGTACATTTTCTGCGCTTCGAGCTTACGCCGGAGATGAAAAGCCATTTTAAAGAAGGCGCAGCGCTGGCCATCGGCGCCAATCACCCGGAATACGCTGCTGAGGTTTCGGTGATCCCCGAGAGTTTACGCTTGTCGTTGTTGGGCGATCTGGCTTAGAGTTTCCCACTCCTCGCGGGAAAGGGACTTCCCCTCCTTCAACCTCTCTCCCCCCAGCGGGCGAGAGGAATGAATCCTGACCTCCCAACCTGAATGGGTGCCCCTGATGCTGATTTTCGACCAGTCCCGGCCAGGCCGGCAAGGCGTTGTTCCCGCCGCTGCTCCCAAAGAAGCGCTGTCCGACCTGCCTGCTCATTTGCGCCGCTCCAAATCCGCGCTGTTGCCGGAAGTCTCGGAACTGCAGACCGTGCGCCACTACACCCAGCTGTCGCAGAAAAACTTCTCCATCGACACTCATTTTTACCCACTGGGTTCTTGCACCATGAAGTACAACCCGCGCGCCTGCCACCGGTTGGCCTCGCTGCCGGGTTTTTTGAACCGCCACCCATTGGCCCCCGAAAACATCAGTCAGGGCTTTCTGGCTTGCTTTTACGAATTGCAGGAGATGCTGCGGGAGGCGACCGGAATGCAAGCCGTCTCGCTAACACCGATGGCCGGCGCTCAGGGCGAGTTTGCCGGGGTGGCGATGATCCGCGCCTATCATATCGCGCATGGCGATCAGGCCCGACGGGAAATCCTGGTTCCCGACGCCGCGCATGGCACTAATCCCGCCACTGCCATCATGTGCGGCTTCACTGTCCGGGAAATTCCTACCGACGCACAAGGCGATGTGGATCTCGCCGCCTTGCGCCAAGCGGTCGGACCACAAACGGCTGGACTGATGTTGACCAATCCCTCCACGCTGGGCGTATTTGAGCGCCATATCACCGAGATTGCGGCTATCGTCCACGGCGCAGGCGGTTTGCTTTACTACGATGGCGCCAATCTCAACGCCATTCTTGGCAAAGCCCGACCCGGCGACATGGGCTTTGACGTGATGCACATGAATCTGCACAAAACCTTCGCCACCCCGCATGGCGGCGGTGGACCCGGCGCAGGACCAGTAGCGGTTAACGCCCGCCTGGAACCCTTCCTGCCCATACCGTTTGTTGTCAGGCAAGGCGAACGCTACCGCTGGCTCAGCGAGGCCGACCGTCCACAGAGCATTGGCCGACTGTCAGCGTTTATGGGTAACGCCGGCGTTATCTTGCGCGCCTATATTTACGCTCGAATGCTGGGTCGCGTGGGCATGGGACGGGTCGCCGACTACTCCACACTGAACGCCAACTACCTCATGGCGGAACTGATGAAAGCCGGCTTCGACGCCGCTTTCCCCGAGCGGCGAGCCAGTCATGAATTCATTATCACTCTAAAGCGACAAGCCAAAACCCTGGGTATTACGGCCATGGACTTCGCCAAGCGTCTCCTTGACCTTGGCTATCACGCGCCAACGACCTATTTCCCGTTGCTGGTGCCAGAATGTCTGCTGATCGAACCCACCGAGACCGAATGCAAAGAGGAACTGGATGGTTTTGTCGCGGCGATGCGGCAAATTCAACGGGAAGCGGAAGCCAGCCCTGAGCAGGTCAAGGGCGCGCCGCACCACCGACCGGTGCGCCGTTTGGACGAAGTGCGAGCCGCACGCGAAATGGACCTGGCCTGGCATCCAGTTGGCGAGTCCTGAACGATCATGGCTTTCCAGCAGCACACCGGTTGGCGTCGCCTGGTCAACGCGACCGGCTATTCCTGGGCGGGTTTGCGAGCCGCCTGGCGCAACGAGGAGGCATTCCGCCAGGAAGGACTGCTGTGCGCAATCATGACGCCACTGGCGCTATGGCTCGGCGATAATGCCGTGGAACGATCGTTACTGATGGGTAGCCTCCTGCTGATTGTCATTGTTGAACTGCTCAATACCGGTATCGAAGCAGCTATCGACCGCATTGGCCCGGAGCGGCACGAATTATCCGGTCGGGCCAAGGATATCGGCTCGGCAGCAGTGTTCATGGCTCTGTTGAACGCTGCCGTAGTCTGGCTGCTGATTTTATTGAGCTGACTTTCTATCGCTATCGCACATCGACTGACTTGACTGTCATTTTTTCAATCCATTCTTGATTCTCTTTTGCTACTCTTTGTAGATTGATCCTGCAAACAGTAGCTATAGAGGAGACAGCCGTGCGAACCGGAATTGTCATTGATTCAGCCTGCGATCTACCGCAAACCTATATTCGACAAAATAATATCTACATTATGCCGATCAGCCTGCACCTGGGTTATGATCTTTTCAAGGATGTGCGCGATCCAGAAGCCACTCAGGCTTTTTATCGCAAGTATCTAGCGGAAAAGACTCTGGATGCTGAAACAGCGCCGTTTTCAATGGAACAAATCATGGAACTGTTCCTTGATGAACTGGTATTGAAATACGACCGGGTGTTAGTTATCACCATCGCCCAGACCCGCAGTCCGATTTTCGCTAACGCCTCCGAGGCATCCTACGCGATCCTTAAACAATACCGCGAACGACGCCAGAAAGCGGGCATGACGGGTTCCTTCTATCTGACCGTCCTGGACAGCAAAACTTTATTTACGGGTGAGGGCGTATTGGTTCATGAAGCCGTGCGCTTGCTGGATGAACACAACCTGTCCTTCAGCGTGTTGCGTGGAGTTATTGAACAACTAAGCCAGCAAGTCTACGGCTACCTGGTTCCTGAAGATTTGTTCTATATTCGTCACCGGGCCAGCAAGAAAGGTGAAAAATCCATTGGCCTGCTCGGTTATCACTTTGGCTCGCTGCTCGACATTAAGCCGATCATTGGCTTTCATCGCGGCCAAAGCCAAGCGATTGACAAGGAACGAGGTTTCGACCGGACCTTGATCAAGCTGTTCAATATTGCCCGACAGGCAATTGACCGGGGACTAGCCACGCGCATTGTGAACACCAGCTACGCCGGGGATCCTGAGGTGATTCGCCGCAAGCGCGCATTTGTTGATTTCGAACGTTACGCCAGGGAACGCGGGATTGAAACGCTACTCTCGGTCATGAGCACCGCAGGAGGGATCAACGTAGGTCCTGGCGCGTTTGCGCTGGCTTATATCGCCGGTCCACCGGCCACAATTCCTGAGAGTGCTGACAATGACACTGGAGAACCCTTGAAAATAGCAAGCGCGGTAGATGAATCTCAGGTCGACTGGATCATCTGAAGTCGGATTTCCAGCAAAAAAATCAGTATAATGATGGGTTATTAGTTTCAATCACTCTATCATGAGGCGATATTGCAATGAAAATAATGACTCGATTTCTAACGGCTTTCCTACTCATTGCCAGCATGTCCGTTTTTGCCGATGAATCGGAAACGATTCAAATCACTGAACCGTGGGCGCGAGAAAGCCCTCCGACCATGACCAATGGCGCGGTCTACATGACCTTAACTAGCACCGGGCCAGAGGCCGATCGCCTGTTGGGAGGCTCCGGTGAAGTCGCGGAAACCATCGAATTGCATACCCACATTATGGAAAATAATGTAGCAAAAATGCGCAAGGTGGAAACGATCGAAATTGCGGCTGATCAACCAACCGTTCTGCAACCAGGTGGGCTGCACATCATGCTGATCGGCCTGAAGCACCCCTTAACTGCAGGCCAGACCTTTCCGCTGATGCTGCGCTTTGAAAAAGCGGGTGAAATCCCCGTTGAAGTCACGGTGCGGGGCAAGGATGCCGGCATGGCGCCTGACGGCCATGTCCATCACCATCACGATTAACACGCCATGAAGCCTGACTCAGATAAAGATCGTTCCAGTCTCCCCAATCCACGCATCACGCCGCGCACCAGGACGCTACTGGTCATAGCGGTTGGAATAGCGGCTTTTAGCCTGGGACTGTGGTTAAATTTCGGACTTCTTTCTAATCGCGCCGAACCGCCAACCATTGCTGGCATCTTCCTGGAACCGCCCCGACCGGTTGAGGACTTCACGCTGATCGACCAGGATGGACAGCCCTTCACCAGGGAGCGCTGGCGCGGAAAATGGACTTTTCTGTATTTCGGCTACACCTTCTGCCCGGACGTATGCCCATTGACATTGCTGGAATTGAACAAAATGCAGAAAATCCTGGCGCAGGAGAATCTGGATCAGGACAATGCCTATCTGTTCATCTCCGTAGATCCAGCCCGGGATACCCCGGAACGATTGGGGAAGTATGCGCCCTACTTTAACCCAAAGTTCCAGGGCGCGACCGGGACGCCTGAACAATTGGCCGGGTTGGCCAAACAGTTCGGCGTTTATTACACAATTCCTGATGCGCCAAAAGAGAATTACACAGTCGATCATTCATCGACCGTGATGCTTATCGATCCCGAGGTTCGGCTGCGTGCGGTTTTCACTGAGGATAAGGCGGAGATTATGGCCGCTGATTTTCGGAAGATCCTGGAATACGTTGAAGCGCATTAAGGCGCGGCTTCAAACATGTTCGTGCAACCCACACTCACGTTTGAGGCCAAAAAAGCGGGTTTCCTCGGGACTCATACCATCCACCAGCCGGCGGGTGGTATGCACATCGCCGATAGAAACATAGCCCTGTTCCCAAAGCGGGTGATAGGGTAAGCCATGCTTGCTCAGATAGCGGTAAATGTCGCGATCAGTCCAGTCGATGATGGGGTGAGCCTTGCAGCGGCCATTGCGCCATAACAATACATCGAGATGCTGACGGCTTTTCGCTTGTTGTCGCCGCAGACCGGAAATCCATGCGCGCGCGCCTAAGTCGCGCAGCGCCCGCTGCATGGGTTCGACCTTGTTCAACTGGTTATAGCGGTCGATCCCCTCCAATCCCTGCTCCCAAAGCTTGCCGTAGCGGGCCTCTTGCCAGGCTGGGCTGTATTGGGAGCGATAGATATGAAGGTTCAGGGACAGCCGCTCGGTCAGTTTGTCAATAAATTGGTAGGTCTCGGGGAACAGATAACCGGTATCGACCAGCAAAACGGGGATGTCCGGCTGTTGCTGAGTAACCAGGTGCAAGCAGACCGCTGATTGCGCGCCAAAACTGGAAGTCATTACGATGCGGTTCGGGAAGTTTTCCAGTACCCACGCCACTCGTTCCTCGGCAGGCATGGCTTCCAGCTCGCGATTCATCGTTTCCAGATCAAACCACGGCTGATCGACGGAGTGTTGGGAAGGAGGCTGCGCCTGCGCCGGATTCATCGTAAAGTTCCTTGTCATTATGGCAAGTGGAAAAAAGAGGGCCTGAATGCCTGACTGTTTAGCTGTAGAATTTAGCAGGGTACTTATAAATCCAAAAGAAATAAATATCTATATATTTATTTCTTTTGGATATTAAAATTTCAACTTCTGACGTCTGATGCCTTCTATGCACTACCCTGAACCCTTTGACGTTATTGTAATTGGCGGCGGCCATGCCGGCACGGAAGCCTGCATGGCCACGGCGCGCATGGGTCTGAATACCCTGTTGCTAACCCACACTATCGAAACCGTGGGCGCCATGAGCTGTAACCCGGCGATCGGCGGCATTGGCAAGGGCCATTTGGTCAGAGAAGTTGACGCGCTCGGCGGCGTCATGGCGCGGGCCGCTGATCGGGCTGGCATCCAATTCCGCATTCTGAACAGCCGCAAGGGACCGGCAGTGCGCGCCACCCGTTGCCAGGCCGACCGGGCGCTCTACCGATCCGCCGTGCGGATGTTGATCGAAAATCAACCGAACTTGCGTGTCTTTCAGCAAGCCGCTGCCGATTTAATCATTGAGGGCGACCGAGTCACGGGCGTCATCACACAGACCGGCATCCGCTTCGCCGCCGGGGCAGTAATACTCACCGCCGGCACGTTTCTGGCCGGACGCCTTCATGTCGGGTTAACGAACTACGAAGGCGGTCGCGCGGGCGATCCCCCCGCTAACGCTTTAGCCGCGCGGTTGCGGGAACTACCCCTGCATGTGGGCCGGTTAAAGACCGGGACGCCGCCGCGGCTGGATGGACGAAGCATTGATTTCGCACAATTGATTGAACAGCCGGGCGATGAACCCTGTCCGGTCTTCTCCTACCTGGGTTCGGTTGACGAACACCCCCAACAGATTTCCTGTTGGATCACCCATACCAACGAACAGACGCATGACATCATTCGCAGCGGCCTGGACCGTTCGCCAATGTACACCGGTGTGATCGAGGGGGTGGGACCGCGCTATTGCCCGTCGATCGAGGACAAGATTCACCGCTTTGCCGGCAAAAACTCCCACCAGATTTTCCTGGAGCCGGAAGGCTTGCACACGCATGAGTTCTATCCGAACGGTATCTCTACCAGTCTGCCGTTCGATATTCAATATCAACTGGTGCGTTCGATGAAGGGCTTGGAGAAAGCCCATATCACCCGGCCCGGCTATGCGATTGAATACGACTTTTTCGATCCGCGCGATCTGGATTACTCGCTGCAAACCCGATCCATTCAAGGTCTGTTCTTCGCCGGGCAAATCAACGGCACTACCGGTTACGAAGAAGCCGCCGCGCAAGGCTTGCTGGCCGGGATCAATGCCGGACGGCGCGCTCGCGGCCAAGCGCCGTGGTGGCCGAAACGCGATGAAGCTTATCTCGGCGTCCTGATCGATGACCTCATCACCCGGGGCGCGACCGAACCTTATCGAATGTTCACCAGCCGTGCGGAACATCGCCTGTTATTACGCGAGGATAACGCAGATCTGCGTTTGACCGAAATCGGGCGCGGTCTCGGACTGGTGGATGATGAACGCTGGCAGGCGTTCGAGACCAAACGGGAAGCGATCGAGCAGGAAAGCCAGCGGTTGCGCGCCTTGTGGGTGCGCCCGTCCGAACTGGCTGAAAGCGATGCGCAACGCGTCTTACAAGGCGCGTTGGCCCGGGAAAGCCGCGCTGCTGAGTTACTGCGCCGGCCCGAAGTCACTTACGCCGGACTGATGAGCCTGTCCGGGATGGGGCCTGGCGTCGCTGATCCCCAGGTTGCCGAGCAAGTGGAGATTCAAGCCAAATATGCCGGCTACATTGACCGCCAGCGTCAAGAGATCGAACGGCAACGCCGACATGAGGAACTGACGTTACCGGCTGACTTGGACTATGCCTCAGTCCATGGCCTGTCGCGGGAAGTGCGCGAGAAACTCGATCGTCACCGGCCCCGGACTCTGGGCCAGGCCAATCGTGTTCCGGGGGTTACTCCTGCGGCGATTTCCTTGTTGCTCATTCATCTTAAACGCTCCTCATCCCGCCGAAACAGAGGCGAATAGTTGCCCGAAGGAGCGATTTCGATTAGTTTCATCCGGCTAAAAATGACTCACGGCAAAATGCAGTGCGGAAGAGTCCGGCTATTCCTGCTATTCTTGATGAGTTAGGCGTTTCCCTATTTCGTGGCCTGGTTCGAGCAGCCAGGTCTGCCGTCCCGAAGCACGAGGATGTTTCTTGATGAAAGTCAATGTTAGCGTTGAAGCCACCGCCCAGGAAATGCGCGAGTTTCTGGGTTTGCCAAACGTACAACCCCTGCATGACGATATTTTGCAGGTCGTCCGCGACAATATGCAGCGCGGTGTTATCAACTTCGACGCCCTTGGTTTGCTCAAGCCGCTGTTACCCAGCCAATTTCATTCGATGGAAATGGTGCAAAAATTCTGGGAGGCGGTCGCCAAGGCCAGTGGAGGAAGCGGGATCGTCGCACCCAAGGAGACTGCCGACCGCAAAAACGAACCCACATCAGAACCGCACGAGAAAGACTCTGTACGCAGCAGTAATGAGAAATCCGCGTAATATCGCCCGAGCGAACAAACCCGCTGACCGGGGGAATGGATATGGCTAACAAGATTCTGGTGGTGGACGATGAACCAAATATCGTCCTGTCCTTGGAGTTTTTGATGAAGCAGGCAGGCTTCCAGGTGCGAACCGCCTCGGATGGCGAAGCGGCGCTAGCCGCTATCACCGCCGAACCGCCGGATTTGGTGTTGCTTGATGTCATGATGCCGCGCAAAAACGGCTACGAAGTCTGCCAAGCCATTCGCTCCAATCCAGGGTGGGCCAACTTGCGCATCATTATGTTGACGGCTAAGGGACGCGAGGTCGAGCGGGAAAAGGGCTTGGCGTTAGGCGCAGATGACTACATCACTAAACCATTCTCGACGCAGGAGGTCGTGGAGCGGGTCCGCGAGCTGCTGACTGAAGCGGATTGAACCGTCATCATGCGCTACCGGACTCGCATCTGGTTGCTGTGGCTGATTCCAGTAGTATTGACGCTGGCTTCGCTGCTCTGGATTGGCTGGCAGGTTTTGCAGGCGGTTCCGGAACCTAACTCGCGCGATTTGCTGCTGCTTTGGCTCATCCTGGCTGCATTCGCCATCATCGGCGGCGTCACTGTCGTCTGGTCGCTGCTGGACTGGCACTGCTTCATTCCCCTAGGCGCCTTGGCGCGCGGCGCGCGAATTATCACCCGCAGCAATCCCGGTTACATGCTGGAATTGCCCAGGCAACATTGGTTGGGCGAATTTCCAACCATGTTACTTGAACTGGGTGAGGCCTTGCACAAAGCCCGCCGCGAAGCTGCCGCCGCCGCTGTAACCGGCACTCAGGAAATCGAGGAACAGAAAGCCCGGCTGGAAACGGTTCTGCGCGAGTTGTCGGAAGGGGTGCTGGTTTGCGATGGCGAAGCGCGCATCCTGCTTTACAACCCGGCGGCGGTGAAACTGCTCCCCAACCACGAGGCATTGGGCTTGGGGCGTTCGCTTTATGATCTGTGGACCCGCGCGCCGATTGAAAGCACCTTGCAATTGCTGCGCTACCGTCAACAAAGCAGTGGGAAGAATAAATCGGCCAGCGATGCCGAATTTGTTTGCGCAACCGTGGATGATGAAACCCTGTTTCACTGCCGAATGAGTCTGTTGCCGGGCGCTGCTGGACGCGCCTCCACCTTCGTCGTGACCTTCCGCGATGTCACTCATCAAGTAGATCGTTCCCTGCTCAAAACCCGTACTGAAGATCTGCGCCGGCCCCTAGCTAATCTGCGGGCGGCGGCGGAAATGGTCACCAACTTCGGCGATATGGATCAACCGCAGCGGGAAGCTTTTCAACGGGTGATCGTGCAGGAAAGCGAACAGCTCAGCCAACGCCTGCAAGACCTGGCCCTGGAACTGCGGGACTTGTACG
>JAGRHQ010000440.1 GCA_020444905.1 Candidatus Competibacteraceae bacterium
TGGCTAACGGCCCGTGGCGGCGGTTATGCGGACGCCTTCGCCGATGTCTCCTGCATCCGGGCAGCGATTGACCAGGAATTCGTTGAGTTGGACACGCCGTTGCGTGCCGGCGCGGAGGTCGCATTTTTCCCCCCTGTGACGGGAGGCTGACGGCATGACGGTCAGGGTCCAGGCCGGGCGTTTCGATACTGGCGCAGAGATAGAATCGCTGGTGGCGGGCAAGCCCCAGATCGGCGGTGTTGCCAGTTTTACCGGCTATGTGCGCGATTTTTCGGAAGCATCCGGCGTGGTTGCCATGACGCTGGAGCATTATCCCGGCATGACCGAGCGCATGCTGGAGCAGATTGAGGCGGAAGCCCGCGAGCGCTGGAAACTCGAAGACTCTCTGATCATCCACCGCTTTGGCCGCATGACGGTGGGGGAGCCCATCGTGCTGGTAGTCACCGCATCCAGTCACCGGCAGGCTGCGTTTGATAGCTGCGCTTTCCTGATGGACTGGCTGAAGACCAAAGCCCCGTTCTGTAAACGCGAAGAACTGGCGGATGGGTCGTAGAACTGGGTTGATGCCCGCGAAACCGACAATGCCGCCGCGGCCCGCTGGGGCCAGAAGGGTTAGACCTTTTTGGGTCCGCTGGGCCT
>JAGRHQ010000441.1 GCA_020444905.1 Candidatus Competibacteraceae bacterium
CTACTCGGCCGCCGGGGTGGGATCGTCGGCGGCATCGGGTGTCGCCTTTTTCGGTTTCTTCCTGGTACCCGGCTTGCGCCGAACCGGCGGACGCGGATTGGATACCTTTTGCTCGCCATCGCCGCGAAACCACGAGGTCATTTTGTCGTGGAGCGAGAGACCGCGCGCTTGCGCTTCCAACTGGGCCTGCTCGACCCACTCGTCGAGACCGGCGACTCCCTGGTTTTGCAGGAGGGTCTTCAGCACCAACAGCAGTCGCGCCACGGTCGGGGCAATCGTCGCGGGCTGGGTCTCCGACAGCCAGCGGCTGGCGCTACCAATCTCCCGGCCCAGCAATAGACTGAACATCGTGCGACCCAAATAGGGACGATCGCGCCCGTGACCGCGCGACCGTTGGGCGCCCTGCTCGGCCAGGCGTTCGTAGAGCGGATACACCTCGGCGGCGGTGGGAAAGCTCGGCAGGAACACCGTTTCGGGATAATGCGCCAACACCCAAACTAGCAATGAAACGGCCGGATCGCCCAACGGTTCTTGGACATGCTGGGGGTTTGTGTAATGACACCATTTCATGTCGGTCAGACCCAACAGGTAGCACATGTCGTTCCGCGAGAGTTTGTACCATTGCTGTAGAAACAGA
>JAGRHQ010000442.1 GCA_020444905.1 Candidatus Competibacteraceae bacterium
CATAACTAGGGTCATGGTCAGCAGTATCTCGCCTCGTTGTTAGCCCGCCTAATTATCCGGGCCTTTCTGGTGCATACGGTGTTGGAGTGGATGGATGATCCATACCGGCTCCTGCGCCAGAAACTGCCCTCCCGTCAGCGGTTGTTTAATCTTTGGAGGGTCTGATTCCCCGCAGCTTGCTGCGTCACGAATCGGGTATCCATGTTTTTGGTCGTAACTTACTATAAGAAAAAGATATTAAGAAAGAGACGACCTTTGGATTGATATTGTTCTTGATTACAGCAACTGCCTTTGGGAATGCAGCCAAATACCCCGCAGCTTGCTGCGGGGTCGTTTATTGATCTTCGGGCCTTAACCCGTTATCTATGTTTCGCGCGTTGGGACAACTTAATCACATTCATGCTGCGCAGCTTCGAACCGGGTCGGGTCGTCCCCGTGCGACTCGAACCCTCGCCCCCTTTTGAACCGGCGCCTTCATAGTCCAAAACGGGTGAAAGCGCCAAAATGAGAATTGCTGCGAGGCGGTAGAACGGGCCACACTGGCCTGGGTGGACTGGTACAATCACCGTCGGCTGCTGGAGTCAATCGGTCACATCCCGCCAACAGAAGTTGAGTGAGTCATTCATGTCAATAACCT
>JAGRHQ010000443.1 GCA_020444905.1 Candidatus Competibacteraceae bacterium
GGAAGGTTGGCTCAAGCTCGCGCCCCCCACCGGACGGTTCCGTTCGGTCAATGGCGTCGTCATGACGCTGGATGATCTCACCGCCCGCGACTATGTGGAAAGCGACCCCCTCGACCTCGACCATCTCTCTTCCCGTTCAGCGTCTTGATGACGCCTCAGACGGCGCTGCTGCATCGGGACAGCTTGGCGAAACAAACTGATCCGTCTCTCCGGTGTAGAACGACTCACAGACGCTAAGCCAGAGCGGACATCCAAATTCGGTTTTTATACCATCATTACTATTACTTATTAAACAAAACGTAACACGTAATCATATTATTTATTATGCAATGCGTGACCTCCATTTACTCCTGATAACGGGCCCAATCAGGAATTTTGCGGCTTTTAGTAATCCAATTAACATCACACGGACCCCCAGGACAGAAGAAGCCTTCCTTGATCGACAACCGCTACGCACTCCACACCGCAAGTCGAGGGTCGCGCCCGGCGCACCCAGAAGCGCACGAAATTCCGAATGGTGGCCTGCGGGTGCGGATCCCGCCTTCATCACGCACGATGGGCGGATGCAGACCTGTGCAGCGCGCCGAGAACAAGTGCAATCTGAAAGATACACCCGCTATGCCACCGAAGCACA
>JAGRHQ010000444.1 GCA_020444905.1 Candidatus Competibacteraceae bacterium
AGCGCCGGTTTCCAAAACAGCACGTCGGTTGCCCGTTGCTGATAGCGGCGGCCCCCTCTGCCGAAATCGCCCAACGGTAGCCGTTTAACCCTCTTTTTCAAAATCTCCCTACCCCCCCTTTTTCAAAGCTGACCATTACCCACATTTATTCCCGGAGTTGCTGACCCACGCGGACGCCGGCACGGAAGCCGGCAACGAGCACACTCAGTGCCTGTAAGAAGCTGTATAAAAAATAAGCCATTGATTTATCTAATTCTATTTTGCTATGATTCCCTGCAATGGTTCGGACAGTTTTTAGGTGGGAACAGAATTAATTATGCCATAATTACAAAGAGTTTCATACTCTGGACTCGTTTCTGTCAAAGTCTGGCCTTGCGCTAAGTACGCGATAATCTTTTTGAGGAAATGAACGTTGAAGGCTCGTCGAACGAGGCTGGCCATCGAAAACGGTTGAGGGAATTGACCGGTGGCGTGGATCGCCTGGAGTTTACTGAGCGACACGGCGGTGAGACTGGCGTTGACCTGAAAAGTGATCGCGGTGCGGCACCGGGCTTGGCAATGGGTCAGTCCCGCATACTGTTTGCTGTCGCGGAACAGGAACTCGATCTGAAAGCGGGCCTTGTAATACCGATAC
>JAGRHQ010000445.1 GCA_020444905.1 Candidatus Competibacteraceae bacterium
CTGAACGAATACAAGTCCGAAGCGCTCGACCTGTTCCGCAGCATGATGGAACGCTGGGACGAGATCACTACGGGACAGACAATGCGTGTCGAAGTGGCGTTCGAGCCGGCGCCCAACGAGCTGCCGGAGATGGAGGGCCATCACATCGACGCCTCCACCGGCGAAGACGAAATGGCGCTCGCCGAAATCAACGCACGCATCGCCGCGGGAGATTTTTCTCCGCAAGCGCTGATGCCATCGCAAGCGATGTCGGCGTCGGCGCGCGATCCGAACGACCCCTCGTCCTGGGGCAAGGTCTCGCGCAACGAGGCCTGCCCGTGTGGTTCGGGCAAGAAGTACAAGCATTGCCATGGAGCGTTGGTCTAACCGGGTGAGCGACGAATCGGGGCCGTTCGGCCTCCCGGCGATTGCGTGTATAATGATCGCCCGGCCGACTTGGATGGGAGACCGCCTCATGGATCACACGGCAGCCGTCAAGAAATATGCCCCCGACGCCGACGAGAAGACGATCGCCGCGATCGTGAAACATCTCGGCATCGCGTTGCGCAACCGAGATTCCTCGCTCGTGTCCTGTTCCGACCCCGGCGAGTTGAATACGGTGCGCGAAAGCTGGTGCAAGAAGAAGCTCGGCCT
>JAGRHQ010000446.1 GCA_020444905.1 Candidatus Competibacteraceae bacterium
CACCAGGCCGTTGGCGTTTTCGTTGGTCCCGCGCTCCCACGCGGAATACGGGTGGGCGAAGAAAAAGTCCGCTTCGAGTTCGCGCGCCACGGCCTCGTGGCCGGCGAACTCGGTGCCGTTGTCGGAGGTGATGGTCAATACCCGGTGCCGGATCGGTCGCAACAGGCGAACCATCATCCGCCCCACCGTATCGGCGCACCGGTCGGCCACCCGGCCCAGCAAGACGAGACGGCTGCGGCGCTCGGTGAGCGAGACGAGGTAGCCCTGTTGCCGGGTGCCGACGATGGTATCGGCTTCGCAGTCGGGGTAGAACAAGCAGTCGTGTCACCAGCCGCCATTTGAGATAAGTGGCTATTTTTAATTGGATGTCGGAAAACAGTTGTTTTCCGATGGTCTTCGGTTTGCCCTAGGGTAGACTCAAAAAATGGCCTTCGCGGACCGCAAAAATAGACGGAAAACCATGTCGCTTTATGGGAGTATACGGAAACAAGTTTTTTAAGGTTATCCGTCCATGTTGGTTGGCTACATGCGCGTGTCGTCGGACTCCGACCGGCAGAGCACCGATCTGCAGCGCGATGCGCTCCTATCAGCGGGCGTCGATGCCCGGCATCTCTTCGAGGATCATGCCTCTG
>JAGRHQ010000447.1 GCA_020444905.1 Candidatus Competibacteraceae bacterium
CCACCAGCACCTTGTCGAAGCTTTCGGTGAAGCTGCCGTCGGGCCCTTCGAAGGTCACGTGCAGCCCCGGCGCCAGATCCACCGTCACCGTTTCGCCCTTGGCATTGGTCGCGGTTTCCTTCACCGCCTTGTCCACCGCCTCGACCGCGGTCACCTTGGTCTTGAGGTAGATATTGGCATAGCGCTTCTGGATCCGGGTCATCAGCGGCTTGACGATATCCTTGTCGGCGCCGGGGATGATCTGGTCCATCAGCTCGACCACCGTGATGGACGACCCGAGCGCGTCATAGACGCAGGCCATTTCCAGCCCGATGATGCCGCCGCCCAGCACCAGCATACGGCCCGGAATATCGGCCAGCTCCAGCGCGCCGGTGCTGTCGATCACCCGCGGATCGCCCTGGGGCAGGAAGGGCAGCGCCACCGGCTCGGACCCCGCCGCGATGATGCACTGGTCGAAGCTGACGGTCTTGGTCCCGTCCTCGCCCGCGACCGAGATCATGTTCGGACCCGTGAAGGTGCCGGTGCCGCGCACCACCTGAACCTTGCGGCCCTTGGCCAGCCCGCTCAGCCCGCCGGTCAGCTGGCCGACGACGCTGTTCTTGAACCCGCGCAGACCGTCAAGGTCGATCTCG
>JAGRHQ010000448.1 GCA_020444905.1 Candidatus Competibacteraceae bacterium
TGGATGTAGTGTTCTGCTGCGGCACGAATCGCGCGAGGATCTCGCGCGTGCTCTCTCGCTAGCCGGTCAAGTGTCTCCGCATTTCCAGCGGTAATTTGAATAAGTTCGAGCACGCCGTCCCTCAACGGCTGTTGGCGAACCGCAACAGCTAGCCCGGGTGAAGTCGCAAGATCGAGAGCGCACAGAAGCGCTTGATTTTTCGGCACTATTTCTTTTCTACCTCGGCAAAGCTCGTCGGAAGTGCTTCCTCGCGTGCACCATATTGAAAGGATTCGGTTCCCCCATATCCATATCCATAGCCATAGCCATAGCCATAGCCATAGCCATAGCCATAGGTATGACCAGCCTTCTTTGAATCAAATTTCGTAATCAGGATGCCCACCATGCGCGTTCGCGCAAAGACGAGACGCTTCACCGCAGCCATAACCACGCGGCGGCGCGATTTGCCAACATCAACTACCAACAAGGTGCCGTCAACACGGCTCCCAATCAGTGGTGCATCGGCGAGCCCCATAATTGGCGGGCCGTCGATGATGACCACGTCGAAGCGTTCACCCGCGATCGACAGCATCGAAGACAATTCTGGACCGGCAAGCAACTCGGCAGGATTAGGCGGCAATGGTCCGGCGG
>JAGRHQ010000449.1 GCA_020444905.1 Candidatus Competibacteraceae bacterium
ACCGCGACCCTGAAAATCCTGCGCTGCCGCCTGCCCGAGTGTCCGGCCAGCTCGCGCAGCCGTCGCCGCTGGTACCACCGGCTGGTACAGGAGATTGCCGAGGAAACGCTCGAACCAAGGCGCAACCGAGTCAATCCTCGGGTCATCAAGCGCAAGATGAGCAAGTGGCCCAAGAAAAGGCCTTGGCATCGCCTCTCTCCTCAACCAACCAAGCCATTTGAGCAGGCAATCATTATGTGCCATTGAACGGTATTGCGATTAATCCCGTCCCATTACCCGTGCCATCCCGTCTGCTGTCAACCCCCCGCATAGCGCGATTGCCCTGCCACGACAACGCCCGCATCGCAAGCTGCTGGGGCCTTGAAAACCGAACTCGTTCACCCATGCCGGTTCTCGACCCGCCAGCAGGCCATTGAGCAGATCGCCGACTACATCGAGCTGTTTTACAACCGCCAGCGTTTCCAAGCCCAGTTGAGCTCTTGGTCGCTCGCCGTGCTTGAGCAGCGCTACATGAGGATATCGGTACTCATATCGGGGCACTGAACGAGTCGAAGCGCTATGGCCTGGGATGCAACCAGGTTGGTAACAGGTCGTAGGGATCAAGGCTGACCTGCTCGTCGAAACGGATG
>JAGRHQ010000044.1 GCA_020444905.1 Candidatus Competibacteraceae bacterium
GAGTTCCGCACAGCCGATTACGAGGCGATCATGAACAAGGCCAGTTGCCTGAGCCTTCTGTCAAATGCTGTCGTTCTGTGGAACACGCTGCAAATCGAGCGCATCGTCATCGACCTTCGCGTCAGTGGAATACCGATCCGTGGTGAGGATCTCATGCATATCTGGCCGTTGCAGCGTCGGCACATTACCCCCAACGGTGTCTACTTTGTAAATCGGACCATGCCTGCCTTCATTCTGCCCGATCCCGTCGAGACGTAGCCCCATGCTTCTCCAGCGATCAAAGCGGCTGGGTCAACTTGGCGTGCAATACGCTACCGTATAAAACCGCAGCGATGCGGGAAGCACACCTTTATATGGAAGAGACCTACGGCTTCGATCTGTCGCGCCAGGATCAGCAGCTTTATACGGCCTGGTCACGCCAAGACCCGCCCGATGCCTGGGAGATCGAGCGCATCCGGCGCATCAAGGCGATCCAGGGCAAGGGCAACCGGTTTGTGGAAGACTATGCCAGAATTTTCGGCAAGACGGCAGCCGCGCCTGCCAAACCGCCCGCCCCGGCTCCGGACCCACCCGCCGCACCTGCCGCCGATGGGTTCACATGCGGCAGCAAACGGCGGTGCGGGGAAATGGCTGGTTGCGAGGAAGCGAAGTTTTACCTGACCCAGTGCGGAGTAGAATCACTGGATAGAGATAAAGACGGTGTACCATGTGAGGCATTGTGCCGATGAATCACTGACGGATCATGAATTGGCTATCTCTACCCAATCCCTCGAAAAGATCAAATGAGTTGACAGCGGGTAGAATCCATCCTGTCCAAAAGTGGGATACGAATAATAGATGTATGAGAACTTTGCTCGAATCGTTGCCACCCCTCAAATTGATTACAACACGGCCATCTGGAGGTTCAAGTGCTACTTTATCGCTGTTCGCGGACACCTTTTTCTAACCAGCCTAACTGGCCTCGTTGGCGTTCGTCTCTAGTACCCGCTGTTTTCATCAGTGCGATGGTGGTTTTTACTTTATTAGTAAATAGCCAGGCACAGGGTGCGCAGCGTTTAACCCCAGAACAGCGGGAAACATGCCGAGCACAAGCCGCGCAGGGCGATAATCGCCAAGAACGGCGGCAGTTGTTTCGGGAGTGTCGGCGTGGGCTATTGAGCAACACTTCGATGCCTCAATCACCCACTCTATCAGAACCAGCGCCAAGTTCAGCAATGCCTGCCAACAATGCTGCAACAGACCCCAAGTTTATGGATGCTGACGAAGCAATTGGAATAATGAAAAGTTTTCTGTCTTCACTAGAGTCTGAGAGCGAGTCAACTGAGTTACAGGGGAGCGCCGTTGAAGATTTGAATGGAGATGGACAGTTAGAGATAGTCTTCGTATGGACGCTGCTAGGACCGACTTATTGGCGTAATAATTTAACGGTTCTTGCAAAAACAGCAAATGGATATCAACAGGCTGCGGAATTCTCACTTGAGGGATATGCAAATTTATCCTCTGTGATGAACGGCTTGATCTACGTTGATCAAACATTGTATGCCGAAAACGATGGACGGTGTTGCCCGAGCATCAAAAAACAGATGAAGTACCGGTGGATAGGAAAAACTATTGAAATAGTTGAATAATCGACTAAAAATAAAGCCCCATTATGATGATATGTCGAGTTGCGACGAGGCGAAATTTTACCTGACGCAGTGCGGGGTAAGCTCGCTGGATGGGAACAAAGATGGCATACCGTGTGAGAGCCTCTGCCGATGAACCACCGTTGGCGCGTCATGGGCTACGATACCTTTGCTCGTGAAATCTATTGCGTGGGCGAGTACGCCAGCGAGACCGAGGCAAGGGCTGAACTGGAACGGCAGCGGCGGTTGCTGGCGGCCACGCAGGATGAAATGTTGCGGGATGAGGTGTGGCTAGTGCCGACCGAGACCGCAGAATCGCAGGACGATTAAGAATGTGGTGGTTCTCGCAGCAGCGCCTCCAGACAATGCACCGCCGTTGCATAGATTCCCGGCTGCTTGCTCTTGCGGGGACCCGCTACGTTCAGAACGGCGATACGGTTTGTATCCAGCCAAGCCCGGAAAGCCGCCGGATCGATAGCCACTGCCAGCGCCACGATCCGACACGGCTTACCGGTCTGGTGGGCCAAGTCCGCGGTTAATGCCGTACCGCCTTCCAGCTTACCCCGATTGAGAATGAGCGTCCCGTCCGAATCCTCGATGTTGCGCCGGGTGCGGGTCGAGTAATCCGCTCCGGGGTCTCCATCAGCGGATAGCGGTCAGGAATCCGCCTGTCCTCGGCTCGCCGTCCTTTCGGGCACCAGCCGCCCACAGCAAGACCTAAATCCAAGGCCACGTCGAGGCCCGCCCGGTCAACACCCGTCTGGCCGCCACTGATGATTTTCTGCACCTTGAGACAAAAACTGCTTCTATTCCACATTCGGACAACCCTGCGTCGACAGGCGATCATGGCGCTCGCTATCGGGTTCACGGCGTTCCAGCAAGCGCAACCCCTGCTGAGCAAGCGCCGGTCGCCAGCGCTGCGCCAACCGTTGCCCAGCCGCTGAATAGCTCCAGTAGTAGAGCGTCGGCTGCGGATGTTCATGTGCAATAAACACTTGCAGCGCCGCATTCAGGCTGGCTAATCCCAACCCGCGACGCCGGTGTGCCTCCATCACCGACGTTCCCGCCCAGTACCCACAGTCCGCCGGGTGTGGGCATGTCTGGCGAGCGGACGCAAACAGACCCGCCTCGGTGAGCGCGTCGGCTAGGAAAGCCGCCATGACCGCTGAGGAAGTGGGCATCAGCAGGGTGCTACCAATGACCTTTCCCTGATGCTGGATCAAGTGCCAATGAGCTGGAATCGTCGCCCGAATCCAGCCAATCGTGCCTTCCTCAATCGGCATTTGAAAGGCGTCCTGGGCGCTCTGAAAACAGCGCTCGGCAATGATCATCGCCTGCCGGAAATCGTCCTCATCGAGGCCCGGACGCGCCGCCGAGACGATGGCGTACCCCCCCAGGTCGCAAGCACTCATGGCGCGGTGGCCGTTGCCGAAGCAGGCCCGTAAAAGGCGCTTCGCTTCGCTTCAGGAGCGGCGTCCGATGGGCAACCGGGATCGTCAGCTAACGCCCATTCCGCCACAGAACGGGCATGAAGGTACGTGGTGTCAAACAGCGGAACCGGCGCATCCGCCGACTTGACCAGTAAGCCGATCTCGGTACAGCCCAGAATGATCCCTTCGGCCCCGGCCACCATGCAGCGCTGTAGGATCGCGCGGTACTGCGCCCGTGAATCCTCGCGGACTTCACCCCGACACAACTCTTCGTAGATGATGCGATGGACCGTCTCTCGATCCGCGAGGTCGGGAATGATCACCGTCAGACCGTGCCGCTCCATCAACCGGCCCCGGTAGAAGTCCTGTTCCATGGTGAACCGGGTGCCGAGCAGTCCGACCGTGCGGATTCCAGCCTGTTTCACCGCCGCCGCCGTCGGATCGGCGATATGCAGCAAGGGGATCGTCATGGCTGCCTCGATGGCGGGCGCGACCTTATGCATGGTGTTCGTACACAGCGCCAGCCCCTCGGCTCCAGCGGCTTCCAGGGAACGGGCCGCTTGCGCCAGCACCTGACCGGCTTCCTCCCAAGCGTCGGTCTGTTGCAACCGTTCGATGTTGGCAAAATCCACGCTGTACAGGATCAGCCGGGCGGAGTGCAGACCGCCCAGACGCTCCCGAACCGCTTCGTTAATGATCCGGTAATACGGGATCGTGGATTCCCAACTCATGCCGCCGATCAGGCCGAGGGTTTTCATCGCGGTACTCCATCCGGGCAATCCCGCCGTTGTTCGGACGCCGCCAGGAAGGCCGGGGCCGGTTTTGATAAGGCGCGCTGCCAGTACACCACGCCCGGCAACGGGTTGGCGTAATAGGGCGCGCACCGCTGGAAGCCCAGGGTTTCATAAATCCGCATCGCGCACTCTAGCGTGTCCAGGGTGTCCAGACGCATCACGGTATAACCCACGGTGAGGGCTTCCTGGATGATCCGCTGGGCCAGCCTCCGACCCAGGCCCTGACCGCGAGAGGCGGGCCGAACAAACAACCGCTTCATCTCACAAGCCCCTTCCTCTTGGAGTGGGCGCAAGGCGACACAGCCAGCGGCCTGTTCGCCTTCCTGCGCCAGCAACAAGCGGCCCTGGGGCGGCGCATAGCGGCCGGGCAGGGTGGCCAACTCTTCCGCGAAACCCTGGAAACACAGATCGACGCCCAGGAACTGTTCATACTCACGGAACAGGGTCCGCACGGTTTCCAGATCTTCCGGTGTGTGCGCTTCAAGCAGGTTCATCATGTTGCGCTCCGATCGCCTGGCCCGTCCCACCGCCACAACGACGCCGCCAGGGCGATCCCGCCGCCGCTGGCGCAGAACAACACGAGTTCGCCGGGTTGTGGGCCTTTCCCTTGCGCGATGGCGTCGTCTAAAGCCATCGGAATACAAGCCGAGCCGGTATAGCCGTAGCGATCCATGATCCCAGGCATTCGTGCGGTTTAAAGTCCTGAAAAAACTGTGTGGAAAACCATGCCGGAAAGGTAAAGAGTCGGAAACTATGCGGGTATAGGTTTTCCGGTTACTAAATGGCGGCTGATGACACGACTGCTTGTTCTACCCCTTTTTGCCAAACCGGGCGGCGAAATCGGCATTGGTCACGACCCGGTCGGGGGCATAGCTTCCAGTACTGAGGATTCGGGCATCGCGCATCAGAGCGGTTCCGGGTGGGCGTAAGAAACGTCAGGCTGCAAAGGCAAGTCGTATTTTAATACCGGATCATTTTAGCTCAATCGGGAGAACGCCATGACAACTCCCACCCCTGCCGAAGTGCGCAACGTCAGCGCCGCCCTGGCCAATGCCGCCCAGGATCTTGATCAGCTTATTGCTTCGCTCCCGCCTAATGTGGAACCGGACACGATCACCCAACTCAAGGAACTTGCTGAACATCTGAAAGATTTGTCAACGCTGCTCCAGCCGAAAGGTTGATCGGCCTGTTTGTCCCGGCCTGGCGCAACCCGTCACTGGCCCTGGTGATCCGACCTGACTGAAAAAATGGAGATTGGATTTTGGCGAACAAACCCACACCCCACTGGCAACCGCTGACCGCGTTGCCGCTGATCGCCTCCCTCATCGATGGCGAACTGGCCGATGGCCAGGAACACCATGCCGCCCTGCTGGCCGCGCGCGACCGGCCCCATGTTTTGGATGACGCCACTGTGGAACGCAGTATCACGCTGCACACTGAACAGCGGGATTTTCTCGGGGTGTTTGCCGAACAACTTGAACGCTGGCGCAACGAGTACCCCACGGATGCGCAACGCCGCGAACTGGATCGGCTGGAGGGGCGGCACTTCCAATTATATTAATTAAATAGCTTTTAAAAAATAAATACCGGGAATCTCTGGTTAAATGGACGCAATACGCGGTACATAGAAAACCGAAACCCCACTTATTGCGCTCCGATTTTAAGCACAAGTTATGCGTAATAGCATCTCTATAGAAACCTGACTTCAAATTTCTGCATTTCTACTTGGTCCGCTGGGCGATATGCTAATAGTTCTGGAAAATTATTTTTAGACCAAAGAATGCTCATTGCCATATTTCTTAAGTTGTTTGTGAAATTATCTAATTCTAAAATTTTATCTATTGCTACATTATGAGCTATTTTATTCCTAATTTTAATACACTCAGAAACAAATTTTACCACTGGCATATTTAAAATTGTTTTTGGCGAAGTGATACGCCTTGCAAAAGAGGTAAACGCACTACTAAACGATTGCTCCTTCAAATGACCTAATGCGCCAATCAGAGATGTCTTTTCGGAGTCTAAAATATCTGAATCATTTGCCATACAGATAAATTCGTCTATCAATTGTTGAGCCTTTTTGGTACGCATTTCCCTATTTATAATCTGCTCCATAGCTAAATATGAAGCTAGAAATTTTATTTTAGGTGATGTTTCTCTAACTGATATATTTAGGATTTCTATCACATCAGTAGCCTGTTCATTAAGATTATAATTGTTGATCCATGTATCTTTTATGCTTTTTAACACGTAAAATGGGTCGCTTGGGTAAACATTCATTTTACAAGAAGTAACGTGTTCAAAATGAACCCCATCATCTGGATAAACATGCAAACCTACAATAGTATCTATTAGTTCTCCCCCGTCTTTACGTACTTTGTCTTTAATTGCAGTGCTTACACTTCCGCTAATCCCATCTACTATTGGGATTGTCAAACCAAGATGAAATAGGCAGTTTAATAATCTCAAACTAGTTCGTATTTTTTCTCCACAACTCCTGGCCTCTTCTATCGAGGTAAAGCCGCCAGATTCTATATGGTATTTTGTGGCTTCATTCAGTTTGTTTGCGTCACGCGGGACTATTGTGATAATAATATTGGAATCAACTTGATAATCAATTGATTTTTCGTCTATACGAAAAAAACCGGGATTTTGATGGAAAAATACCAATCGAAACTTGAAACTCATAACCGTATTTTTAAGGCAACTTTGGTGATGGATAGAACGAGACTATTAACCATGGTTTTCGATCAATAAGGAACCATAAAATTTACATTCATATTGAGCAGATATCGGGTTAGGCACCAAATTTACTACGAAAGTAAGCTCCTACTAGGGCCACTAGAATACCAACAATGATGCCAGATGCTAATGTAAAAACTCGGTCGAACCTTCTCGCTCTGAATTCAGATAAATAAAGGCTGCCTTTACCAGAAAGAGCGAATTTTTGATATTTCAAAGCACGATTTCCACCGTGAATTGACCATGTCATATTTTCAAATTGAGCTATTTTCTCAGCAGTGCTACATGCGTAGTATTTCCTAGCAAGCAATTGATCTTTATGTCGATTAGGGTCTGGATTTTCGTCCTCAAGTAGATCATCATCTAAATAACCATTTGAAACCAGAGACGAAAAAATATAGAAATCTCGATGATCGCCATACATTTTTGGAATCAGCTTACTAATTTCCTCAAGAGTCATTTCGCCATTTTTTTCCAGTTTCTGGAGAATTTTTAAGGCTATACTTTTCAATGAAGTGTACCTTCTTTTACTAACAAGTTTGAGGTTCTTCGAGGGTTTCTGTGGAATTGGCTTATGTGGCCGGAGATCAGCCCATCAAACCGGAATTTTCGGCGGTTCCGGCTGACAACCCCAACATGGGACAAAACGATGGATGGCTACAAGCTAATTCCCCACCGCAAGGTGGAGCGGATCTGCACCGCCCTCAAGAATCCTCATCGGTCTCCTCCATCTCGGTCTCTTCCTCCTCCTCCGGCATCGTTACCGCCACGGCTTGCTTGCCCATTGCCTTCTCGATCAGCGCCAGCAGATTTTGCTTGCGGGCTTGATAGAATGCCGTGAAATCATCGGCGCGTAACGGGTCAGCGGGGATGAAATGGCTGCCTAAAATGGCGTTCATGTCGGCATCGCCGATCAACACTTGGGAATGCTTCTGAATTTTTTGCAGGTACTGCGAGGGCGCCGAGCCGCCGATCATCCGATTGGCCTTGTAGGAAATCGGTGTCTTGTTGACCACGGTGTTGTAGCGCTTGCGGGGGATGCCGTTCTTCTCGCACCAGTCGCGGGGAAAAATATGGTGGATGTCCAACGCTACGTCTTCGGCGTCCAGCTCTCGAATATTGGCTTTCCAGAAAAAGTCCCTGGCCCCTTCGCGCAACACCAGCACATTGAGACCCTTGTAGGCCGCGCTGAGCCGAGAGGTGAGGCGGTCCAGCCGGTCGGGCTGGAAAGCGGCGTCGGTAATCGTGCGCGGTAATTCCGTATCGTCGTTAATCCAGGCCAGCAGTTCCTCAACATCATTGGCGACGCGGGTTTCCACCGCACCGCCGTACAATTCACCCAACACTCCGCACCAGTACCAGCGCGCCAGCTTGTCGTAGATGCGCGGCTCCAGCCAGTGATCACCTAACAAGGTCAAGACGGCGGCCAATGGCGCGAGCTGAGTGCGGTAGGGCAGATCGCGGAGATCGGTCAGGCATTCCTTGCGCAGCAACTTGGCCGCCAGCAGAAAGCCGGCTTCAGCCCGATCCGCCCATTTTTGGTAAGCCGCCAGCGGCAACAGGAGAATTGTGGCGCGTTTGGCGCTCACTGGCGTGATCTGCTTGCCCGTTTTGCCCGCCGTGAGATCCGCACGACGACGCTCCAGCGTATGCAACATGGCAATGGCTTGCAGGAAGTCGGTGGTTTCGACGCTGTTCAGCAAGGGTTCGTGGGCCAGGCGCTTCTGGCGCGATGCCACCTGACGCAGGCTACTGCCGAACCAGTCGTCGCGCAGATTGTAGCCCTCGGCAGCATAGGTAGCGGTCATCAACTCGAAAACCGACAGCGCCACGCCGCCGGTGTTGACTTTTTCAAACACCAGGCAGACGGCTTCTTTCGAGGTTTCCCGTTTGAGGGCGATGATGGGAAGCTGGTAACTGCGGAAGGCGTTAAGCACTACCTTACGGAACTGCATGTACAGGCCAAAATGCTCAGCGGCATGTTCCTGCAAGCTTTCTTCCCAATCATCGGAGTTCAAAATTTCACTACACGGAAAATAGAGCTGGCGACATTCCAACTCGCGCGTGGAGAGATCGCGCACGACATCCCGACCAAAATTGGCTTTCTGTTTCCGATCCGGCTCCAGCGCCAGCAACGCTTCCTCCAACTGTTCCGGGCCTTCCAGGGCGGTCGGAATATGGAAGTAGTAATAACGCTCGATCGGTTTACCCTTGTCGTTATGGGTTTTTACCACACCGGTGAGCGCCAATACTTGGGTCAGGGTCGTCAACCGCTGCTGACCATCCAGAATTAGCAGGTCAGCACTGGGTGGAGAACCGTTAAAGGAAACATTTTCTATCGGGCGTACCTGAAAGTTGGCTTCACCGCCGGTTTCCAGCAGCATGACCGCGCCCACTGGGAAGGATCGCGCCACACTGATCAGTAGACTCCTAACATGATCATCGTCCCAGACCCAGCCGCGCTGGAAGTCGGGAAGCTGAATCTTACCCTTGACGATCTCGGCAAGGATTTCAGGAAGCAGGCGCTTGGTGCTGTCGAACGTACTCATCAGAATCTCTTACGATTTTCATTTTTCCATCTTGGGGTTAATGTGTTTCAGGCTTCATGCCCCCACCCCAAACACCTTCAACACCTCATCCCCGTAGTGGTTGATCACCTTCACAGCAATCTTGCCGGTCATCCACCATCATCGAATCCCTATCGCAATAACTCCCGCTCGATAGCTTCTTGGATTTCCTGATGGTTCAACGAACAGCCCCGTTCCCGTAACAACACGGCGCGAATCTTATTCAATACGTCCTCGTTGAGGATGGCCGCGAGCAAGCTTTCCGCGCTGAGTGCGACTTTCTTCCGCCAGAGCTTTTCCAGCAACTCACAGCGGGTAATTCCGGTTTTCGAGAGTAACATCAGCCAGTAGGCGCTCTCGTCATCTAGACCGTTCTGCAAATCGAAGTCGAAGACCAAATCGGCTTCCACCCTATCCTCGGTGGCTACCCGGTAGAGTTGCCAGTTGATCACGTTAGTCAACAACGCCCAGCGGATACCCGAATAAGCAGCGTAGGATGTGGCCTGAAAGATCTGCTTGTCGCGTAGCGGTGCACCCAGTCGCTTGGCTTCGATCACCAGCGCATCCGCCCCACCCGGCGCGAGCACGTAATCCGCTGTGCGTCCCTGAATCCTTTGCTCGGTCTTGATCTCGCTCAGAGCGTAACCGAGGACATCTTGCAGAATACGGTCGAGCAGCAGCCGGGTCTGACTCTCATTCGGGTTGTCCTGTATGGCGCGCTTTAACAGGGGTTGAATCGCACGGTAGCTCGTTTTTATATCCTCTACCTGGGCGGTGAGTACATCTTGCAGGGTGCGTCGGCGACGCCGTTTAGGTTTGCCGCCGGCATCCAGCCCGGTAGCTTCCTTGTCCAGCGTGAGCGCGGAGGCGGTCAATGTCTCCTCGGTGGCTGCCAGACTTGCGCTGGGCGAGTCCTCATCGGCGACCAGTACCCCGAAATGCGCCGCCAGCGTTCGTAAGCCACCAGCGAAACCCTGGCCTACAGCCCGAAACTTCCAGCTCTCGCGATGGCGGTAGAGTTCCGCGACGATGAGCGCCGTTTCTTCGCCCAGTTCGCTGCCGCTGCGATAGTGCAGGAGTTCACGGTCACTATCGGGATTGACGACACGCGCCTGTACCCAGGGCACGGCACCGAAAGTGAAGTCGCGAGCGTTGGTAGCATCCAATGTCAGGCAGAAGGCTAACCGTTGCACCTCTTCAGAAAGTGCAGGCAGCGTGATAACAAAGCCGTCTCGGTCGTGGGCTGGGTCCAGTTCGGCGGCAGGCATCCGGTACACCACACCGCTGGCATCCGTTTCCTGGTTGTAGAAGATAAAATCGCGGTCATCACGCACGACACCCGCCTCATTGAGCAGAAACAGACTAGCGTCGATCTCAACGGGTGAAGTGGTAGGCGGCAACTTCCAATTCAGGCCGACGAAGAGCGTGCGGGCGGTTGGATCAACCTGAGCGATGGCGGTATTGCCGCCCTTGGGGAGAGCTTGGGTCATGATCAAATATGGTTAATGGGAGTGTAGCCTGGTGTCCGGCGTCGCCTCCGGGATCGTCAGACCGCGCTGCTGGCAATACACGCAAATCATCACTTCCAGCATGTTCGAGAGACTACGGCGCTCCAGCGCGGCGGCAATGCGCACGGCTTGCTTGAGGGCCGGATCGATGCGGGCGGTCAGCGTATCCGTTTTGGCGGTTGGCATCGGGTATCCGAAACTGCGCTTGTGATTTTTTATGGCGAATGTATGACTACCCTAGCCCAAAAGAACATCGGTAAATAGATGTTGAATTACTGGGTTTTTATGCAACGCCCGGATTTCCCTAATTTGCTGCTTTATCGATACTTTCGCCAACATTAAGAGGCAATTTACCCACGCCTAGCGCCGATGCCTGCGACAACCCCGGGGGGTCAGCCGGAACCCGCCGAAAATTCCGTCACGCCCATTTCAGCCGGCAAGCTGCTTGATGCGCTCGGCAATGTGTCCAAACGCTTCATTCACGTACTCCAATGCCTTCGGTTCTGCGCCCTGCGCTTGTAAAGCGCTTTTGAAGCGTTCCAGATCGGAAAGCCATTGCTGATAGCACTGGTTCATCTCACGGACTTGAGCTTGAGCAGCCTGCCGGTTGCCGCTCTCCAGCAATGCCTGATAACCGCGCTCCAGGGTGGCCGCCGTGATCAGCAAGTCCGCCCCCTGTTGCTTGTACGGTTCGGACAGTGGGGCCAAGTCGTCATAAGGCCGTGATCCCTTCTGGCGTTCGGCTTCAAACGCAGCTTCCATGATGCGGGCATAGCGGTAGAAACCGGGGAATTCGTGGGACAGCGCCAGGAGTTGATCGTCAGTGGTTCCGGTCCAAATCCGGTGCAGATCGGGCGCGTAGCCCATCATGCGATGGAGGATGGCCGGCGCGTCGTGGACCCCTTGGGCCGCAAGCTGTTGCATGTGCTGATCCATCTTCGCCGCCAGTCGGCGAAATTCACTCATGCTCATGTCCATCCTTCTCCCGAATCACTGCCCACTGATCGAACAGAGTCCGGTCATCTCTATTTCTATAAAGCAGGAATTCTATAAAAAGAGAATTCTTACTTTATTGATCCAGTCCCTGCTTTTCTTCCCAGGCGTCCAAAGCGGCAAACAGCAACTCGTTCAACTTGAGATCCGCTTCAACCGCGCGTTGCCGGAACCGCTTGCGGAACTCGGGCGGCACCTTGAACGCCAAGGCTTCCAGGTTGGCGGTCTTCACCGATCCCACCGGCGACGAGGGGGCCGCCCGCTGCGCCGCTTCCGGCATCGGCGTGGCCTGCTCGGAAGTCAGGGTTCTGAGGTCAATGGGTGGGCGTTTGCTCATGGTGGAATTCTCGTTTTCATGAATTCTCATTTTCTTCCAACCTCTCTTTAACGGCTTGCCACAAGGCGGCAATCTCCAGGGCGGCGACCCCGTTGGGTTCGATCTCCAGGGCGGTTTTCCCATGCGCGAAGGTTTCGGCGTAGATAACGCGCTCATGCATCCGGGTGGGTAAGACCAGGCCCAGGGCTTCCAGCGCCATCGCCGCCCCCTCGTTGTTCTTCAGCTTAGGCCGGACCCGAGCCAGGACAAAGCTGAAGGGCCGGCCGGACTGCCGCACCAGGGGCAAGCCTTTCACCAGGGCGCGCAGATCGGCAGGGGTGGGGTTGAGCGGGATCAGGATCAAGTCAGCCACCGCAAACAGATCGGCGTTGACCGCGCCGATGGAGGGGGCCGTATCGATGAACAGATAGGCCGCTCCCGCCTCATGCAGCGCCTGAATCTTGCGGCGTAGTTCCGACAAGACCAAAGAGGCGTAGAGAGGCGTGTCGAAGCCGGACTTTTTCCGCTGGTTGAACCAATCGCCTGACGTACCCTGGGGGTCCGTATCCGAGAGAATAATCGGGCCGTGTCCGGCGTGTTCGGCGGCAGCGGCCAGATGAACGGTAATCGTCGATTTCCCGGAACCACCTTTTTGATTAGCCACCACAATCGTTTTCATGAAAAAGAGAATACTATAATTCCCTTTTTCATGAAATATAGAAAATAATGACTCATCATTACTCCTCCGACACCCGTTCACCCCTGACTGCGCCGCCGCTGCGTAATCCCGGCCAATCGCTTGATGAGGAAATTCATCGCCTCATCGACGAGGATGTCATCAGCTATGTGATGGTTGCGGTGTTTTTGCTGGCGATCACTTTGATGGAGTGGTTCCGGTGGTGGTGGAACCTTCCACCTCAGCCACTTGTGTACACAGTAATAACGGTTGTGGTCATCATCTATGTCGCCCGCAAGCTATTCGTGCTTCGGCGCAAGGTTCGGCAACTGCGCTTGGCGCGAGATGGTGAACGCGCGGTCGGTCAATTTCTGGAAACCCTGCGGATACGGGGTTATCGGGTGCTGCACGACCTCACCGGCGATCGCTTCAATGTCGATCACGCGCTAATCGGCCCAGCCGGGATCTTTACGGTCGAGACCAAGACCTACCACAAGCCGGCCAAGGGCAAGCCGGAGATCATCTATGACGGTGAGCGCGTCACCGTGGCCGGTCATATCCCCGACCGCGATCCCATCGCGCAAGCCAAGGCGCAAGCTCACTGGTTGCAAGGCGTCCTCCAGGAATCCACAGGCCAGCGGTTTGCGGTTCAATCCATCGTGCTTTATCCGGGCTGGTTCGTGAAAACGA
Organism: Candidatus Competibacteraceae bacterium; assembly: GCA_020444905.1. GTDB lineage: Bacteria > Pseudomonadota > Gammaproteobacteria > Competibacterales > Competibacteraceae > UBA2383. The sequence continues at coordinate 13,342 of JAGRHQ010000044.1, forward strand.
CCACCAAATTGAACAAAGATACGCCCTGGGTGCTCAATCCCAAGGCATTACCGGCTTTCCTAGAACACTGTCCTACTCGTTTATCCGACGCTGACGCTCAACTGGCCACTTATCACCTTAGCCGGTTCATGCGAGCGACAGCCAAAGCGAAATAGTGTCTCCTCACTAGCAATCTACCATGACCGACAAACCCTACCCTCATCCGCATCGCTTAACCATTAATAATCTCGACCCGGAAAGCGCTACAACCGATGCTTTGATCGCGATGGTTCGCAGTCACTGCGAAGGCGAGAAGTATCCCACCCCTGAGCAATTGATTGGCAACCTGCCCGTTGTCCTGCGCGCCCTGTGCGATCATGTTCTGACCGGCCAAGCGACGGCGATGGATGTGGCCTATCGGCTCGCCTCAGTCATCGATGCTCTTGAAGGCCACGCAAGGCCGCCTGAATCCGCCCGTCGCACCCACTGACCCCGCACGAACGATTGCCGCTTGACAGCGGTCTTTTGGTTTCCTAGTATTAGTTAACATTTGTTTACTAATACCGGTACACCATGCCTCGACCATCGAACGACGCCGCCTATCTGGCCCGCTTGCAGGACTACTATGCCCAATGGCGCAGCCTGCCCGCGTATGAACCGTTGCAAGCCGTGCTGGGTCTGGTCTCGCGCGCAGGGGTCGCCAAGGTGCTGAAGCGGTTGCGGGATGCTGGGTTTTTGGAGCGCACCCCCGACGGGCGCTGGACACCCACGAGCCGCTTTTTCGAGCGGCCACTCGCGGATGCGCCCGTACCGGCTGGGGTACCGTGGGCCGCCGCCGACAGCGGGGATGCCCACGCCATTGACGCCTGGCTGGTACGCCACCCCTCGCGCACCGTCCTGATTCCGGTGACCGGTGACTCGATGATTGACGCGGGCATTCACCCCGGCGACCGCGTGGTTGTTGAGCGGGATGCGCCCGCACGGCCCGGCGATGTGGTCGTCGCCATCATCGACAATGAGTTCACCCTGAAAACCTTGGCGGCGGAAGACGACCAAGCCGTGCTAAAACCGGCCAATCCCGCTTATCCGACCCTCCGACCCGGCGATCGCTTGCAGATCTTCGGCGTGGTGGTCGGCTTGATTCGCAATTACCGGAGATCATCCTGATGCTGACCGCTCTGGTTGAACGCCCAACCCCTCGTGCTTTTCCTCCCTGGCTGGATACCCTAGCCGCGCCGATGCCCGACATTGCAACGGGCTGGCCCCTGCTGGCAACGCCCGTCCCCGCTGGATTCCCCGCACCGGCGAATGATGGCGTTGCGCGTCGCCTGAGTTTGGACACGCACCTGATCCACAACCCGGAGAGCACATTTTTTTTGCGTGTCCAGGGTGACGACCTGCGGGAGCAAGGCATTCACCACGGAGATTTGCTTGTCGTAGATCGCACAGCCGCCGCTAGTACGGGCAGTCTAACCGTAGCGGTCATCAATGACGCATTCGCGCTTCGGTATGTGGGCCGTGATGCCCAGGGGCGGCGGGTCTTACAATCCGCATGTCCCGAGGTCCCTGACCAGCTTTTGAGTGGTAAACCGGACTGCCAAATCTGGGGCGTAGTGCGCTGGGCGGTACATCGGCTTTGGCCGGGACGGCTTTCATCCTGATGCAGGATGAGTACTTCCTTTCTCTCTTTCTCTCTTTCTCTCTTTCTCTCTTTCCAACCTGACGAGGTAATGACGATGCACGACGCGTTGATGAAGCATGGTGCTTTTAGCTGGAATGAGTTGATGACTCCCGATGTCGCCGCCGCCCGGTCGTTTTACGGCGCGCTGTTCGGCTGGACTTTTGAAGACTTCCTCGGCGGAGGTGCGCCCTATACGCTGGTGAAAATCAATGGCGAGCCGGTCGGCGGGATGATGGCCCCGCCCTCGGAATGCACCGGGAAGCCCCCGGCCTGGGGCGTCTGTGTTACCGTGGATGATGTCGACGCCACCGCCCGGCAAGTGGAGAGCTTGGGCGGGAAACTGCTACGTCCGCCCGAAGATATTCCTGAAGTGGGCCGGTTTTGCGTTCTGCAAGACCCGCAGGGGGCGACGCTGAGCGCTATAACTTATCGGATGCCCTGAGCCGACCGCATAAAGACTCTACATGTGTGGCCGCTTTATCCAATCCACCAGCGGCGAGATGCTGGCCGAACGCTTCCAGCTCTCGACCGTGCCAATCTTGACGCCGCGCTATAACGTCGCGCCGAGTCAGTCCGTCCTGGCCATCCACCAGGGCGAATCGGGACAACGGGAAGCCGTCGCGTTGCGCTGGGGTCTGGTGCCGGCCTGGTCGCCGGAACCCCGAACATCGTACAGCACGATCAACGCCCGTGCTGAAACCGTGGCCGATAAGCCCACCTACCGCCACGCATTCCGCCGTCGGCGCTGTCTCATTCCCGCCGATGGTTTCTACGAATGGCGCAAAGTCGGTTCCCGCAAGCAGCCGTATTGCATCGCCCCGGCAGATGGGCAACCCCTCGCCTTCGCCGGACTATGGGAACGCTGGGAACGCGACGGCCAGATTCTCGAATCCTGTACGATCCTGGTCACCCAGGCTAATGCCGTCATCGCCCCAATCCATGACCGGATGCCGGTAATTCTCGACCCCCAGGACGAGGCCCGCTGGCTCGATCCGGCGATCACCGATCCTGCCGTCCTGAAACCGTTGCTGGCATCCTGTCCCCCCGAGCGGCTACGGCTCTGGCCGGTGGGAACGGCGGTGAACGCCACGCGCCAGGACGGACCCGCGTTGATGGCCGCCGTGACGCTCCCCGAGGACTGAACGGACCTCGCTACCGACCGGAAGGCGGCGGATAGGCTGCATCCCAATCGCTCTCCCCTGCGTAAGTACTCCTGAGACCGCCGCCCACACGGCTAACGAATCCAACCATTGACTTCAGGAGTACTTATCATGAAAACCGTTCTCACCGCTGCCGCCTTCACCCTGACCCTTGGCTTGTCTGGTTTGGCTCATGCTGGCTTTAACGATCAAGGCCCGACACTGAACAGCCGCTCGGCCTCTTCCTCGATGCGCCAAGACCTGAGCCATCTTCCCACGGTCAACGGCTTTAACCAGCAAAGCCACGTTGCCGCCGCTGCGGTGAAGACGCACGCTCACACCAGCCCATCACTAGCGCAGGGCGTCCATTGCGACCTGAACCCTCAAATCGGCTTCCAGAATAGCGCTTCGGTAGCCCGTTGCTGAGCATGCCTCCGAACGTCGGCGGTGATGGAGCGATTTGTCGCTGCTACGCTCTTCGTTCCTTCCGCTGCTGTCGCTGTTCCAGCAACACATAGCCCGCCAAGGTCTCGCGCAAGGCAGCCTGGCGTTGGGGAGAGAGTTGCCGGTAGTCGTGCAGCAGTTGTGTCTGATCCGCCGACAGGTTCCCCAAGGCGGTTTCGGGCGCGAGTTTCCGGTCGGGATCAGCGTCCATCCAGCCCAGGGGCTTGCCCAGGGCGCTCTCGATGCGCCGGGCAATCTCCTCGCCCATCTCACGCACGCCATTCAGAATGTGGCTGATTTGATTGACCGCCAGCCCGGTCGCCTCGCCGAATTCGCGTTGCGTCCGGTAATCGGCCAGCAGCCGTTTGAGGTGTTCACGCCGCCGTTGTTGCAATATGAGCAGATAGTCCATGTCATCGCTCTCCCGCAAGATAGGAGAGCGACAATCTATCACAAGACAGCCGGACTTTATATCTTTTGGTATGACGGATTGCATCGACACAGACCGAATTTCCCGACCGGCAGCCGGTAAGGCTGTTTAGGCCGGGTACGATGTCGTTTTGCAGACGGGGCCGGTGACGCTTGCACAGCAGGCGGAAACCGCCAGGTAATCGGTATCGCTCGGCGGTCGCCGAGTGGCGCGATGGGTTACAGGGCCAGCTCGCCGACTGGGAGGTCAAACCGGGGTCGGTTCGGGGTCGCGGCCATGAATGCAGCGGGCAATATCAGCGGATCATCGTCCGGCTTGCCCGGTTCGGCTTCCGGCCAATGGTTCGCCGCCCAGCACTCATCGAAGCGCGCCAGGGCGGTTTGCCATTGCTCGCGTCCGGCCTGGAGCTGTGGGCGTTCTATCGGGATCACCGCCACCTCATGCGGCGGCGTGGTCTCCACAAACACAAAAACCACGCTTTCACCGCTTACCATGTCACAGTAGAACGCAGCGGACAGCGGATAGCGGTAACGTTCCATCGCCGCTTGCATGGCGGCAAGGTTCCAGGTGGTTTTGAGTTCGGTGACTTGCCGCCTCGCTTCATAGTGAAGATCAAGGCGGGCCTTGAGAGGCAGCAAACCGCGTTTCCGGGGTTGAATAACTGTCCGCTCCTTTTTGCTGCGTTGCAGCAATTTACGGACAGCAGGCTTGGCGTGCAAAGCGTCGACGATGGCCAGCGCCTGATCCAGTTCGGCGCGTTTGATCGGGATCAGGCCGGTTTCACTCAACTGAGCGTACCGCGCTTTCCCGGCGATGCTGCGGCGTTCGTAGTCGGCCACGATGAAACTGTGGGTAAACTGTTCAGGCGTCAGCGCCAGACAATGAACGAGCGTTCCTAACCGCATCGCGGCGGTTTGTTCCTGGGCGGGCCGTTGCGAGTCAAGGTATTTTCTATAGCAAGCGGCGGGGCTATTCAGCATCTCAATGAGCCAGTGCGAGGAAATACCCGGTAAGTTCTGGTAGTCATGATTGTTCATTCGGGGATTCCTTAAAATGCGCCCTCCTTGGCGCGATGGCGGCTACTTCTTCTTGCTATTGCCGTTGCCGTTCTCGGGGTTAGCGTTGCCGCTTTCGTCCGGCTTCGATTCAATCAGCCGAATAAATTCCGGTGTGTAATGCAGTTTGCGGAACTCTGAGATCGCGGCGGCATATTTGCCTTCGCTCACAACCTCAAATTCAACCGCAAAATAACTGTTTCCATTGGCGCGTGATGCCCGTTTGCTCATATGTGCCCGAATGGTTTTGCCTAGAAGCGACTCGCCTTTAAGCCGATACGTCCGGCGCAATTCATCGAACTGATCAAGACTTTCTGTCTTGAATAAGATCGATGATAAAACCCCTTCCGGGTCAACAAACAAAATGGCCAGCCATTTCTGCAAGGGGTATCCAAAGAACTCCCCATCGGAAATCTGAGCGCCCACCAATTCCATATCGAGCTTGGGGCCACGGAAATTGCTGGAACCGATTTTGAATTGCCCCGCTTGGCAATCCGAGCGCCATTGCCGTACCGAATCCGCCAAAATCTGACCCGGTTCAAGTTGGGTTACATCGTCAAGGGTGATTTCGTTCATGTTTCCCATGTTCATCAACCCGCCATTACTGGCGGGCGCCTCGCCAGTTAAAGGGATTGGATAGGGATGATTTCAACGACGCGCTTTTGCATGTTCCAGCGCAAGCGGTAACCGCTCAGACGCAGGAAATAAGCAGCCGTTTTCAAGGTCATGTGCGGATGCAGGTAGATCATGGCGCGCGCTCCCTCATCGGCTTTTCCCAAGACCAACCGGTATCTTGTTCAGGTCGGCCATACGGGTAACAGCGCGTTTCCTCTTGCTGCGCCAGCATGTTGAAGTAGGCTTGTTCGGCGTTCATCCAAGCCTGATAAGCGGGGTCGGCGGCAAGTAGGGCTTGCCAGTCCGGTTGTATTGCGGTTAGCATGATTTTTACCTCGTTTCATTCGCATGTTTCGGGGTTACAGTGGGGCGCTCGCGTTGTTAGCTGCAACGCAAGCGCCTTTTTTCATCGGTAAATCTCCCTGGCTTTTCGATTGAGATAGATGTTGATTTCCAAATCCATCAATCGAGCCAGTTGTGCATCCTCAGTCATTTGCGGACTTTTGTGATTTTTCTTCCAGATCAGGAACAGGAAATTTTCAAAACAACTGTGCTTATCGGCCTGAGAAAAAATCTGATCAAAAACCGCTTCAAACAACGAAGAAACCATTTTTTCCTCGTGAAGAAATCGCGTTTCTTTTTCGGCGACGATTTCAAGTAATTCAACCGCGTCAACGATAAATGTGTCGCGTATCGCCTCGCGTCTTTCAGCGCGTTCTTCCGCCTCGTGAAACCAGAGATCATTGGGTTCAATCGCGTAAGAAGGGGTATAAGCTGACATCGGGGTGACCTCCGCTATTCAAAGGAAAATGGGTATTTACTGCCGTCCGTTTTACCCTGAATCCATTCTTTTATTATATCAAAAGATATAAAAAAATAAATATCTTTTGATATTTATTTTTTCGGGAAACTCGGGATAAACCGCCACAAAAAAACCGCTCAGCGGGCGGCGACTAAAGCAGAGGGAGCTGTGCCGCGAAGCGGCGCAACAAGGGGAAAGACTAAGCGCCCGCCAGCCGCGACAGCGCGCACACACCGCGCCCGCACGCGCACGGCGACCAGTGGCCCCCAGGGGACGACCCCTGTCAAGGCCGAGCGGCGCGCATGGATGCGCGACGCCGCCAAGCGCGGGCATGGAAAGCCCGCGCCGCCTTGACTGGGGGCGGCCACGGGGGCATCACCATGCCGAGCACAGCGGGCGGGGGTGCGTGCGAGCGGATTTCCCGTGGTCATCTCCTGTGCGGCAAGGGTCGAGGGTTTGATTGACGTGATCCCGTGGCCGTCCTGCTCCTTGGCTGCGCGGGGGGATTCATCGGACTTGCCGCCTTTCCTCAGCCCGCCGGGAGCGGGCGGTCTTGCCAAGGAGGGCACGGTTCGGACGGCAAAAGGCTGGAGCAGGCCCGAAAGCCCGCCCCGGCCCGACGAAGATCAGGCCCGGCACCACGCAGCAACCGGCGGCAGAGCGGCAGGCACCACACCCCGGCAGGAGGCCACCGGGGCAACCGGCACCGAGACCCCGAAGAGGCCACCACCGAACCGGCGGACGCAGCAAGAACAGCCACACCACCAGCCCCACGACGCAGCAAAGGTAGTCGCGGCAGGCAGCGAGACAAAACCCGCCACCACCACGAAGCCGGAGAACGACCGGGCCGACCGCCGCAACCGCCACCGGGCAGCACCGGCCCACAGCGCAGAACCCACCACCGACCGCCAGGGACGAGCCGACAGCGGGGCACCGCCACGGCCAGCGCCCGGCACCACGAAGGAAGGAGAGAGAGGACGGGACACGAGGCACCCCCAAGGCCACAGCCACGCCGGCCAGCACCACGCCAGCCTACCGCGCGCCGCGACGTGTCCTCAGCGACCCGCGAGGGGCCCCAGCCGCAAGGGCAAGGGCGCTGGTTCCAGAAACCGCCTACCGTCCGGCTCCCCTTCGGGTGATGGCTGTGGGATGACCGTCCGGCCCTGAAGCGCCCGCAGCCAAGGTGGGGCATGGATGCCCCGCCCCCCTTGTGGCTGGGGATACGCGGGGCATAATGAGAAGACACGCGCGCGCGGCATTCTTGTCAACCAGGGATTCCTTCAAGCTTGGGAGTGTTGCTGCCCATCCTCGGCAAGCGGGCATGGATAGCCCGCGCCGTACCACAGACGCGAGCGCCGGACGCTCAACGATTCAGCGCCGGGGATTTGGGCGAAAGAAAGGCGTTGCGCGCCGGAAGCGCGACGCTCAGCAGGGACGCGCACCGCTAGACCGGAATCAGCACCTGCGAGAGGTGTAGGACTGGCAGCAGGCTCCAAAAAAAATAATTTAATCAGTGAGTGGACGTTACCCAACACATGAGTAATAATAAATTATTACATTAGAGGTAATAGAAGATGGATAACGATAT
>JAGRHQ010000450.1 GCA_020444905.1 Candidatus Competibacteraceae bacterium
GCTACGACTGGCCGAAGCAATGATGAAGACCATTGCACGGCTCAAGGCCATCGGCATCCGGCCCTGGCTGGTTCCTCAGGCCGGCATGTTCCTATGGTGCCGACTGCCGGAAGGCATAAACGCTGCCACCATCGCGCGGTCATGCTTGAAAGATAGCGTGGTGCTGGCACCGGGCAACGCTTTCAGTCAATCCTTGAGCGCAAGTGACTTTTTACGCTTCAACGTCGCGCAAACCACCGACGACCGAATTTTCAGCGTTCTGGCGCGCGCGCTTTCCGCCTAGCAAAGCGTGGCGGCAGGGGTTGTGTTGCGTTAGTTTCTGACAGACGAGCTTAAGAGTCTGTCTGGCAAAAGTTCAGACGCAATTTGCAAGCGTTTTCTTCAGCATGGCGATGCGGATCATATTTTCGGCTGTGCCCGTCAGGATCTCAAAATCCTTGCTGAGCCTGCGGAAGCGACCGAGCCAAGCGAACGTGCGCTCGACAACCCAACGTTTTGGAAGGACGGCCCATCCGTCTTTGATCTTGGTTGAGAGGTGCAGGACCAGCCCGAGCGTCTCGTCCACGAACTTCACGGCCGTCCCGCGATAGCCCGCATCACCAGAAAACGCGTCAATGCTCGGGTGCTTC
>JAGRHQ010000451.1 GCA_020444905.1 Candidatus Competibacteraceae bacterium
CGATGGGGCCAAAATCCCCCCTCACCCTCCTTTGTTAAAGATCTCCCCCCTTTGTAAAAGGGGGGCCGGGGGGGATTTTGACCACTCGCCGGTACTCGTTCGCTTGCCACGTCGCCAGCGTGAACAATTGCGTTCGGTGCTGGCTAGCTATCTCGGCCACTTCAGCCACGCGGATGCGCACCGTCTGACACAATCTCTATGGTGTCGGTATCCCTGGCTCGCGCTGATCGCCAAACCGTATTTCCCCCCGTTGGTCAACAGCCGCCGCAAAGATTCGAGACTCCCCCCTTTGAAAAAGGGGGGCCGGGGGGAATTTCGCTCTCATCCTGTATCCATCCGCCTCATCCCGCTCTGGCAACCGCTCAGCGTCAGTTCCCTGGTCAGTCAATGGCGCTTCTTTCATCGGCAAGGACCAGGTATTGTCCTGATGCGCGTAGGACGACAAGTGGAAGCGTATGGCGAAGACGCCCTGTTGTTGCGGCGCTTATTCGGCCTGCGGCTGGATGAGCGGCGGCGGCCTGGCCTGGGACCGTGCATCGCCCTACCGCCGCGCGCTGTGCCGAAGTTCTTGGCGCGGCTGGTCAAAACCGGGGTCGGGTATCGGTATGTCGTGGAAGAAGGTTACTTGA
>JAGRHQ010000452.1 GCA_020444905.1 Candidatus Competibacteraceae bacterium
TGATCAATTGGCCCTGACGCTCAATAAACTGGCCCAAAATTTACGAAACAGCCATGAACTTCTCGACCAGGCGCAGCGCATTGCCCGTCTGGGTTCCTGGAGTTGGCAGCCAGGTCGTCCGGAATTGCACTGGTCGGCGGAAGTCTATCGCATCTTTGGCGCGCATCCCCTGACTTTCACACCCACGGTCGATGAGATGCTTGGTTTCATCAGGTTCGATCAGCGCGATCAGATCCGCAAATATTTTACCCTGCCCCTGCACGAAACTCGTTTCCAACAGGAAACGACCCTGGTCTGTCCGGGCGGCGAGGAGCGCATCGTCCTCTTGCAAGGAGAGGTGAGCGACATGGAAGTGTCGGGAAAGCGATGGGTCGGCACGATCCAGGACATTACCGAGCGCAAGCACGCCGAAGGACAAATGGCCTATTTGGCCAACTATGATGCACTCACCGGTTTACCTAACCGTTATCTGTTCCAGGACCGGCTGGAGCACGCCTTGAGCCAGGCTGATCGCAGTGGCGAACAATTGGCGCTGCTATTTCTCGATCTGGATCGTTTCAAGGCGATTAACGATACCTTTGGGCATGATGTGGGCGATGAACTCCTGAAAAAAGCAGCCCGGCGGCT
>JAGRHQ010000453.1 GCA_020444905.1 Candidatus Competibacteraceae bacterium
TGAAAGTATTGGTGCCTAATAAAGCAGATAGAGAAATTGTCCACAAAGTGATCTATCAGGAGCTTTGCCTGGGAATTACAGAAGCAGCGTCAAAGGCAGAGTATTTGCGCATCATCGATGTTTTGGCAGCTCAAGGCGCTGAAGCCGTTATTCTAGGCTGTACGGAAATTGGCATGTTAGTCAATCAAGCTGACACTACGGTAAGTCTATTGAATACTACAGCCATTCATGCACAAAAAGCAGTAGAATATGCAACAACATAAAGGGGAAAATGCACTTGGACAGCAACAAGCGCCGCTCCTTCGTCGCTCTGCTTTTTACCGTCGGTGATTTGCGGCGTTAGACTTTTAAATAATGAGCACAGAGGCTACAACACAATGGATTTTAATATTCGGCCCGCTGGCGATAAGCCCAGGGCCAGCGAATGTTTTGTTTGGCGCACTAGGCAGTTCATTTGGGGTTCGAAGTAGTATTCCATTTTGGCTGGGTACAAACATCACTTGTATATTTCAGTCACTAGCTATTGGATTGGGGCTAGTCTACGTTATATCCACCTATCCGGCTGCAGAACAAGTACTAAAGTATGCAGGCATGTTATTTTTACTGTATTTGGCATATCGATTTTTC
>JAGRHQ010000454.1 GCA_020444905.1 Candidatus Competibacteraceae bacterium
GAGTTCGAATTGCAATCCATGCTGGTGTTCTGCGTGGCCGAATCGCTGCGCAACGATCTGATCGCGACCGCCATCGGCCAGATGATCGGCGCGACGATGGGAGATCCGATCCTGCGGGGTCCGGCGGTTCAACTGCCGATTCGTGATTACCTGCCCATCGCCCGCACCTGGGGGCAAGCCAGCGACGCCGTCTTTCAGGCCTTGTCCCCCGAAGCCCAGCGGATCGTCCTCAGACCCCGATCCGAACTATCGCTGGCGGAACGCCGGTTTTACGAGCGGGTGGACGAGACCAAAATTCCTCCCAATTTACTTCGGTCCGCTCGGACGATTAAGGTCCTCAAACGGCCTAGCTCATCCACGACGATGCGGGGATAACCCCCTGCAGGATCATGATCTTCCCCGCGGAACCCATGAAGACGCCGCTTTCACGGTAAACGTCGGTCCGGCCCGTGGAATTCTCACCTTCGAGGCCGGAGTCCCCCATGGTCGTCCCCTGTCCCGCCAATCGCTACCAAGTCGAACACGCGGAACGATTACGCCGCAGCTACCACGCCCTGACCGGACGTCACCTGATCGACCCGGCGTTGTCGCCCGATGCGGCGGCGGAGGCGTTGTTTCACGCCCCG
>JAGRHQ010000455.1 GCA_020444905.1 Candidatus Competibacteraceae bacterium
TCGATCATAGTAAATCCTTTATCAAGTCTTTCGGCGGCTCAGGAACGAACTGGCACCGGTATTTGGGTCTCTCTCCGCGCCAATCGCCGGTCGTGGTGAGGTGGTAGAGGTAGTCGAGCGCCTCGTCCATTCCCTCCACTTCGATATGTCCGACTGTGGACAGACTCTTTTCAGGTGCGACATAAACGCCGGGGTGATCGCCGTAGAATACGTCCTCGTAGCTGAAAAAGTTGGATTCCTGACCGCCAGTATTTGAAACGTAGATGATGAAATTCATTTTCTCCTCCGAGAGAGACCCCGGTCTTTAGGCCGGGGAGGATGTCAATAGGCTGCAACCTCCTGCTCCTGTGCCGACAAAAACAAAACTGTTTCGTCATATTCGGTTTGCACAATGACGTTCGTTAATCCGGTTAATTCTCCGAAGAAACGAACTAAATAATTTGCGTGACTAATCGCTTCATCGCAATTATCAAAAGTGCGGTGTGTGGAGTACGTTGAATTTCTGTCTGTTGCGAATTTGACATTGTAATTCATAGCTGCGTCTCCAATCCCGTCATATCGGTAAAAACCGCCTGCAACTGGTCAAAGTATAACCCGTCCACATGATCCACGAGCTTATAAT
>JAGRHQ010000456.1 GCA_020444905.1 Candidatus Competibacteraceae bacterium
TCAAAGCAATCATGATGCGAGTTTTCATCTTTGTGTTCTCCAGTGAGTTAGGACAAGATAAAGATATTCGGAGAGTAACCGTTCAATCACCTCAACCCTCTTCTCCTTGAATGAGGGAGAGAGGATTGAATTGTTGCGAGTATTTTTTACTAGAAAAAATTGTGCCCGTCATGTACGGAAATCGGAGATAAAAGACGGAAATCGAGAAACTGGGTCAGGAGCCGGAGTGACAGCAGTCGCTTTAGAGGCGTTAGACAGCTTCTAGTGAGCTAACCGGTTGAAAAACGGCCCTCACCCCTGCCCCTCTCCCGCCTGCGGGCGAGGGATTAGAAATGGAGGGTTCTTTCCCGGAAAAACGGGTTACGATTTGCTCATCAAGTCGCCTTGATTACGCATTTTCGGTGCCGATTGAACAGTTATTTGTTGCTTCAGCATATAGTTTGGCTTTCTCTTCAGCACTCATGCACGCAGAGTTGTCAATCAATGAAATCGTCTCTTTGTATCGTTTGATGATGGCATCAATATCCTCCATCTTGGCTTGAAGAATTTTTTGCTCGACCTGCTGCTTGATCTCCTCCAATTCCGTATTCAGTTTCTCATCACCAAGTGCAGCTTTTGCTTT
>JAGRHQ010000457.1 GCA_020444905.1 Candidatus Competibacteraceae bacterium
AGGTTCCCTTGAACTGCTCCGCGGGCGTGCGCAACAGGAAGGTTCCGTCCGCGTTGAAACGAATCCAGCGCTGTCCAGAGGAGGTCGGCTCGATAAACTTCGCGGCGGAAAAGCCCGATTGTGGCATGACTTGCGGGGGAGGCGCGGTGCGGGAAATCAGTTGTTCCTCCAGCATCTTCACGCGCTTTTCCAGATCCTCGATCCGCTGTTCCAGGCCGCTCTGCGCTCCTGCGCTGACCGGTAGCATGATGATGAGCAATAAGGCGGGAATTGGCGTTTTCATTATGAACCTTTTTTCAGTGGCTGCGCCGACGAATCGGGGGCATTCTCACCACCGCCGACCACCACGGTAATCAACCGGTCAGGCTGAATATGTCGTTGCCAAGCGTCCTTGACCTGCTCCAGGCTGATGTTGTTCATAAGGCTAACAAAGTTTTGCAGGTAATCCAGGGGCAGGTGATAAAAGGCAATCAACCCCAAATAATTCGCCAATTTACGATTGCCGGCGAGATCCAGCGCGAAGCCGCCGGTAATATTTTGCCGGGCTTCCTCCAGCGCCTGTTCGCCAGGTCCCTGCTCGGTAAACCGCTGCAGGGTAATCTGGGCGACCTCCAGCGCGGTG
>JAGRHQ010000458.1 GCA_020444905.1 Candidatus Competibacteraceae bacterium
TTCAGTTTCGGTGATTATTTCAAACGCAACGCGATCCAGTTTGCCTGGGAATTCCTGACTGACACGCTCAACATCCCGCAGGACAAACTGTGGGTCACCGTTTATGCCGAAGACGATGAGGCCGCCGATATCTGGCTCAATGAAATCAAAATCGATCCTGCACGTTTCGTCCGCATTGATACCTCGGATAACTTCTGGCAAATGGGCGATACCGGCCCGTGCGGCCCGTGTACCGAGATTTTTTACGACCATGGCCCCGATGTTGCAGGCGGCCCACCGGGTTCCGCCAACGCCGATGGTGACCGTTACATCGAAATCTGGAATCTGGTGTTCATGCAATACAACCGCGACAGCAACGGCGAGCTGCACCCGCTGCCCAAACCGTCGGTCGACACCGGCATGGGTCTGGAACGCATTTCCGCGGTTATGCAGCACGTGCACAGCAACTATGACATCGACCTGTTTCAGGAATTGATCAAAGCCGCCGCACGCGAAACCCACACGCAAAACCTCGAAGATAACTCGCTCAAAGTCATCGCCGATCATATCCGTGCATGTGCATTTTTGATTACCGACGGCGTGATTCCGAGCAGCGAAGGCCGCGGTTACGTCCTGCGCCGT
>JAGRHQ010000459.1 GCA_020444905.1 Candidatus Competibacteraceae bacterium
CAATAAAACCTACTCATCCTGGTCGTTGCGTCCCTGGTTGTTGCTGAGGCATCTGGGGGTGACATTTCAGGAGATTTCCGTCCCGCTGCATGCGCCGGACACCGCGGCTCAGATTGCCCGCTATTCCCCTTCCGGCCGGGTTCCGGTCCTGCTGGACGGCGATCGGGTGATTTGGGAGTCGTTGGCGATCGGCGAATATCTGGCTGAACGGTATCCGGCGGTCTGGCCGGTCGATGTGCATGAACGGGCGCTGGCCCGTTCGGCGGCCAGCGAGATGCATGCGGGTTTCGCCGCGCTGCGTGAGGAATTGCCTTTCAATTGCCGTAGCCGACGCGCGGGCGTCGTGCCCTCGCTGGTGGCTCAGGCGGAAATCGAGCGGGTGGTGGCTCTTTGGAGCACCTGTCGTCAGGCGATCGGCGACGATGAGGAGGGGCCCTGGCTGTTCGGGCGTTTCACCTGCGCCGATGCCATGTTCGCGCCGGTGGCGCTGCGCTTTCATACTTATGGCGTCGCTCTGCCGGAACTGGCCGCGCGCTATGTCGATACCGTCCGTCAGGATATCCACGTACAAGCCTGGATTCATGCGGCATGCGCGGAGACTGCCATCATCCCTGAAG